>JANRFB010000019.1:36192-38818 GCA_030725785.1 Solirubrobacteraceae bacterium
CGTTGCCGGTCATTTCGTAGAGGCCGTATCCGTTGGCCGGAAATGCTTTCACGGGGGAGGTGCCGGCAAAGCCGTCGGCGCATGTGTTGCCGGTAGGAAACTCGCCTTGGAAAACGTTCATGAGGTGTGTGCCATCGGGCTCAAGAGCGTTTCCCCAAGGGAATGCCATTCCGTCAAGGCCGCCGCGAGCTGCATATTCCCACTCCGCTTCGGTCGGCAGTCGCGCGTCGGCCCAGCCACAGAAAGCGGCTGCGTCGTTCCAGCTGATCTGAACCACCGGGTGGTCGCCTCGGTCGGCAACGTCGCTTTGAGGGCCTTCAGGGTGGCGCCAGTCTGCGCCGTTGACCTGGCGCCACCATTCTGCGCGCTGGACTGCTCGAGTCGGTTCAAAGTCGTCAGGCAGAAACATCGCAAAGACAAATGACCACCCGAACTCCTCGGCCTCTGTCGTGTAATCGGTCTCCGCTACAAACCTTGCGAACTGACTATTCGTGACCGTCGTGGCAGATATTGCGAATGGCGTCAGCGAAACTTCATGAACTGGCGTCTCGCCATCCTGCTGGTATCCGTCGCCGCGGGGGTTGCCCATCTTGAAGCGGCCTCCCTGCAGATCAACCCATTCGATCGCGGCGCCGCTCATGCCGCGCCAGCCTGCGCTGCCCAGTCGGAGTAGAGGTTGGAATAGACGCCTCCGAGCGCGATCAGTTCGTCGTGAGTTCCCTGCTCGGCGATGCGGCCGCCTTCGAGCACGAGGATTCGGCTGGCTTGGCGGATTGTCGAGAGGCGGTGGGCGATCACGACCGAGGTCCTGCCGGCCAGGAGCCGGCGCAGGGCCTTTTCGATCGCGAGCTCGGAGTGAATGTCAACGTTGGAGGTCGCTTCATCGAGAATCAAGATTCTAGGGTCGGCGACGAGGGCGCGCGCAAAGGCGATCAGTTGGCGCTGGCCGGCCGAGAGCATTCCGCCGCGCTCGCCGATCTGCGTGTCGAGCCCGTCTTCGAGTGATTCGATGAACGGCCATGCGCCGACCGCCTTGGCGGCGGCCTCGAGCTCTTCGCGCGGCGCATCGGGGCGAGCGAAGGCAAGGTTTTCGGCAATCGTGCCGCTGAAGAGGTAGCCCTCCTGGGGAACTATTCCCATTTGGCTACGTAGCGAATGCATCGTCACTGATCGCAGGTCGTGGCCATCGACGCTCACCGTGCCGCAGGTTGGGTCATAAAAGCGCGCAATCAACTTCGCGAAGGTTGACTTGCCGGCGCCGGTTGAGCCGACCAGCGCGACCGTCTCTCCGGGGGCAATAGAGACGCTGACGTCGTCGAGCGCCAGCTTCGTCTCGCCAGGCTCCTCGCCGCTGCCAACGCGAGGCTGGTATGCGAACGAGACGGAACTGAACTCAATCGCTCCCTTGACTGAGGGCAGCGTGATCGCGTCCGGGGCGTCGACGAGGTCGGACGGCGTGTCCAGCAATTCAAAAATCTTGTCGAGCGCCGCCATTCCGGATTGGTATGTCGTGTAGACCTGCGAGAGCTGAGTGATCGGGTCGAAGAAGCCGTTGAGCGCGGCGATGAAGCCGACCAGCACGCCGATCTCAACCGCTCCGTCGATCGCCTGCATCCCGCCGAAGGCGATCACAAGCACGACCGCCAAGGCAGCGATCAGCTCAACAGAGGGGAAGTAGACGGCGTTGAGGTTCACGGTCGTCATATTTGCTGAGCGGTTGCTCTCGTTGAGGTCGCGGAAGCGTTCACGGTGGACCGGCTCTTGCGCGAAAGCGCGGACGACGCGGACGCCTGAGAGCGTCTCCTGGAGGTAGCCGGTCAGCGAGCCGATCGTCTCCCGCGTGCGTTTGTAGGCGTCGGCGCTGGCGATCCTGAAGAGCAGCGACGCGATAGCCATCACGGGGAAGATCAGGAAGACGAGCAGCGCCAGCTGCCAATCCAGGAGCAACAAAATCACGATCGAACCGAGCAACGTCAGTGTCGCTTGAAAGAGCGTGATGATCGTGTCGGTGACGAGCGAGTTGAGCGCGTCAACGTCGTTTGTCATCCGGCTGATCAGCACACCGGCCGAGCGACGCTCGTAGAAGCCGACCGGCATCTGTTGGAGGTGTTCGAATATTCGTCGGCGCAGGTCGGCCAGTGCGCGTTGTCCAACCCAGCCGACGAGGAAGGTCTGCGCGTAGGAGCATCCCCAGACTAGGAGGACGCTGATGATGTACGCGGCGACGACAAGGTTTAGCACCGACAGGTCGCCGGGGATGATGCCGCCGTCGATCGCCTTGGCGGCTAATGGAGCCGGCGCCAGTGACGCTGCAACGCCGATAACGAGCGCGATCGACATCAGAATCACGCGTCCGCGGTAGGGACTCATCAGGCTCGCAAGGCCACGCAGCTTGCGGCCTCGCCCGCTCGTGCCCTCGAGGCGTCGGCGAACGTCCTCGCGGCGCGTCAAGCCCATCTCCTGGCGCTGGCTCTTGCTCATAGCCCAGCGACCTCGCTCTCGGTCGGCTTGCGCGTGAGGAAGACCTGATCGGGCAGTCCTTTCTCAACTATCTGCCGATAAAGATCGCTTTCGACGAGCAGGTGTTCGTGGTCGCCGTGGGCGACGAGCCGACCGTTTTCAAGAA
>JANRFB010000020.1 GCA_030725785.1 Solirubrobacteraceae bacterium
TTGTTGGAACCAAGGCGGCCGATTCAATCTCCGCGCTTGGCGGCAATGACCGCGTTTTCGCTCTGAACGGCGCTGACGTCGTTACCGCGGGAGAAGGCAACGACCTCGTAGTCGGTGGCCGCGGCGACGACACGCTCTCAGGCGACGCAGGCAACGACCTGCTGTTTGCTAACGCTGGCGTTGACGTCCTAAACGGCGGCGACGGCAACGACCGCCTCTGGGCAGTCGCGCGCGCCGACGTTGTTGCTGGCGCTGATGGCGCCGCCGACACAGTTGGCGACACCCTCAATGGTGGAGCAGGCAACGACCGCCTATACGCCCGTGACGGCGAGGCCGACACGATCAGCTGCGGCGATGGCACCGACGTCGCCAACCTCGACAACGCCGACGTGATTTCCGATGCGACGGCAGAGGCCCCGAACGGCTCCTGCGAAAAGGTCAACCGCGCCGAGCCAAAGACGCGTGATGCCAACGCAGTCAAAGAAAACCTGCAGCAGCGCGTGGCGGACATTGTCGCCAAGCTGCGCGGCAAGCGTTAAGCAGCACCGCAGCACTCAGCAGTAGCGAACGGCCCCGTCCCCCCGGGGCCGTTCGTGTGCTTGGGGCCAGGCCACTGCGATAGCCTCAATCGCGATGCTCGAAGGTCCAGCCCCACACAGCCCCAACCCGCTGAAGCTGATGCTCCAGGACGTAATCGACGACCGCTCGGCGACGGTTCCGTGGCCGCCGGGGCCGAGGAACTTCAGCGTCGCCAACACGCGGCGTTTCTCCTACGACCCGCTCGGGATGTACCTCGAGTACTACGAGCGTTACGGCCCGGTCTTCACGATCAAGGTTCTGCACTTCAACGCCGTGATGATGCTCGGGCCCGAAGCGAACCACTACATGCTCGTCTCAAACGCCGACAATTTCACTTGGCGCGACGGTTACATGCGCGACCTGATTCCGCTGCTCGGCGACGGAATGCTGACGATCGACGGAGCCTTCCACCGTTCGTCGCGCAAGCTGATGCTGCCGGCCTTCCACAGCAAGAAGATCGCCAGCGCAACCGAGATCATCAACGATGAAGTCGACCGCGCTGCGGAGGATCTAATTCCCGGCGCCGTAATTGACCTTTACGACTGGGTGCGTCACCTGGCGCTGCGCGTCGCTCTGCGCGCACTATTCGGCCTCGACCCGGACAAGGCCCGCGCCGGCGACTTCGACGCCGTAACCGAATTTGAGAACGCGCTCTCGTTCCACGCCCGCGACTTCGCGCTGCAGCTAGTGCGGGGCCCGTTCACTCCCTACGCAAAGCTGGTCAAGTCGCGAGCGCGGCTCGATCAACTGATCTATGGCGAGATCGAGCGTCGCCGAACCAACGGCGAACGAGGCGACGATGTTCTCTCACTGCTGCTCGACGCTGAGGATGAGGATGGTCAAACCCTTGAGGACCGTCACATCCGGGACCACGCGATGACGCTGCTCTTCGCTGGCCACGACACAACCAGCTCCAGCGTTGCCTTCATGTTCTACGAACTCTCGAAGAACCCTGAGTTGCTCGATGACCCGCTGATCACGCCAGAGATGATCTTCGATGAGACGCTGCGGATGTACCCGCCGGCCTACATCGGGCCACGCCGCTCCGTCGAGCCATACGAATTTGCCGGCGTCACCGTTCCCGGCAATGCGCACGTCAACTACTGCTCTTGGGCCAGCCACCACCTGCCCGACGTTTGGGATTCGCCTGAGACCTTCGACCCGATGCGTTTCACTGAAGCGGGCAAGAAGGCGATGCGCAAAGGTCAGTACGTCCCCTTCGGCGGCGGCTCACGGACCTGCATCGGAATGCGCTTCGGCAAGGCCGAGGTAGGCGCAATCATGCGCGCAATCTTCGAACGCTGCCGGCTCGAGGTGCTACCTGGCTACGAACTGAACATCCGCCTCGCGCCGACAATCTCGCCGATTCAAGGGATGCCGGTGACCGTTCGTCGCGCCGAGCCGGCCCGCGTGCTCAGCAACAAGCCGCAGGACGCGGTCGAAATTCCTGCCTAGAAACGACAACGGGCCGCCGCGATGCTGCGCGACGGCCCGTGGCCAAAAGTAATTACTGATGTACCGAGTTTAGGCAGGCATTTCCCCGCTCGGCGGCGCCATCGTTGCGACACCTGGGCCAGGCTTCGACTCACCGTGAGCCTCCAGCAGCTCGTAGTAAGTGACGGCGATGATGATCGCGAGGTACGGGTAAATGACAATCGCCATCAGGATTCCAGCGATCACACCAAGGATCGGCGTGATTGCAGCGAGCAGACCGACGATGAAAATCACGACGAAGAGCAGCACGTAGATAATTACGAAGAGCCAGATCAAGCGCCAGCGATTGCCCTTCGTAAGCTCGCTGCTGCGGCTCATCGCCGCGAAGACACCCTTGTCCTCAGCGACTAGAACCGGCACTGCAACAAACCACATCAGCGCGAGAATGACTCCCGGAATAATCAGGAAAACAAAGCCAATCGTGATCAGAATGCCGGTGACAATGCCCAGCAACAGCAGTGACCACAGCTTCGAGCTGACGCTGCCGAGCAGATCGCCGACCGTAGCGTCAACTCTTCCGTCAGCTTCGACATCTTGAACAACGCGGACCATCGTGCCCGACATGTAAAGGCTCGCGAGCAGAAGAGCGAGGCTGTAGATCAAGTTGATCAGCCAACCATCGCCGGAGAAATAGCTGAGAATCGCGACCGGAATGAAAAGGATCAAAGCGACAACCCAGATCGTCCCGAAAGACTTCTTGAGGATTTCGCCCGTGTCAGTTAGGACTTTGCCAGCCACAATGTGGCCGGGCTCTGCGCCTGCGGTGGTCATCTGAAGAATCGCTCCTTGGTTTGATTAGCGGCGATCAAATTGCTGGTACGCCATCGGGGAGTTTCGCCATCGCATCGTCCATCTCCTGCTGCGAGAACTCAAGATTTTCGAGATTCCCCGCCAAATAGGCGTCATATGAGGCCAAATCGAAGTTTCCGTGGCCGCAGAGACCGAACAGAATCACGCGCTCCTCGCCTGCCTGCTTGGCAGCTTCGGCTTCCGCGATCGTGACGCTGATCGCGTGCGTTGGCTCCGGCGCCGGAATGATTCCCTCAGCGCGAGCGAACTGCAGCCCGGCGGCGAAGGTGTCGTTCTGAGCAACCGAGCGGGCCTCAACCATCCCGCCATGCACCAGCGCTGAGATCAGCGGCGAAGCGCCGTGGTAGCGCAAACCACCGGCGTGAACCGGCGGCGGCACGAAGTCATGCCCGAGCGTGTACATCGGCATCATCGGCGTCAGGCCCTGCGTGTCGCCGAAGTCGTAGGCGTACTCGCCCTTCGTCAGCGTTGGGCAGGCGGCAGGCTCGGCAGCGATGAAGCGTGTAGTCGCGCCTTCGCGAATGTTGCGACGCAGCCAAGGAATTGTCAGGCCACCGAAGTTGGAGCCGCCGCCGAAGCAGGCAACCACGATGTCCGGCTCCTCGCCCGCCATCTCCATCTGCAGGATCGATTCCTGGCCGATGATCGTCTGGTGGAGGATCACGTGGCTCAGGACCGAACCGAGCGCATAGTTGACCTCCGGGCTCTGGGCGGCGATCTCAACGGCTTCTGAGATAGCGATCCCCAGTGAACCGGTCGGGTGCTGCGCGTTGGCGCGGCCAGCCTCGGTTAGATCGGACGGCGAGCGGTGGACCTCAGCGCCGAAGGTTTCGATCATCGAGCGGCGGTAAGGCTTGCTGTCGTAGGACGAGCCAACCATGAACACCTCGCACTCGAGGTCGAAGATGCCGCAGGCGAAGGCAAGCGACGAGCCCCACTGGCCAGCGCCGGTTTCGGTCGTCAGCTTCTTGATTCCTGCCTTGGCGTTGGCGAAGGCCTGAGGAACGGCCGTGTTCGGCTTGTGCGAGCCGGTCGGTGAGACGCCCTCGTACTTGAAGTAGATGTGCGCGGGAGTGTCTAGCGCCTTCTCGAGCCGACGGGCGCGGTAGAGCGGCGTTGGGCGCCAGAGCTTGTAAACCTCGCGCACCTCTTCAGGGATTTCGATCTCCGGTTCCTGAGAGACCTCCTGCATGATCAGCTCTTCGGCGAAGATGCCGAGAAAATCCTCTGGGCCAGCGGGCTCTTTCGTGGCCGGGTTCAGCGGCGGCAGCGGTTCGCCGGGAAGGTCGGGAGCGATGTTGATCCAGTGGGTTGGGATCTTGTCTTCAGTGAGCAGGTACTTCGTTGTGTCGTCGGACATCGCGCTTGTTCGCCTCCTAGGCAATCGGTAACCGGCGAAGAACACTACATCTGAGCGTCAATCCGCGCCATACTCAGGGCGCGCCCGTAGCTCAGCGGTTAGAGCCCCCGACTCATAATCGGTCAGACACAGGTTCGAATCCTGTCGGGCGCATTACTTGTCGGTACGAAGTATTCGCCATAACTCTTAGCCACTCGTCTATCTTTGGCGCGTGGCGATCACGCTCACCCAGCTGCGCAGTTTCCTTGCCGTGATCCGCTCAGGCTCGGTAACTGCTGCCGCCGAGGAGCTGGTCGTTACGCAGCCGTCAATCTCAGCCGCTGTCCGCGCGCTCACGCGTGAGATCGGCACGCCGCTGCTTGAACGCGACGGGCGCGGCGTAACGCCGACCGCCGCGGGGCGCGCCTTCGCCCCTTACGCGACCGACATCATCGGCCTGCTTGACCGCGGTGCAGCGGCTGCCGTCGAGGCATCGGGCGCCGCCGAAAGCGGACTGCGGATAGCCGCAGTAACGACCGCCGCCGAGTCATTCGTGCCGGTACTTCTGAAGCGCTACGCCTCGCGCAACCACGACGTTGACCTGACGCTCGCGGTCGGCAACCGTGAGCGCGTCCTGCAGCTGCTGCTGAGGCGCGAAGCTGACATCGCTTTTGTAGGGCGGCCACCGAGCGGCGGGCGCGAAGGCAGAATCAAATCGCAATCGGTGCGGCCGAATGAGCTGGTGCTGGCAGGCGCGCCCGAAGAGCCGCTGACGAAGAAGGCTTCGGTCACGGCGGCCGAACTGAACGGCAGCCGCTGGCTACTTCGCGAGCAAGGTTCGGGAACGAGGACGGCCAACGAGGACTACATCGCCGCCAACGGGCTCACAGTCAGCACACTGACGCTTGGCTCGAACGGCGCGATCAAACAGGCCGTCAGGTCGGGGCTTGGGATCTCATTTCTCGCCCGCGACTCGGTCGCCAGCGAACTGGAGAGTGGCGCGCTTGCCGTTATCCCACTGACGAACGTGCCGCCCGGCCGGCCCTGGCACGTGATGCGCTCTTCGGTCGGGCCGAAGACCGGCGTCGTGACGGACTTCTTCGACTTCGCCGTTGCCGAAGCCGACAAGCCTGCCGGTTAGCGCGTCCCCGCCCGAGCATGCGATCATGCCTATGGGCGGTTAGCTCAGCTGGTTAGAGCACCTGCTTTACACGCAGGGGGTCATCGGTTCGAATCCGATACCGCCCACTCTGTTCAAGTGACTCAGGCGCCGCGCGCGGCGCCAACGTCCAGCGCCGTCAGCAGCTCGTGCTCAAGCGCGGCAACCTGCGGATCGGCGAGTGTCTCGAGCGTGCGCGGGCGCGGCAGCGGGATCTCAAGCTCCAGCCGCACGGTTGCCGGGCGCGGGCCGAGCACGTAGACGCGGTCGGAGAGCAGCACCGCTTCGCGCACGTCGTGGGTGATCAGCACGACGGTCCAACGCTCGCGCTCCCAGATTTGCTCGAGCCAAAGCTGAAGGTCGGTGCGGGTAAGCGCGTCGAGCGCGCCGAAAGGCTCGTCAAGCAGCAGTACGTCGTGGCCCTGCGCGACGGTGCGGGCAAGCGCGGCGCGCTGACGCATCCCGCCGGAGAGCTGGAACGGGCGTGAGTCGGCGAACTCTTCGAGACCAAAGGTTGGCAGCAGCTCGCGCGCACGGTCACGGGCCTCGCCGCGTGAGAGGCCCGCCGCCACCTCAGCGCCTAGGGCAACGTTGCCGAGCACCGTTCGCCAAGGGAAGAGCACGTCATCCTGCGGCATCCAAGCGAACGGCTGGCGGCCGGCGGCGAGCGGCTCGCCGTCCGCGAGCAGCGTTCCAGAGTCGGCCGGTTCGATCCCCGTCAGCAGCGAGAAGAGCGTCGATTTGCCGCAGCCACTCGGGCCAAGGATCGAAACAAACTCGCCCGGCTGAACGCTGAGCGAAACCTCGTCCAGCACCTCGAGCTTTCCTTCGCGCCCGTCAAAGCTCTTACTTACGCCTTCAAGTTCAATCCGCGTCATGACGGCCGCTCCCTTGACTGCGCGTACCAAGGCATCACGAGCCGCTGCAGCGCGAAGGTCAGCGCGTAGAGCGCCAGCGTCAAGAGTGCGCAGATGATTACTGCCGCCAGCACCAGATCAGTTCGGAATGAGTTCTTCGCCGACTGCATATAGATCCCAAGCCCCAGCTCGGCGCCGGCGTACTCCGCGAAGATCGCGGCAACAACCGCGTAAGTCACTGAGATGCGAAGGCCGGTGAAGAAGCTCGGCAGCGCCGAGGGCAAGCGAACCAGCCTCCATGTCTTCCACCAGCCAGCGCCCATCGTCTCCATCAACGTCATCGCATCACGCGTGGTCGAGGCGTAGCCCTCAAGCAGGCCAACCAGCAGCGGGAAGAAGGTCACGAGCGCGACGAGCAGGATCTTCGGCGCAAGCCCAAAGCCGAACCAGATCACGACCAATGGCGCGAGCACGATGATCGGCAGCGTTTGGCTACCGATCAAGACAGGAGTCAGCGCGCGGCGGACGTTCTGCGAGCGATCAAGCAAGATCGAAAGCAGAAAGGCAAAGCTCAGCGAGAGCGCAAAACCGAGCACCACTTCGCGCGCGGTCGGCAGCAGGTTGTCCCAGAGCGAACTGCGATCGGCCCAGCCAGCGCTGGCAACGCGGCTGGGCGCTGGCAGCAGATCGTTTCCGACCTCACCGAGCGTCGAGTAGAGCTGCCACACGATCAGCAGCAGGGCGATTACGAGGAGTGCGGGAACGAGCCTGCCTAACTGTCTCATCGGCCTCGTCAGCGTACCGGGCTGGAGGCGCGCGCCTGACGCCCAGCCGCTGCAACAAGCACATAGAATCGATGGTCCAACAGGCAGAGGGAGCCGCACGTGAAGCAGCTGAGCAAGATTTCGATGACAACGGTGGTCGCAGCGGCATTGGTCGCCGTCGTTGTGAGCGGCTGCGGTTCGGAGCAAACTTCCAGCTCGAATAGTTCAGGCAGCACGCCGGTAAGCATCGCGCTCGACTGGACGCCGAATACAAACCACATCGGCATCTTCGTCGCCGACCAGCTCGGCTACTACAAGGACGAAGGGCTGGACGTGAAGATCCTTCCCTACGCCAATACCGCACCTGAGACGCTCGTCGCGCGCGGCAAGGCTGACTTCGGCATTGGCAACCAGGCCGGAATCGCTTACGCACGCGCGTCGGGCCAGGACGTGCTCCAAGTGATGGCGAACATCGCAAAGACGCAGTACGCGATCGGCGTTCAGGCGAGCAACAAGGCGCTCCAATCACCAAAGGACCTTGACGGCAAAACCTACGCCGGCTTTGGAACCCCCGATGAGGGGCCGGAGCTGAAATACGTGATCAAGGCCGATGGCGGCACGGGGGTCTTCAAAACAATCACGCTGAACACGACCGCCTACGAGGCCGTCTACAACAACACCGCCGACTTCACGATCGCCGTCACCACGTGGGAAGGAGTTCAAGCGAAGCTGCTTGGCAAGCCGATGCGCTTCTTTGAGTTCACCGACTACGGCTTCCCGACTCAATACTCGTCTGTGATCGAATCGAGCAATAAGTACCTCGAAGCGAACCCGGACACAGCGAAGAAGTTCCTTGCCGCAACGCAGAAGGGCTACCAGTATGCGCAGGACAGTCCGGTCGAGGCGGCAAAGCTACTGACCAGAGCGAACCCGCAGGCGATCAAGGACATAAAGCTCGCCGAAGAGAGCGCCGTGCTGCTCGCCAGCGACGGCTATTACAAGGGCGTGGGCGGCAAGATCGGCCCGGTCGACCCGGCGATCTGGGAGAACTACGGCAGCTTCCTTTACTCCTCCAAGCTCTTGACCGGAGAGAACGGCAAGCCGC
>JANRFB010000021.1 GCA_030725785.1 Solirubrobacteraceae bacterium
GCGTCGTGACCGCCCTCGTAGCGCCGCCGGCGGTAGTTGCCGAGGTCGGCATCGCCTCGCAGCTAGCGGAGTCGGGAAGGCTCGTAGCCGCCGCGCCGCTGGTACCGATCTTCAATCGCTTCGCCTCTCTCCAATCGCCCGATGATCACGTCGCGCTGGGGCGGACGTTCACGAGCGTCGATCGGCTTTGGATTACCGTGACGACTGGAGCGACGCTGATCGGCGTCGCCGTCGCGCCATCGGTGATTCGAGGTTGGCTTGGCGGCGGCTTCGGCCTCGCCGGCGTCTTTGCAGCGATGCTGATTGCCGCCTACGGCTCGAACCTGCTTTTTGGTGTGCGGATCTCATACCTGCGCGCGCGGGGCAGCGGCTCGCTTGAAGCAAGGCTCGCGGTTCTTTTGATCGCGCTGAACCTTGCCCTCACGGTGCCGCTCGCGATCATCTTCGGCGCCGGTGGCGTAGTGGCCGGCACGCTGCTCGCTTACCTGCTCGGAGCTGGATGGTTCACGCTGCGGTTCCGCGACCACGCGCCTGAGATCAAAGACCGCTCCGCGGGCACGCTCACAAAAGCTGCGCTGTGGGGTGTTCTCTTCGCGCTCGTCGGTGGAGCGATTGCGGCGCTCGCTGCCAGCGCAATCCCCGTCGGCTGGGCGCTCGTGGTGATCCTGGTCGTAACGGCGGTGGCGTTGGCTGGGTTTCTGGCCTGTGCGCTCTCAATCAGACCAACGCTGGCAGGGGTGAGAAGTTGGCGCAGTGATTTCGCTGATCAGTTTGCGGCGCGCGCCTCAAGCACGACCCAGTCGCCGTAGCGGCTGCTCTCGACGTAGTTGGCGTCGATGAAACGATCGAGCAGGCGCACTCCGGATGAGCGGCCCGCAAGGTTTGGCTCCGGCGCGGCGGTCAGCGGCGAAAGCCAGCGCACAATCAGCTTCGGTTTTGCGCGCTCAAGGTCGGCGATAATTTCAGCCTGCACGGGTGCGCTGGTCACGACACCCGGCGCCGCAATGTCGTAGCGGGTTGGGTTCGTCCGCTCGGCGAGGATGTAGAAGAGTGGAGCGCCAGAGGTCGTGATGTCAGCGCGCTGGCCGATCACATAGATCGGCGCTTCCGGCGCGGTTCTACTTCGGACATCGGCTACAGCCGCTGCCAGTGGAACAGCGACAGCCGGTGCGGCGCGGACGCCGTTTGCGGTCGGCGTCGCCAGTGCGATCGTCGGTTCGCGAAGTACGAGCAACTGACGATCAAGTCCCTCGACCAGCGCGTACGCCAGTGAAGCGGCCGCGATCAACGCTCCGGCCCGAATCAAGATTGCCTTTGCGCGGCCGAGCTCGAGGGCGTGGTTTGCGCTGCGCGAAATCGCAATGACGCCGATCACTGCAGCGCAGACTGCCAGCGGCGCGGTGTGAAACACGTCGGGGCGGACGATTAGATAGTGCGCCATGCCGAGGCTAAAAGTCAGCAGCGCCAACAGCGAGTAGTCGCGCTGGCGGCTAAACGTGAGGATTAGCGCAAGCGCGGCGCCAGCAAATCCGAGCAGCAGCACCACAGGCAGGTAAAAGAGCAGAAGATTCTCAAAACTGTCGCTGACGAAGCCGCTCAGCGAAGCGGTATTGAGGGGGCCGCTGTAGATCAGCTCTAGTGGTAGCCCCTGATAGGCGCTGAAATCCTTCACCGGGTACTTGATTAGCAAATCCCAGGTGGTGCGAAGTCCTGCTGCGACTGCGACCGGCAGGAACGCCGCGGCGGCTGTGGCCGCCGCCGCGAGCAAGAATCGCGCAGCGGCGCCGCCGCGCCGAAAGGGAGCGGGCGCTACGCCGTACGAAATCAAAATCCCGATGCCCAGATAGGCCGCGAACTCGAGCCTCCATGCGGCGCAAAGACCGGCCAGCACGCCGGCTAATACTGGGCGCTTGTCGAAGCAGATCAGAGCCCCCAAGGCCAAAGCGAGCGCGATCGGGAAGGGGTGCGGGCCGCTGGGGTAGGCCATCGCAAGCAGTGCGACAGCCCAGGCCAGCAGGGCGAGCTTCGGGCTCGCGTAGCGACGCGCTAGCTGCCAGGCGAGCACGGCGACGCTGGCGTCGGCTAGAACGCGAACGGCTCGCCACTCGATCAGCGATGGGCCAAAGATCTTCCAGAGCGCGCCCAGCAGGTAAGGCTGTCCTGGCGGGTAGTACCACCAGAAGTCCGAGTAGGGCACCTCGCCGGCGGCAATCCGCGCCGCCGCCTGCAGCATCAACCCCTCGTCGTTGATCTGAATTCCCCTCAGCGCGGTCAGCGAGCAGATCACGAGCCCGGCGAGCATTAATAGTGCGCCGGGTAGCGCCGCTCTGATCTTCGCGTTCATCGGGCGGGGGGTTCGGGCGCCGCGGTGAGCATCTCGGGGCGCTCGCGGATCTCAAGCAGCGTCGCGCAGCCGAATCGCTGTGGAGCCTTCGCCAGCAGCGGTGCCAGCTGCCGTTCAACCACGGCCGTCGCCAGCGGACGGCAGTCGGCGAAGAGCCAGCGGGCGCGAGATTCAATGACGACGGCGCGGGCTTGTGCGGTTGTCAGCCGACCCTCGAAAAGGTCGTTGACCGCCGTAGCGCGCTGCTCCCAGTCGGGCGTCCAGGAGAAAGGCCCGACCCAGGTTTCGCGGCCGGTTCGCCCCGGCACGAGCAGGCTCGAGTAGGTCGGTGCGAGAACGCCGCCTTGGCGCGGATCCTCTTCGAGCGCGTTTAGGGCATCGACTTCGCCATCAAAGACGAAGTACGGATCGCCGCCGACCTTGACGCTGTTTCCAAAGACCGTTGCCTTGTGAATTGTTCCCGGCACGATCATCACCAGCGCGAGCACAACTGCCACAGGAACCGAGCAGCGCGGCCAGCGCGAGTGAACGCCAATGACGGCCAGGACGGCGAGCGGAATCTGAAGCCCCTGAAAGCTGTGGTAGGGAAATGTGCCAAACGGCAGCAGGTAGACCAGCAGCACGGCCGCAGGCCACCAGCGAAGCGCGCTTTGCTGCCAGTCTTTGGCCGGGATGCGGTAGGCCAGCAGGGCGGGCACACCGAGTGGAGCGAGTGTCAGCAGGATCGCCCACCACGGCCACGCCCAAAGCTCTTGGGCGCCGGCGCTGTTGGCCGTGCCGGCAAGCTCCCAGGCCGGGTCGGTCTTCGAGAGCCAAAAGTAGTACGCAGCAGGCAGGGCACTTGCGACGCTGATCAAGCCGAGCATCAGCCACGCTGGCCGGGTTCGCCCGCGAAGCCAACGCCACAGCTCTACCGCCCAGATCAAGAGCGCCAGCTCCGCGCCCTGCCACGGCTGCAGCCAGCAGATGAAGAATGCTCCTGCCGTTGAAGCCACAAGCAGGCGCCCGCGGCCTCCTTCACGAGCCCGCTCAAGGCCGAGTAGGACGAGCGGGATCAGGAACACCGCGATCGCAGTCGGAAGGTAACCCCAGAGGTACTGACCTGTCCACATCTCGCCGGATATGAAGTCGAACGTGTACTGGCGTGGCTTGCCGCCCCATCCGCTCCAGGCCACGAGCGCGACGACCGGCCCTACGGCGAAGAGAATCAGCGCTAGTGCTGCGTGCCGTGGCCCTCCCTGTGGCAGGAGGCGGCGGCTGTAGAGCAGCGCGCCAATGAACACAACGCCGATCGCAACCGGCTTCCAAATCAGGTACGACAGCCCGATAGACAGTCCAAGCAGCCCGTGAGCGGCGCCACTGATCAGTGCGATCGGGTGCAGGAAGATTCTCTCCCCGGGGGCCAAATCCCAAGGGTTTCCGATGAAGATGTGCTGGGAGCTTTCACGGATCCAAGCCAGATACTGCATCTGGTCGGTTGCGAAGAAACCGTCGGCTCCGGAGAGATCACGCCCTTTACTCGCCAACGCGATCAGCGGCGCAAACGCGAACCCTGTGAGCACGATCAGGCAACCAAGTTCGAACGGATCAAGCCCTAGCTTTGCGCAGGCGCGCGTCAGCAGGCTTGGGCGTGCGGTCGCGTCGCTCATCTAGCGCCCCGGAGTGATCGCGCGACGCAGGTTGCGCCAAGCGCGGGCGCTGGCGCCGCGGACGCCGTGGGTGGCGTGGGTCTCAGCCAGCAGAGGGGGGTATTGGGCCAGGGTCGTCCGACGCAGTGCGGCTCGGTCGGGCGCCCCAGTTGCAATTTCGCCGGCGCAGATCGCGCCAAGCAGGGCTGCCGAACGCTGCCATGTCATACGCGGCGCAAGCTGCTGCAGCGAGAGCTCCGCGGCAGCTAGCCGTGCAGGATCGTCAAGCAGCGCACTGATCGCTTGCGCCAGCGCTTCGCTGTCGCCGGGCGCAACAGTGAGCCCAAGGCCTTCAAGTTCGATCAAAGCCGAGAGCGTGTCACCGGTGGTCGCCACGATCGGCAGTGCGGCCCAGATGTAGTCGAGCATTCTTGTGCGGAACGCGAGGCGGCTTTCAAGGTGGTCGTGGTGGGTGCTTACGCCAAGGTCTGCTTCGAGCAGCCAGCCGCCACGCTCGTCGTAGTCAACCCAGCCGCGGTTTACATGGACGACGTTGTCTTCGAGGCCGGTGCGCGTTAGATGTCCAAGCATTCGTTGCCCGGCACGCATTGCGTCTAGCTCCTCGCTGGCGGGGCGCCCTATTCCCATCATCACGAGATGGGTTCGCGGCCCGCCGCTGCGGCGCTCTTCGATTAGGCCGATCGCGTCGATCGCCGTTTCAGGGTCGAGCCAGTTCCAGACACCGCCGCCCCAGAGCACAATGCGGTCGTCGGCCGCGATCGACGGAAACATCGAACGGATTGGTAGCACTGGCGGAGCGAGTGGAGGCTCGCTGGGCAGGCCGAAGGGCACAACATCGATCACGGAGCGCAGTGTGGGGTCGCGCGAGTAGTCCTCTATTTGAACCAGCCCTTCTGCCGCCATCACGCCGAGCCAAAGATCTCGCTGCTGCTCGCTTGCGCAGATAACAAAAGATGCCGCTGCAAGCTGCGCAATAGAGGCCAAGGTAACCGTCCGCTGCTGACGCCTGCGGGCCGCTGTCGGCTTGTCACGGCCTGCTTCGAGCACTTCGAAAACGGTCGGGTTGTAAAGATCGGCAATCAGCCGCGTTCCAAGCGACGGGAGCTTCGATAGAAGTCGCGGCGGCAGCGACTGGGCGACGACGAAGTCTGAGGCTGCGACGGCAGTGGAAAGTTCGTCGTAATCAACGAAACCAGCTTCGATCAGGCCGATGCGGGGGTCTCCAGTTTGGCTCGGGGAGGGGGCAGCAATCGTCACCTCGTGTGAATCAGCTAGTACGCGCGCCAGCTCAAGCGCGCGGATTGCCGGACCGGCGACCTGCGGGCCGATCGGCTCAGCGCAGACAACGAGCACACGCGCCATGCGTGGCTTAGGGAACCGGTTCGCTGTTGGGAGCGCTCTGGGCACTCGGCTGAAGATCAACGGCCGGCCTGCGCAGCAATGACCAGCGACGGCGCTTCTCGTCAACGCGGTACCGCGCAAGTACCGTGAGCGTCTCAAGGCCATAACGGACCGAGGCGCGGAACGAGACGCTCGAAGCTTCAAGGAAGTAGCGGGTTGGGATCGGCAGCTCAACCACGCGCGCGTTGCGGTCAACGATCTGCGCGAAGATCTCCTGATCGAAGACAAACCCGTCGCTGTTGCGCAGAAACGGAATGGAGCGCAGAAATTCGGTTGAGAAGGCGCGGTAGCCGGTGTGATATTCCGAGAAGTCCTTCGTGAAGGCTCGGTTTTCGGTCCAGGTCAGGGCGCGATTGCCGATCCACTTCCAGCGCGGCATGCCGCCGGCGATCGCTCGGTCTTCGAGCAGCCGTGAGCCCATCACGACGTCAGCGCGCCCTTCAATAATCGGGCGCACCATCTCGGTCACGAGCGCTGCGTCGTACTGATGGTCGGCGTGGACCATCACGACAACGTCGGCGCCATCAAGGATCGCGCGGCTGTAACAGCTCTTCTGGTTGGCGCCGTAGCCGCGGTTGGCTGGGTGGCGCAGCACTTCAAAGCCTTCGGCGAGCGCTACGGCGACTGTGTCGTCACCGCTGGCGTCATCAACGAGGAGTGCACGGTCAAACGATTCAACCGGCAGATCGGCGGCGACGCGCTCGATCGTTTGTGCGGCGTGGTAGGCGGGCAGCACGACGTGGACTTCATCGTCGCCTCCGCGCTCCCGGGCCAGGCGCTCCTGAGGCTCTTGGACTTTTTCGTTGACGGCGAGCATTACGCGCTCGTCACCGAGCGAGAGCGCGAGCGATCGCTGCGGCGGCAGTTTGGCGGCCGCGCGGCGCACGGCAGCGGCAGCCGGGCCAGCGATGCCCGCGAAGCCTTCAACCCAGTAGCGAGCCGAGAAACTACGCACCAGCGGCACGTCATCGCTGAGGATCAAACCTTGGCCTATTAGTAGTTCGCGCAGCGTACGGCGCGCAATCAGGTAGGTGTGAGCGGGCAGTAAGCCCCACCAACGCGGCCCGGCGATGCGGGCGGTCAGGGACGCGGGGTCTGGGGTCACGATGCAGAGCACTCCGCCCGGTGCGAGCAGCTTCGTCGCGCGCTCGATTGCTTCGCGCGGATTGTCGAGATGTTCGAGCACGTCGATCAGCAGAACCGCGTCCCAGCAGCCGTTCTCTTCGTTGCCGAGAGCTTCGAAGGGCTCCTCGCGAATGTCGAGCGACAGCTGTTCGCGGCCGTGGCGGGCCGAACGCTCCGAAAGCTCTAGGCCGCGCGTCTCCCAGCCTCGGCGGCGGGCTTCATCGAGCAGCAGCCCATGTCCGCAGCCGATCTCGAGCATCCGGCTGGGTGCGCGGCGGCGTTCGACGAGATCGAGCAGCCAGTTTGCGGTTAGGCGGCGGCCTGCTTCCTCGGCTAGATAGTCGCTGTCGCCCATCTCGCGGTAGAGGTCAACTAGGTCGACGCCTTCCGGCAGCGATGGCTGCTGAACTGTCGCGCACTCACGGCAGCGATAGAGATCGCCATAGGCGCGTGGCCTGTGGCAGGTGGGGGCAAAGTCGCCGGCTTGGGGTGGTTGTCCGGAACCTG
Source organism: Solirubrobacteraceae bacterium (assembly GCA_030725785.1). Taxonomy (GTDB): domain Bacteria; phylum Actinomycetota; class Thermoleophilia; order Solirubrobacterales; family Solirubrobacteraceae; genus F1-60-MAGs163. Next base: position 7,027 of record JANRFB010000021.1, read on the forward strand.
CGAAACGCAGCTCGAGCACGCCTTGGCAGATTCCGCAGGTGGCAGTCATCGACATCGGCTCAACAGCCTAACGCCGCTAGCCACGTGGCCGTGCAAGCCTGCGCTCCCGCGTCGGTAGGCTGACCGCCGTGCCCGAGCCGAGGTTTTCAGTAGTCGTGCCGCTCTTCAACGAGCAGTTTGCCGTGGCCGGAACGATTGTCGACATCCGCGACTACTTCGAAGGGTGTGGTGACAGCTACGAGATCCTGCTCGTTGACAACGCCAGCACAGACGCAACGCGCTCTCATGCCGAGCCGCTGCTGGATGGTGACAAGGTTCGCCTGCTCGTCAACGACGCCAATCTAGGCAAGGGTTTCTCGGTCCGCCGCGGAATGCTCGAAGCCCGCGGTGAGATCCGCCTCCATTGCGATGCCGATTGCGCTCCATCCTTGGCCTCGCTGCCAAAGATGCTTGAACTGCTCAAAAGCAACGACCTTGTTATTGGCTCGCGACTTGCCGCCGGCGCTGAGCTTGGTCAACGCCAAACGCTGCCGCGGCGCTTCGTTGGTCGGGGCTTTCAGCAGTGCTGCCGCGCGATTCTCAACGAGCCAACGCGTGATCTATTCTGCGGCTTCAAGCTCTGGCGCGGCGAGGCGGCCGAGGATGTCTTTGAGCGACTGAGCCTTGACGGCTGGACCTATGACGCTGAAGCGATCGCGATGGCCCGCGCGCTTGGCTACCACGTCAGCGAGACCGGAATCGTCTGGACCGACCGTGAAGGCTCACGTCTGCAGATGGGACGGATCCTGATCCCGGTGATCAGAGAGCTG
>JANRFB010000022.1 GCA_030725785.1 Solirubrobacteraceae bacterium
CCTGCTGGGCACCCTTCGAGATCTTCAGCGTTACTTTTGTGTTCTTCTCGACGTCGCTGCCAGCGCTTGGCGTTGTGCCAGTAGCGAAGCCCGCCTCGTGGGCGGAGCTGTAAACCTCAACGATTACGGCCTTGAAACCGGCCTCACGGATCTCCTGCTCGGCGCGGTCGGCGGGGTCACCGGCCACGTTGGGGACAATTCCGTCGCCGGGGCCGTTGGAGACGGTTAGAGCAACTGCTTCGCTGGTCTTCTGCTCGGTGCCGCCGATCGGGTCTTGGCTTAGGATTTCGTCCTTGCCCTGATCGTTCGTGACGCGCTTGACGGTCGACTTGAAGCCCTTGTCGCCGAGCATCTGCTGGCCTACGGCGAGCGTCTGATTGACGGTGTTGGGAACCTCTTCCGTCGAGTCGCCGCAGCCGCTGGCGAGCAGAGCGAAGCTGACTGCGAGCGCTGCAGTTGCAGCGAGCATCAGCGACGTGCGCGAGCGGCTTGCGATCGAAGATGAGTGTGTCGGCGCGTTTCCGTGAGTTTTCATGGGTGGTTATTACCACGCAGCGAGGCGAATCCCTTCGATGCTGTGGCCGCGGCCATCGCAGTCGGGAATGTAGGCTTACCGAATGAGCACAATCCTCGTAGTCGCAACGCTAAAGATTCAAGACGGAAAAGTTGACGAAGCGATCGCCGAGCTGACGCCCGTCGTTGAAGCCACTCACGAGGAGGAGGGCTGCCTCTCGTACGTTCTCCACCAAGACGTCAACGACCCAAACACGCTCGTTTTTGTTGAGCGCTGGGCATCGCAGGATGCACTCAACGCCCACGCGCAGCAGCCGCACATGCTGAAGCTGGTTGAGCTCGCCGGCACGATGCTCGCTGAGCCGCCGCAGATCACCTTCTGCGAGTCGCTGGAGATTGGCAGCTCGGAGAAGGGCAGCTTCGACAACTAAGCGGCGCGGAGTGGGCGCGCTAGTCGCATCGCCAGTGGCTACCGTCAAGACGATGCTTCGTAGCGCCGCTGACAGCCTTCTTGACCTGACTATCGCGCCGGGCTTCTCACGGATTGGCTGGGGCGCGCGCAAGGCGCTCGGCCTGCTCGGGCCGATCGAGGTTGATCTGAGCGGGAGGGTCTGTGTCGTGACCGGCGCCAACAGCGGCCTTGGCCTCGAGGCGTCGCGCCAGCTCGCCGCGCTCGGCGCCGACGTTGTAATGGTCGGTCGCAACCCCGAGCGGCTTGAGCCAGCGCGGGCCTCGGTTGAAGAATCAGCGCGCGCTGGTGCTTCGATCACGACCGAAGTAATCGACCTCTCCTCGCTGGAGTCGGTTCGCATCGGCGCGGAGCGGCTACTGGCAAGCTGCCCCCAGATCGACGTGCTTGTCAACAACGCCGGCGTGCTGCTCGATTCGCGCCAAGTCTCGGCCGACGGAATTGAGCTGACGCTGGCGACAAACGTGCTCGGCCCCTTTCTGCTGACCGAGCTGCTGATTCCTGCGCTTGCGGCCGCAGCGCTTGAGCGCCCGCCGGCGCGGATCATCAACGTCTCCTCCGGCGGTATGTACTCGGAGGCCGTGAAGCTTGACGATCTTCAGTCGGCGCGCGAAAAGTGGTCCGGCAGCGCCTTCTACGCGCGCACGAAACGGATGCAGGTGATGCTGACCGAGTACTGGGCCGAGCAGCTCGCCGATCAAGCAATCGTCGTCAGCGCAATGCACCCGGGTTGGGCCGACACGCCCGGTGTCGAGAGCTCGTTGCCAACCTTCCACAAGATCGTTGGCAAGGCGCTGCGTACGCCTGCCGAGGGAGCCGACACGATCACTTGGCTGGCTGCTGCCGACGAGCCAGCCCAGAGCAGTGGCGGCTTCTGGCAGGACCGCGCTGAGCGGCCGGTCAACCGCCGCCCGGGTACCGCCTCTAAGGCCGGTGACGATCGGCTGCTGGCCGATGGTCTGCACGAGCTGGCTGCCTCAGCGTAGAGCCGACATCGCTGGTGGCTCGTGGTCGCGGTCACGGCATCCGGCAACCGTCGCATTGGCATTCACTTATCTGTAACGTTGTTGGACTGCTGCATTCAGCAGGGGAAGTAAACGACCTAGGAGATTTCTGTGACCCGACGTATCCCGTTCGTGCTTGTCCTTGTTGCAGCAGCGATGGCTGTCCCCGCTTCGACAGCCTCGGCTGCCGGTGGTGACGTCACCGTGATGAGTCGCAACATTTATCTTGGCGCCGACATCATCGGCCTCGCTACGGCACCTGACCTAGCTGCCTTCAAGGTCAACGCCGAAGCGATGTACGGCGTTGTCAAAGCGACCAATTTCCCTGCCCGCGCAGTTGGGCTGGCGGCTGAGATCAAAGCCAAAAAGCCCGATCTGGTTGGCCTCCAAGAGGCCGCTACGTGGAGTAGCGGGACGGCCGGCGACCCTGCCGCGGCAACCAAAGTTGACTATGACTTCACGAAGTTGCTGCTGGCGGCGCTGAAGAAGCAGGGCATGAAATACACCGTTGTCGTTGATCAGGTCGAGTTTGATTTCGAGGCACCGACGGTGACGCAGGATGTCCGCCTGACAATGCACGACGTGATCCTCAAGCGCACTGGATCGAAGGTCAAGACTGGCAAGACTTCCAAGTCCCGCTACAAAGTGATCACCGAGATCCCAACAGCGGCAGGTTTGGCAAAGGTCTACCGCGGCTGGACTGCGGTTGATGCTTCGATCGGCGGCCGCACATTCAAGTTCGTCAACACGCACCTTGAGGCCTATGGCGCCGGCATCCGTGAGTCGCAGGCGAAAGAGCTGTTCGCCGCCGGTGGGCCGCTTTCAAGCAAGACGAAGCCGGCGATCCTGCTCGGCGACCTCAACAGCGACCCCACCTCTGGTGATGCCGAAGCCGACGCCTACAAGGTGTTCACCGGCGCCGGGATGAAGGACGTTTACGGAACGAAGCGCGTTCAGACCTTCGGCATGGACGAGAAGCTGATCGATCCGAAGCCGACCAGCAACGTCTGGATCGATCACATTCTCTACAGCCCGAGCAAGAACTTCAGCGTTCGCAGCAAGGGAATCGTTGGGACGAAGCCGTTCCGCAAAGTTGCGCCGCTGTGGGCATCGGACCACATGGGCGTCGTCGCGAAACTGCGCGTCAAGTAAGCAAGCCGCTTTCCAGCGGCCCGCGCTACTGGGCTTCGGCCGGGCGCGGGTCGTTGCGGAAGGCCCAGTAGTTGAGTGCCACTAGCGCTACGGCGAGCGTCCCGACGCCGACGCGCCAGTCGCTTGGTGTTGCGAGCCAGGCGAGCAGGCCGATCACTATCGCTACCGCGGCGATGAGGCCAAGCCTTGCGGCGCCGGCGCGCGCACCGGCTGCGTCCGCAGTAATTCGCATCAGCGCGATCAGGCCTATCGTCACACCGATCCCGCCTGAAGCGACCATCGCGATCCAGTCGCCAAGTTGGTAGTCGGAGTTTGGCGCTATGTACCAGACCAGTCCAACACTGCAGATCAGTAGCGTGATCGCGAACAGGTAATGCCAGAGCATCCAGGCGCGCAGGCGGGCCGCTCTTTGAGGCATCGGCCGTGACATCACCTCACGGTCGTAGATCGTCCAAAGCGTCCAGCTGATCGTCGCGACGAACGCCAGTTGCAGCAGGTGAGCTTCCGGCACTCCGTCCTCGTGGACTGTAACCACGGTCTTAACGAAGACATCGCCGATCAGAATCAGCACGAAGAGGCCGAGCCGCTCGGAGAGGTGTTCGCGCTGGAGCGGAAAGCGCTCCAAGATCTTCGGCATCGCAGGGCCAAAGTCGAGTACGAAGATCGCGACGATTGCGAGGATCCAGAGCACCGGCCCGAGCGGCTGTGTGCTGAGCCCCGATGCGACGAAAAGAACGAAGCCAACGAGGCTGGCGTTGCGCCGGACGCGTGCTACCTCCACTAGATGCGGTTGCCATCTTCCTCCCAGTTCGTAGATCAGGGCGCAGGAGAGCGCCAGTGCGGCGGCGGCGTAACCGAGCCCACCGTCAAGCGCGGCGAGCTTCAGCTCTGAAGTCTCGAGCAGTGATACGGCTACCACCGCGACTAGTTGCAGCAAGAAACTGGTCCGCAGTGCCGCTGGCAGGAGCTTGCCGCTGAAGCTGGCGGCGAACGGATTGCCGAAGCGGTTGAAGAAGAGTGCTGTCTGCTCCCACGCCCACATGATCAAAGTGAGCTTCAGCGCCAGCATCAGTGCTGATTCCCAGGTTGGGTCCTTGCCAAAGTCAACGCCGAAGCTGAGGAAGGCTCCGATCAGAACAAGGTCGTAGAAGAGCTCTGCTCGTGACGGTTGCGATGAGGTAGGCGGCGACATGCCGAGCAGTCTCGCAGTTAGCGGCTCGGTCAGTCGGCGGTGCGCGCTGTTGCCACAGACGCTGCCAGCTCGTCGAACTCGGTTGGCCCCATCACGATCATGATCTGCTCTTCAATTCCATCGGTCTCTTTCAGTAGCTCGAGCGATGCCTCGTCCACGCGGTCGAAGCGGGCGTCGTCCCAGCGGCGCTCGTCACCGACGATCACGCCCTCAATCTCGAAGTGGGCGACCGGCGTGACTCCGGTGGGGTCGGCGGCGGGCTTCTGCCCCTCGGCGAAGCGGCGCACGCGCAGCACGTGGGCGCCGCCGCGCGGCAGCTCACTGGCGTGGAGCGGGTACGCGGCAAAGACAATCGTTGAGGCCATTCCGGCGTCTTTGTGCACGTGCAGCTCGAGGAAGTCTTCGCGGCGCTGCATCTCAAAGAACTTGGCTCGGCTCGGGTAGCGGACGATCGCTACGCGGTCATAGCTGGGGGTTCCGAGCGGCTGATCGATTACGTCGGCTGAGAAGGCCGGCATTGCGCCGATCTCAGCCAGCGGGCCTAGCGGGGCGTAGACGTCGTCGGCCTCGCGGCCGGTCAGCGTCGTCTCGCGGCCGTCGGCGTAGTCAGCCAGTTCGCGGTAGTCCATCAGGTTTACGGCCCAGAACGGCCCGTCCTGCTCAGCCGGCAGCTCGAGCCAATTACCGATCATCTCCCAGTTTGGTGTGCCGTAGCGAGGTGTTGACGTTCCTGACATTCGAGCCCTCGGTTTGTTGAAGTTGAGCGCTGATTCTTTCAGCTCCACCGCTGCGACGGTTAGCGCCAGCCAAGAAGCGGTCGCCAAACGTGGAGCGGCGCCCAGTTGGGCGCCGCTCAGGGGGTCTTCTTGGTAGCCGCTCGCGCAGCTTTGTGGCCTAGCGGCCTCGGCCGCCTCGGCCACGACCGCCTCGGCGATCGTCATCCTGCGCGCTGCTGTTCTCTTGAGCGCTAGGGCCCTCTTCGCTGGCGAACACGCCGGCGCTGAGGCAGAGTGCCAGCGTCGTGTTGTCGGCGCCGGCAACCGTCTTGGCCTTGACGGCGTCGCCAACCTTGAGGTCGGCGAGCGTGCCGGTTGGGGTGCCATCGGCTGCCGGGATGCGCAGCTTCGTTGCCGAGTTGACTGTCACGGTTGCCGTCGTCGCATCGGCCAGCGTGATCGTTACCGAGTCGGTCCCAATCGAGGCGATTGTTCCGGCTACCTTCGTGCCCTTGGCTTCAACCTTGATGCCCAGCGCCAAGGTTGGGTCGGCAGCCGAGGTATGAGCGCCAACCTTGTCGCCGGCCTTAAGGTCGGCAAGCGTCACGGTGCCGCTGCCGTCGGTGTCGGGGATCCGTAGCTTGGTCGCTGAGTTCACGGTCAGGGTGACGGTCGTGGCGTCAGCCTTAGTAATCGTGACTGAGTCGGTACCAACCGACTCGACTGCTCCGCGGACCTGGTTTGCCTTAGCGCTGCAAGGGTCGGTTCCAGCGGCAACTTCGCGGCCATCGCTCACGCCGTCCTTGTCGCTGTCCTTGACTAGCGGGTTGGTGCCGAGGCGAACTTCAGCGCCATCTTTGAGTCCGTCACGGTCGGTGTCGGCGCGGTGGGCGTTGGTGTGTAGACGCTTCTCGACCTTGGTCGAGAGGCCGTCGCGGTCGGGGTCGGTCTTCGACGCCTTGGCAGCGAGGGCGCTTGCGGGCAGCGAGGCGATAAGCCCGACTGCTGCAACTGCTGCTGTGAAGTGCTTGATTGACATGGGGGGGTGTGCTCCTTTTGTAGGGGATGTTTTCGGGGTGCTGTGGGTAAGAACCGACACGGCCCTCAAACGTGACGCAAACTTTGTTTCAGCCCCAAACTTTGTCGCTCCGCGATCAATCGGCAGCGCAGCGCAGAGCTGCGTGACGAAGCATTAACGCTCCAGGGGCTATGGCGCTAACCGGCTACTGCGCTTGGTGCACGCGATGCCGCGGCATGAACTCGCACGCGGGGCACGGGGTAGATCGCCGGGTAAGAAAGGTCACCATCGGCTGCGGCGTTGAAGGGGTCTTTCCAGTCCATCAGCTTTGAGCCGCAGTACTGGGCGGTTGGCGTGTTGTAGATGCCAGCTTTTTTGGGCCAACGAACTGTGATCGGGAAGTCGCCTTGGTCAGCGTTTGGCAGCCCGCCTGCGGTAGCGGTCCATGTCAGCCTTCGCTGCCCGTTGGCTGCGCGCTTCACGCTTGACTTCCAGCCGGCAACCGCTTTTGGCTTCGCGGCCTGCCAAGCGCTGCCGAGCCGCATCACGATCTTGGTCGTTGGAGCACCTTCGGACCCACAGCCGTGGGGAATCGTGAGCGTAAGCGTCCCGGTCTTGTTGGCGAACGCGTTTTTGCCGTAAAGGTTGAGCGTGCCGTGAGCGCTGGCGCCCGCAGCTAGAGCCAAGGATGCAAGCGTTGCGGCCGTCGTGGCGATTGCGCATGTCTTGTACCTCATACTGGGAACCCCCTGGCTGGTGAGCAGCAACTGTGACACTGTGGCGCCCCATCAGGCTCTAAACGAGCCTTCGTAGACTTATCGACGCTGAAGAATAGCAAAGCATTTCATTCTTCCAGCAAACTATTTAGAGGTTACACCAGGCAATTTGTGATTGGCCCTAGGCAGGGCACAGACGACTACTGCGGAATCTCGCCGAGAGGCGGCAGTGGGGCCCGAACCAGCTTCTTTGCGCGCGCTGGGGTGATGCCAAGTAGAGCGAGCGCAAGCTCAACCACAGCATCCGCCTCATCGGGTTTCGTTTTCGGCAGGGATGCTTGCCGCACGAACTCGTTGATCAGGCAGGCAAGGTAGAGGCGGATCCGCAGATCGGTCTGATCGCTCCGAACAATCCCCTCCGCGACGAGCCGCTCGACCCGTGCGCTCATTTCCGAAACTAGGATGCCCAAATCTATCCGCGTCGTCGCCAAAACACGCGCCCCCATGCTTGCGAGCTCTGGCTGCAGCTCGTGGCCGCGCAGTACCAATCGGCCCGCAGCGACAAACTGCTCTATCTCGGTGGGCAGAACAGAAACAGTCACCGCCATCCACGCTTCCCAGCGCTGCTGGCCGTCAATCGCCGCGGCAGCGAGCAGCCCGTCCTTCGATCCAAAATGCTTGTAGAGCGTCGCAATCGAAACACCGGCATCTGCTGCAAACTGCTCGATCGGCGCCTCTGGTCCACTCTCAGCGACCGTGTGCTGAGCCGCAGCGATCAGCTCGGCGCGCCGGCGAGCTAGGTGAGCAGCCTGGCGGCTTGGTTTAGCGGGGGCTTGGGTCATCGTGGATCCGGAAAGCGACCATACCGAAGGGTCCAGCCCGCGGCTAGTTCTTCGCTACGGGTTAATTGTTTTCTGCGGCTACGTCGTGACCACGCGACTCGAGCGCAGCGGCCGTGTCCGCCAGATCCTGCTGGCGGACGAGCAAAATGTCAGTGTCAAATGTTGAT
>JANRFB010000023.1:0-3393 GCA_030725785.1 Solirubrobacteraceae bacterium
CGCGCGTTGTGAGGAAGCGATCCTCTTGCGGCATCGAGATCGTGTAGCCGAGCGCCTGACCGCGGCTGACGATTGAGATCTTGTGGACTGGGTCGGAGAACTCGAGGTAGTGGCCGACGATTGCGTGGCCCATCTCGTGGAAGGCGGTGACGAGGCGTTCCTTGTCGCTCATCACGCGCGTCTTCTTCTCGGGGCCTGCGATTACGCGCATGATCCCCTCTTCGAGCTCAACCTGAGTTACCTCGCGCTTGCCGTGGCGGGCTGCCAGAAGCGCGGCCTCATTAACGAGGTTGGCGAGGTCGGCGCCAGTGAACCCTGGGGTCTGGCCGGCGAGCGTGTCGGTGTCGATCTCCTTCGCGAGCGGCTTTCCGCGGGTGTGAACGTCGAGGATCCGCGCGCGGCCTTTGCGGTCGGGGCGGTCGACGACGATCTGGCGATCGAAACGGCCCGGGCGCAGCAGTGCTGGGTCAAGAATGTCGGGACGGTTGGTGGCGGCGATCAGAATCACGTTGTCGGTCATCGTGAAGCCGTCCATCTCAACGAGCAGCTGGTTGAGCGTCTGCTCGCGCTCGTCGTGACCGCCGCCCATGCCGGCGCCACGGTGGCGCCCGACGGCGTCGATCTCATCAATGAAGATGATGCAGGGCGAGTTCTGCTTTGCCTGTTCGAAGAGGTCGCGAACACGGCTGGCGCCAACGCCGACGAACATTTCGACGAAGTCGGAGCCGGAGATTGAGAAGAAGGGAACGCCAGCCTCTCCGGCGACGGCGCGAGCCAGCAGCGTCTTGCCGGTCCCTGGAGGGCCAAAGAGCAGCACTCCCTTTGGGATCCGAGCTCCAAGCGCTTGGAACTTCTTCGGGTTCTCGAGGAACTCCTTAATCTCGTGCAGCTCTTCGACGGCTTCGTCGACGCCGGCGACGTCACGGAATGTGATCTTCGGCGAATCGGCCGTCATACGCTTGGCCTTCGACTTGCCGAACGACATTACTTTCGAGCCACCGCCTTGCATCTGGTTCATTAAGAAGATCCAGAAGCCGATAAAGATAAGGAATGGCAGCACGTAGGTCAGCAACGAGAGCAAACCGCTCGTCTTGCTGCTTTGAATGTTGTAGCCGCCGGAGAGCTTGCCTTGATCCTCAGCGCTTTGAAGCTGCGCTTCGAGTCGGTCAGAGCCAGCGTTGGTGAAGCCGGTTTCGTACTCCGTGCCGCTGCGCGGAACTACGACGACGGTGTTGTTCTTCGTCTTTAGATCGACCGACTTCAGCTCGCCAGCCGAAAGCTGCGCGATGAACTCGCTGTAGGTCGGGGCCTTCACTTTCTGCCCGCCGGTGATCAAGCGCTGCGCGAAGAACGCGAGCACGATCACGATCAGGATTGGAAAGGCTGCGCTCTTAGAAAAACGGCTCATTGAGTGGGATACGTTACGCGAGTAGCTGTGGGATTACGGTGTTGGGACAGATCCTTCAGGGTAACAGCAGCTGGCTGGCCTACGAACCACTCTCTGGCCGCAGCAGCGAGGCAACGTATGGGAGATTGCGCCAGCGCTCAGCGTGATCGAGGCCGTAGCCGATCGCGAAGCGGTTGGGGATCTCAAAACCGATGTACTTGATTGGCACGTCGGCCTTCCGGCGCTCTGGCTTTGTCAGCAGCGAGCAGACTTCGAGCGAGGCCGGGTCGCGCGCGCCGAGGTTGCGCAGCAGGTACTGCAGCGTCAGCCCGGAATCGACGATGTCCTCGACGATAAGCACGTCGCGGCCTTCGATCGGCGCGTCGAGATCCTTCAAAATCCTGACCACGCCGCTCGAATCAGTCTGTGAGCCGTAGGAGGCGAGCGCCATGAAATCAAGCTCGCAGGGCGCCGTGATTTTGCGCATCAGGTCGGCGAGGAAGAAGGTTGCCCCCTTCAGCACGCCGACGAGCAGCAGGTCGCGGCCTTCGTAGTCGGCACTGATCTGCGCGCCGAGCGCGCGCACACGCTCCTTCAGCTGGTCGGGCTGAACGAGAATCTCACCGATCGGCGGGTCATCACTCATCGCCGCGGACATTACCCTTCGACCGGCCGGCGGGCCGTGCGCTGGGGCGATAATTCGAAGTGCAGCGATCCCTTAGTGATGATCGCGCGTGCGCCACCGCCGACGTCGAGAGCGGCCGAGCCGCTGCCAGAGGCGCCAAGCGCGATCAGCTCGTCGATGCGCGCTGCAGCCTGCGGGCAGAGTGAGCCGGTTGCCTCCTCAGCCAGCCGCCGGACCACGAGCCTCGCCAGCGCTGGCGGCAGCGCGGCAAGATGCTCGGTCGAAATTTTGCTCTTACCCGCCAGCGCCGTGTCGACGACGAGCTCAAGTACCTCGGCCTCATCACGCAGTATCTCGGCGCTTTGGAGAATGTTTTGGTCGGTCGCCGGGTGGACGCTTCGCAGTGCCGGTAGAACCTGGCCGCGGATCCGGCCGCGGGCGTACTTGGCGGTCTCGTTGCTGGCATCCTCGCGCCACTGCAGGCCGCGCGCACGGCACCAATCCGCGGTCTCTTCGCGCGTGAAGCGAGCTCGCAGCAGCGGCCGAATCAAGATCCCGCGCTGGTCCGGCATCCCTATGAGTGATCGGCGGCCAGGCGACGCGGCAAGGCGGTAGAGCACGGTCTCGACCTGATCGCTGGCGGTATGCCCGGCCGCGAGCTGTGCACCGGCGCCGCTGGCAAGCTGGGCGCCGAGGCCGTAGCGAACGTCTCGCGCCCAAGCCTGAACGTTGCCTTCGCGCGGCGCGCTGGCGTTCTCAACGTTAAGTTCGACGCCAAGCCGTCGGCAGAGCTGGCGACAGAGCTGCTCATCCCCGTGCGCTTCGTCACGCAACCCATAGTTGACGTGCAGCGCAGCAACGTTGTCGCTGCCGCACAGCTCGACTGCGATGTCGAGCAGGCAGACCGAATCGCGGCCGCCGGAGAGGCAGACAACAACTTTCTGCCCCGCCTCAAGCAGGCCGCCGCAGCGGACTCGCTCGAGCAGCTCATCGGTCGAAGTGGCAGACATCACTTCCCGCCTACGGAATCGGCCAAGAAAAGCTCTGTCGCGTGGTTGAAGCCCTTCAGCTGAACCTCTCCGATCCGCTCAAACTCAAGATGCTTTCCGGCCATCTCGACAACCGGCCAGGTGACCAGGACCTCGCCTGCCGCAGCGCGAGCGGCGACGCGCGCCGCAAGGTTGACCTCGCGACCGAAGTAGTCGCCGTCGCGGAAGACAACGTTGCCGCAGTGAATCCCAATTCGAGGCAGGGGGCGCTCGTTGCTGAGAATCTGGAAGCCGACCGCCCAGTCGATCAGCGAAGCTGCATCGGAGGAAACAATCATCACCTCGTCGCCGATCGTCTTCAGAATCCGTGCCTCGTCAGGCAGCGACTGGCT
>JANRFB010000023.1:3493-7755 GCA_030725785.1 Solirubrobacteraceae bacterium
GACGTCTTGTTTGGGGAAGAGACCAAGCGCGACCCAGCGGCGCAGGGTCGAGAGCGAGACACCGGCTCGCTCGGCAGCCTCGGCGCCGACGAGCTTGTCGCTGACTACGCGCTCCTCTTCGCTGCTTCGCTCGTCGTCCATCGCGCGACCGACCGAACGCTTACTTGACTACGAGCTGCGGGTAGTCGGCCTCGAGCATCGAGCGGTAGAGCGCGTATACGGGCTTTGTGATTGGGATCAGCGCCAGCGCCGACTTCACGTCGCCGCCTGCCTTGATCCGTCTGCGCGCGATCGCCACCGGCACGTTCTCTTTGCCTTGGAAGTAGCGGTTGGCTACCTCGGAGCTCATCGTCAGCTTGACCTTCGGCTCCCAGTCCACATCATCGGTCCACTCCCAGTGAAGGTTGCCTTGCTCGCCTTGCCGCGCGGCGCGGGCGTTGACGACGAGGTCCATGTCATCGAACTCAAAGCGCTGCGGCACGTCGGCGTCGCGAAGCTTTGGCCCCATTTCAGGATCTTCGCTCATCAGCGCCATCACGCCGTCGATCACAGCGCGGAATTGCTCAGTTGAATCGAACTGAACGGCCATCAGCTCGCTGGCTTGCGTGGCGCCGCCTTCTTGCGTGGAGCTGCCTTTTTGCGAGGAGCAGCGGCAGGCTTCTTTGCGGCTGCGCGGCGCGTTGCGGCCGGCGTCGCGCGCTCCAGCGCACCGATCCGCCGCTCGATCACGGCGAGCCGCTCTTCAAGCCGCTTCAGATCCTCAGTGGTTGGCGGCAGCGCATCCTCAACAACGTCGCGGACGCGCTGCGCAGCGGCGGCGAGCTCATCGGCGATGTCGGCTGCTCGATCCGGACGCAACTGGGCTCCGGCTGTCTGAAACGCCTGATCAACAGCGGAGCGAACTTGATCTCCGCGCGAATTGCGCTTCTTGTTCTTGCTCTTTGAAGACTTCTTCTGATCTTTGGCCATAGCTTCACAATACTCTCGCTCGGTTATCTCTGCTCAGCCACGCCACGTTAATCCAACAGCCCCGCTCGCGCCGCGAGCGCTGATCACAGGCGACCCTGGCCGCGCCTTGGAGCTGGCGCAGCTATTGACCAGCGAGCCGAAGATGTTCAACCACAACCGCGGGCTTTGGGGCTACAGCGGCTTGGCTGAAGATGGCGAACTTCTGACGATCATGAGCCACGGGATCGGCGGGCCGAGCGCCGCGATCGTACTTGAGGAGCTTTGCGACCTCGGTCTGGAGCGGGCGATTCGTGTTGGCTCCTGCGGCGCGCTTGGCGATTCTTTGGAGCTTGGGCAACTGATCTGCGCCGATGCCCTCAGCGGAGCCGACGGGACCAGCCAAGCGCTAATCGGTGACGCGACGCTAATCCCTGACCGGCAGATGACGGAGCTGCTGGCGGCGCAGGCCGACCACAGCGGCCTCGTGATTAGCGCCGATCTGTTCTACGAGCGGGGCACCGAGCGCGTTGAGCGCTGGAAGGCGTCAGGAGCGCTGGCCGTTGAGATGGAGGCTGCCGCGCTTCTTGCGGTTGCGAAGCTGCGCTCGATCCGCCTCGCCGTCGTGCTGATGGTTAGCGACGGCTCCGCAGGCGCTGGCGCGAGGCTGGAAGGAATCGCGCTCGAACGCGCTACGCAACGGCTGGGGCGCGCTGGCCTCGCGGCGCTGCTGGCCAGCAGCTAGTTCGACTAAGAGCTCTTCGTGGCGAGCAACGAGAGTTCAATCGCGGCGAGCCGCTCGTCGATCGCGGAGAGCCGCTCTTCGAGCGAGATCTGCGCGTTTTTAGTGAAGCGGTCGTCGAGGCGATCGACCGAATCCTCGATCCCTTCGAGCCGCTGAGCGACCGAGCGCACGCGGCGCGTTAGTCGCTCAATGTCGGCAGCGGACGGCAGGTTGAGCGCGCCCATTGCCACTTCTTGAGCCTGAGTGGCTCGCTCACGAGCTTCGAAGGCGCGTCCGATTGCGCTGCTGACGAGAGGGTTCTCAAGCAGCTCCTGAGCTAGGCGCCCGATTGCGTCCTCGCTTCCGCGCGTGAATCGGTCTCTTAGTCCGTCGGCAGTTTCATCGGTCATTTCTGTCTCCCAACTTGCTCGCTTATACCTCCAAGGTACTGGGGTGCTGGCTGTTGCGGCGCGCCGCGTGGTGGTAGCTTCGCTGGCCCCTGTCCGAGCCACTTAACTTCCGTTTTGTTCAAGTCGAGGCGCCTTGGCCGCTTGGCCCCGCCGACGGCCGCTACATCGTCCGCGGCCACGCTGGCGAGCCGAGCCACGTGCTTGTGATCGCGACGCTCGGCGCCGAGCGTCGCAAGCGCTTCCGTCGCCGCACGCGCGCGGCCAGTCCAAAACCCGAACCGACGGCGGTCGCAGTTGGCCGCGCGACGCTGATCGACGCTCGCCCGCTCGAGGGCTCGCCTGCTGACTGGCTGCGCGAAGCCGACTGCGAAGCGGAAGCGTTGGCCGGGCTCGCGGTTGTCAATTCCGTGCTCCAGCGACAACGAATTGTTGCCGCCGACCCTGCCGCGCACGGAATCGCACCGACCCAAGCGCTCGTGCTGCGGGTTGGGGTTGGGGTTGGCGAAGAGGTTGCCAGTGGCCGCTGGAGTTCGGCGACCGAAGTGATTCTCGGAGCTGGACGGCGGCGACGCGAAACCGTCCTCAGCCCCCAGGAGAGACTGGCGGCCGTGCTGAGCGGGCGGGACGTAATTCTTGCCTGCGAGGAGCTAACGCTTAGAGCCAGAGCCGACGTTGACGCTGGCCGCTGGCGCGAGGCTGCCTTGCAGCTTGACTGCGCGCTGAGAGCGGCGATCGCGGAGCTGGCAAGCTGGGCAGGCCAAGGCGACCTTGACGAACGCATTGCGCTGCTGGCCCAGGCCGCTAAGCCCGCCGCCGATGCTGCGCAAACGGCATTGATCGGTGGTTTGAGCGCCGACCAGATCGAAGCGCTTGGAAAGACGCTCCAAACGCTCGAAGCGGCGCTCCGAGCGCGGGTAGCGATCGCCCGTTAGCTAATTTTCGGATTCTTCGCGCTGAGCTTCGAGCTCGAGTCGGAATCCAGTCAGCGTCCGCTGCAGCGACTCGCTTTGCGCGCGGCGAATAAAGAGCCAATCGGTGACGGCCCGCAACGGGCTGCGCCCCTTCAGGCGATAGTCAAGCTCAAGCTGCACTCGCAGTTGGTTCGCCTCGACAGAAAAATCGACGCTCTGGCGGCCGCTGATCGCGCCGTCCTCAACCTCGAGCTCCTGCCCCACTCCCGGCCGATAATCGGTCACCGTCTCACGGACCTCGCCGCGCCCGGCAGGAGTTGACCGCCAAAGCACACTCGACCCAGCCAGTGGCGGCTCACCGGTAACGCTGACGACCGAATGGAACCCATCAATGAAGAGCGGCCAGCGCTCGCGGTCATACCAAAGCGCTTCGGCGGCGGCGAGCGAAACGCCACTAATTACCGTCTTCGCCGAGGCGACGCCCACTAGAGCACTCGGCGCAGCAGTTCAAGCGCCGAGGCGACCTCCTCAAGGCGCGGCTTGATCTCGGCGGCAAGCCGCTGCCGCTCAAGTTCGCCCTGCTCAGTGATCGCGTAGAACCTTCGCGATCGGCGCTCAGGGTGCTCCCACTCGCCGGTCACAAACTCGCTCTCTTCGAGCGCGCGCAGCAGCGGGTACATCGTGTTCGGGTTGACGCTTATAAGCCCTCCGGTAGAGATGCTGATCCCTTCGATCAGGGCGTTGCCGTAGGAGGGGCCGCTTGCGAGAAGGTGGAGCACCAGGAGCGGCAGCAAACCAGCGCGGCGCAGCTCGCCGACGAGAGGGTCATTCGCCCCCGGACCGCCGCCGCTGGCCGCTGAAGTGCGCGCCGCGGTAAGCGGTACCGCTTCGGCGACGGCCTCGTCAGTCTTGCGTTGGGGCACGTCCAGCAGTATGACGAGCGCCGCTTGGGGCTGCGACTCAGCGATCCAGCAGGTCGTCAAGCGAGCGCTGCTCGGGATTGACCGCGCGCGCGGCGGCTGCGCGCGGGCGACCGCCTTTCCCCCAATGCTCAACGATGTCGCGTGCCTTGGCGTGACGCTGCGTGATGCCACGCTCGATCGGCTCAATTTGAAGCCCGGCAGGATCACTTCCCCGCACGATCGCGTGAAAGACGCGGCCACGAATCGAAACGCGAACAATGTCGCCGGGAGTTATCGAGTCAAGTCGCACGCTGGTCGATCATGACGCATCTGGTCGCGCTGCTCAGGCGATAAAGAACGAGAACGCGAT
>JANRFB010000024.1 GCA_030725785.1 Solirubrobacteraceae bacterium
CGCGCGGTGCGCGTCTGCGCTGGCGTTGGCGGCAGGCCGCTCGAGGTTGAGGGCAGCGAGATCAGCGCCGTGCGCGAATCGTGGCTGGTTGAGGACAGTTGGTGGAGCGAGCAGCCTTTGCGACGGCGCTACTGGGAGCTTGTGACGATCGACGGAGGAGACCTAGTCGTCTTTCGCGACCTCGTCGTCGGCGGCTGGTTTCGGCACCGCTGAGCGCCAGTGCTGTGCGCCTATGTGCGCGCTGCGGTGCTCACTGGCAGTAGAGGCGTAACCGACGCGCCGCCAACTTAGGCTGCGTGCGAAACGACAGCGGCCAGGCGAGCCTTGAGTACATCGTCCTGCTCGTCATCTCAACGTTGGCAATCGGCGGCGGCGCAATGGCGGTCAAGGGCGAAGGGCTTGCGGCTTCCGTGCTGGCGCAGTTCGCGCGTGGTATCTGCGTCGTCGGCGGCGGTGACTGCGAGCGCGACCGCGCGCCCTGCGTAATCGGCTCGCAGACTACGAGCCAGAATCTCGTCGTTGTGGTTGCCGTGATTCGCCTCGCTGGTGGTCGCACGATCATCCGCCAGCGCAGTTCAGACGGAACAGAGTTGGTGACGCTGGTTGAAAGTGGCGGCGCGGGCCTCGAGCTAACGGCCGGCGGAAGTGTTTCGATTGGTGGCGCCGAGTTTGGCGCTGCGGCGAGCGGTTCGTTCAGTGGCCGGATCGCTCGTGGGCGGGCCTGGGCGGTGCCCAGCGCAGCGGCAGCCGAGCAGCTGATCGCGCAGCTCACGCCGGCGGCAGTAACGATTACTGGTCGCGGCAGGCTGCAGTTGACGGCGCCGCCTGTTCGCCGCTCCGCTCCGCCGCCTGCCGACATCACTTTTGGTGATAGTGGCCTCAGCAGCATCATCGGCGGCCGCCTTGCCGCCGCCGGAATCAGCTTCGAGGCCGAGGATCTAGTCGGCGAGCGGCTCGATCACCGCACAGGCCAGCGCACGCTCACGATCGCCCGCCGCAACGAGCTGCTGGCCGACCTCTCGCCACTGCCAGCCAGCGGCGTTGAGGGCGGCCTGCGCCGCAGCGAGCTCTACACGCTGACGCTCGACCGCGCTGGCAATCCAATCGACCTTGGCGTTTTCGACGCGCGCCGCTTCCACGCCGGCGCGAAGTTGCCCGGGGCCGTCAGCAAGCTCGTCCCCGGCGTCGGTAGCCTGCCGCTGCGCCAGGGGATGCTGGTCGAGGTCGAGCAGCACCTTGATCTAAGTAATGCCGCCAGCCGCGCGGTGGCCACTGCGTTCATTGCCGCGCTGCGTGACCGCGGCGTCGGCTTCGGCCCGGCGGTGAAGGTCTCCGAAGCGCTGAAGGCAAGGATCAATAGCGACGGCGTGACACTCGTTCGCAGCTATGGGATAGAGGGGAAGCGCAGCGGCTTCGGCGGCAAGCTCGGCGCCGGCGTGGGGCTGGCCGGCAATTACCAGCGCAGCGCCGAGAACGCGACCCTGCTCGACGCCCGCGTGCGCGGGATCGACCAGAACTGGCGAGCGCGTAGCGACTGTTTGCGCGGGTAGCGACGGGGCCTGCAGGAAGCGGGAAAAGAATTTCCACAAAGGCTGCGCAATAATGCGAACATACGTTCGTGTTGTACGCAGAACTCCACTGTCATTCGGCCTTTTCTTTCCTTGATGGCGCCTCGAGCCCCGATGAGCTCGTTGACGCCGCGGTAGCTCAGGGCTACCGCGCGCTGGCGCTGACCGACCACGACAATCTCTGCGGCGCGATGGAGTTCGCGCAGTCCGCGAAGGCGGCCGGGCTGAAGGCGATCCACGGCGCGGAGGTTCGCGTCGTACACGAGCGCGAACACGCCGCTGAGCACCGCCACCTAACGCTGCTGGTCAAAGACGCGCAGGGCTGGAGCAACCTCTGCCGCCTTTTGACGCTCGCCCACGCGCACACCCGTGACGGCCGCGAGCGCGGGCAGCCGGAGCTGACGCTCGAACAGATCGAAGCCCACACGGAAGGGCTGATTTGCCTCAGCGGCTGCGCCGGCCACGGCTTCCACGACGAGCCGAGCCTGCGCCGCCTGCTGGCAGCCTTCGGCCGTGACAATCTGCGGATCGAACTTCAGCGCCCGTTCGCGCGCCATGACCGCGCGCTGGGCCGTGAGCTGGCCGAGCGCGCGCGGCTGCTCGGTGTTCCCTGCGTTGCGAGCGGCAACGTCCACGCCCACGCGGCAAGCCGCGCGCCGCTCCAGGACACCTTCGTCGCTGTCCGCAGCCATCTCACGCTCGACGGCTGCGAGCCGCAGCGTCGCGGTAACCACAGCCACGTGCTGGCAAGCCCGCAGGCAATGGCTGCGCGCTTTGAGGACCACCCTGAGCCGCTCGCCGAAACGGAGCGGATCGCCGAGCGCTGCCAGTTCGACCTAACCAGCGATCTTGGCTACCGCTACCCCGGCGCCGAGGACGGCGGCGCCGACCGTGATCTCGTACAGGCCTGCCAGGCCAGCTTCGACCACCGCTACCCATCAGGCCACAAGCTCCGCGACGAGGCCGCCGCGAGGCTCACAGAAGAACTGAAGATCATCGCCGGGCTCGGCCTCTCCGGCTTCTTCCTGCTCCACCGCGACATGTTGGAGCTGGCGCGCGAAGTTGCCGCTGAGGTGCGCGGGCCAAGCAGCGCCCGCGCGCTGCTTCCGCCGGGCCGCGGCCGCGGCTCATCTGTCTCCTCGATCGTCTGTTACCTAACTGGCCTCTCGCATGTAGATCCTGTCGCCAACCGGCTCCTTCTTGGTCGTTTTCTAAGTGAGCAGATAACCGAGCTGCCCGACATCGACCTCGACTTCCCGCGCGACATTCGCGAGAAGCTGATCCCGCGGATCCACAAGCGCTACGGCGTCGAACGAACTGCGCTCGTCGCCGCCTTCCCGACTTACAAGGCGCGCGGCGCAATCCGCGACTTTGGCGCTGCCCTAGGCCTGCCGGCGGGGGAGATCGAGCGCGTCGCTCGCTCCAGTGAAGGCTGGTCTCTACGCGGCTTTGACGAGCAGATAGCGGAGGCGATCGGTGAAGAACGGGCGCAGAGCGGCCGCTGGCGCTGGCTCGCGGCGCTGGCCCGTGAGGCCTCCGGCCTGCCGCGCCACTTGGCGCAGCACTCCGGCGGCATGATCGTCGCTACACGGCCGCTGATCGATTGCTGCCCGGTCGTGCCATCGGCGATCGAGGGGCGCCAAATCGCGCACTGGGACAAGGACTCCTGCGCCGACGCCGGCTTCCTCAAAATCGACCTGCTCGGCCTTGGAATGCTCTCCGCCGTCGAGCGCTGCGTCGAGCAGATAGACGCGCGCCGCGGCGAGCGAATAGACCTCTCGCGAATTCCCTACGACGACCCGCAGGTTTACGAAGCAATTCAGCGCGGCGAAACAACCGGCGTGTTTCAGATTGAAAGCCGCGCGCAGATCGCCTCACTGCGGCGCACGCGGCCAACAAACCTTGACGAGATAACGATTCAGGTAGCGATCGTCAGGCCGGGGCCAATTCAAGGCGGCGCCGTCAACCCGTACATCAATCGGCGCCAGGCGCTGAACGCAAACCCCGGCTTCAAAATCCCTTACCCGCACCACTCGCTGGAGCCGATCCTGCGTGAGACGCTCGGCACGATCATCTTTCAAGACCAGGTGATCGAAGTGGCGATGGCCTTCTCTGGCTTCAGCGCCGCCGAGGCCGCGGGCTTGCGCCGCGCGATGAGCCGCAAACGTTCGGCTGAGGCGATCGAATCGCACCGCCGCAGCTTCATCGATGGGGCGATGGCGCGCTGGCCCGACGTAGGTGAAGCGCAGGCCGCTGAGGTCTTCGAAATGGTCGCCGGTTTCGCTGGCTTCGGTTTCCCCAAAGCGCACGCCGCCGCCTTCGGCCTGCTCGCCTACCAATCGACTTGGCTTCGCGTTCACTACGGCCCCGAGCTGTTGGCAGCGCTGCTCGACGAGCAGCCAATGGGCTTCTACCCGCCCGATTCGCTCGTTCACGAAGCGCAGCGCCGCGGCACCACGGTGCTCGCGCCGGACCTAAACGAAAGCGCGCTCGGATGCCTGATCGACGAGCAGGGCGCGTTAAGGCTCGGCCTGCGCCACGTGCGCGGCGTGCGCAAAGAGCAGCTTGAGGAACTGATCGAAGAGCGCAGTGCCAACGGGTCGTTTGCTTCACTCAGCGACCTGACCGCTCGCGCCGGTGGAGCGCGCTCGTCGCTGGAAGCGCTCGCCTGGGCCGGCGCCTGCGACCGGCTGGCCGGGGCGCAGGAGCAGCAGCGCCCGGGGCTCGCGCGCCGCGCCGTGCTCTGGCAGCTTGGCATCGGCGCGCCCGCACCGGCCAGTAAAGCTCAGCTCTCGCTCGGCTTCGATCTTCCTCCCGCACCAACGCTCGACCCTCTGACCGCCTGGCAGACGATGCTCGCCGACTACGCCGCGACCGGCCTAACTACCGGCAGTCATCCGCTGGAGCTGATGCGCCCGGACCTAGAGAAGCGTGGCGCACTGCCCAGCGCCGCGCTCGAGCAGGCGCCCCACCGCAGCCGAGTCTGCGTAGGCGGTCTAGTTGTCGCGCGCCAACGTCCGGGGACCGCCAGTGGCGTCTGCTTCGTGTTGCTCGAAGACGAGCAGGGGACGATAAACCTCGTCCTAAAGCCACAGGTTTATGAGCGCTTTCGCCTGGCGGTTAGGACCGAGCCGCTGGTATTCGCTGAAGGAATCCTTGAACGCCACGCCAGCGCTGGCGGCACCGTAAACCTGCTCGTTGATCAGATCGAGGCGCTTGAGCCCGGTGGCGCGCAGCTGGCTGAGATCGGCGAGCTTGTAAACGCCGACTTCCGCGCCGTCGCGCCAGCCGTTATGTCGTTCGCTCAGGGGCGCCGCCGCTAACGCGTCTGCGCGCCCAGTAGCGGCTGCGAGCGCGCGTTTCGTGCGCGGCTGCGTGTATCTTTTGTTCTGATGCTTGCCGTCGCCATATTCATCGCAATCTTCGTGATCATCGCGTTCGCCGTCTTCGCTGCCGCCTTCTCGGCGAACCGCAGCGCTAAGGCCTCCGGCGACTCCGGTGGAACGAAGCTGTTTTACGTCGGCATCGCAGTCTGCGTTGTTGGCATTGGCCTAGCGATTCCTGCTGTGCTTACGGTCAACAACGGCACGAAGAGCGCGTTCGACGCGAGCGGCGGCGTAGTCCTGACCGCATCGCAAGAGAACGGGCGCGTTCTGTTCGCGCAGAACTGCTCCACCTGCCACACGCTGCAGGCGTCTGGCTCGGCCGGCCAGACCGGTCCCAACCTTGACATGATGGTTCCGCCTGAAGCGCTGACCCTGAACGCAATTCAGATCGGTCGTGCGCGGGGCGCTGGCAACATGCCCGCCGGGCTAGTCACGGGCAGCCAAGCCGAGGACGTTGCCAGCTACGTCAATGCGGTCGCAGGCCAGGGCCTGGTTGCAGGCGAGAACGACTCCGCTTCAGCTCCTTAACGCAGCGTTTCGTGCAGAAGTGGTGGGTTCTTGGCCGCTCGCGCTACCGTGGCAGACCTACATACCGCTGAGTTCCCAGTCGTTCTAACGGCGCTGGGGAGCGGGGGACCCAACAGTCGGGGCGAATCGCCGGTCATTTCGGCGTAGCGCAGCTCTTTCAGCGCGAGCCCGTCAGCTAACCCCGTAAGCACAAGAGAGAGGCTCGACGAGCGATGTCAACCGAGATCAGTTCCCCATGGTGGTCAGAGGTAGAGCACTTGCGCCCGCAGCGCGAGCAGGACGTGTTCGTGGACGCCGCAGCGCCTGCCAGCAGGAGTCAGGCCGCCGCGCCGGTCCAGCGCGAGCCGCTTAGGCGCTTGCCCGTAGTTCGTCGCCCCGGCGCGCCGAAGGCTCGGGCGCTGATCGAGCAGCGCCGCAGCCGCGCGTCGCAGCGGCCTCTGCCGAGTACCACAGCGCCAAAGAGCTCGCTGACACTTCGCCGCCCCGACCGAATTGCGGCTTGGGCTGTAATGCTCGGCTTGGTGCTCGTTCTCACTGCCGCTGTCAGTGCCAGCGCCGCGCCGCTAACAAAGCTCGGCGACCGCACATTGAAGAAGCCAATGAACGGGCACGACGTCAAGTTGATGCAGGGCAAGCTGCGCAAGATCAATCTGCTCCAGGTAGCCCCAACCGGCCACTTCGGTTCGCTGACCTACGCCGCCGTGCGTCGCTACCAGCGCACGCGCTGCCTCACCGTTGACGGTGTCGCCGGCCCGTCGACTATTGCGGCGATGAGGGCTGGCAAGCGCTCCTGCGCTGCGAAGAGTCCTTCCGGCGGTGGGGGTGGAAGTAGCAGCGGGATCAACCGCACCCGCGTCGTCACTTGGTACGGACCCGGTTGGTACGGCCGCAGAACGGCCTGCGGCAACACTCTCACCAGCCGCCTTTATGGCGTCGCGCACAAGACACTTCCTTGCGGAACTGTCGTCTACTTCCGCTTTGGTGGCCGCACGGTGAGGACAAAGGTTGTCGACCGCGGCCCCTACGCCGCCGGCGTTCACTTTGACCTCACCTGGGCAGCAGCGCGCAAGCTCGGTGTGATCAGCATTGGCCGCGCAACAGTGCGCGCAAGCCGCTGACCAAAACGCCCGGATTTGCTCTGCGGCGCTAGGGTCGTTTGATGGCCGATTCGCCGACCACATCGGAGGACGTAAAGGCGCTCTGCGCCGAGCGTGACATCCGTTTCATCCGTCTTTGGTTCACCGACATTCTCGGGCAACTGAAGTCGTTCTCGGTTGGCGTTGACGAGCTCGACGACGCCTTTGAAGGCGGCATGGGATTCGATGGCTCTTCGATCACCGGCTTCAACGCGATCGAGGAGTCGGACATGATCGCGATGCCTGACCCGTCAACCTTCGCCGTGCTGCCGTGGCGGCCCGACGAGCAGGGCGTTGCACGGATGTTCTGTGACATTCAAACGCCTGAGCGCACTCCTTACGAAGGCGACCCACGCCAAGTGCTCCGCCGCGCAATCGCGCGGATGGAGGGAATGGGTTTCGACACCTTCAACGTCGGCCCGGAGCTCGAGTACTTCCTGTTCAAGGATTCAAAAGGAACAGAGGTGCTCGACCAGGGCGGCTACTTCGACCTGACGACGCTCGATGCTGGCTCCGACGTCCGCCGCGAGACCGTTCTCGCGCTGGAGCAGCTTGGGATCCACGTCGAGTACAGCCATCACGAGGTCGGCCCAAGCCAGCACGAAGTTGATATGCGCTACGCGCCGGCCTTGAAGATGGCCGACGATTGCATGACCTACCGCATTACGGTCAAGGAGTACGCAATGAAGTACGGCTGGCACGCGACCTTTATGCCCAAGCCGCTCTTCGGTGAGAACGGCTCCGGCATGCACACCCATCTTTCGCTCTTCAAGGATGGTCGCAACGCTTTCTACGACGAGAACGATCCCTACTTCCTAAGCGGCGTCGGCAAGGCGTTCATCGCCGGCCAGCTCCGCCATGCGCGAGAGATGAGCGCGGTTTTCGCCCAATGGGTCAACTCCTACAAGAGGCTCGTTCCTGGCTATGAAGCTCCCGTCTACGTAGCCTGGTCGCGCCGCAACCGTTCGGCGCTGGTGCGCGTGCCGCTCTACCACCCAGGCAAGGAGATGGCTACGCGGATGGAGCTGCGCTGCCC
>JANRFB010000025.1 GCA_030725785.1 Solirubrobacteraceae bacterium
TCCTGCTCGGCGCGAGGGGTTGCGACACGGTGCGACCGCAGGGACTCCTCAACGGCCGCTGCTAGCCGGCAGGAATCCGCTGCACCCCTGCTGCACCCCTGCTGCACCCGCTAGGGACAAGTAGCTGTTCCCTGCGAAGGAGCCGGGAACGCGCGCTCCTACCGAACGCAGGCCTTGCCCTTGCAGCTCTTGAGCTGCAGCGCGAGCTTGGCCATCGCGGCAAGCTGCTTGGAGTAGCCGGGCTTCTTGGCAAGGTTGTTCATCTGTGCCGGGTCGCGCACCATGTCGTAGAGCTCTTGGTCGCCGGTCTCGAGGTACTTGGCGTACATCCAATCCCTCGTGCGGACGCCGTAGTAGGGCGTGTCTTCCGGGTTCGGGAACGCGCCTGGCTTGACGAAGAGCTTGCGCGTTGCCTCAAGCGGGACGGCAGTACGGCCCTTTGAAGGATTCTTCATCACTTTGAAGAGCGACATCCCATCAGTTGTGCGCCGAGCCTTTGCACCGGTTGCGGCAACAATCGTTGGCGAGAGATCTACGTTGGCGACGAGCGCGTTGTTGGTCTTGCCCTTCGGAACGCCCGGCCCAGCAATCATTAGCGGAACGCGGATCGACTCCTCATACGGGAGGTATTTATTGCCGTTGATGTTGTGCTGGCCCATCAACCAACCGTTGTCCGAAGTGAAGATGATCAGCGTCTTATCGAGCTGGCCGCTGGCCTTCAGCTGAGAGATCATCTTGCCGATTTCGTCGTCGAGTGCCATCGAAGCGCCGGCGCGGCCTTGGTAGTAATGAGTCAGCTTCTCGATGCACTGCTTGACAACACAGGCAGCTCCGGTCGTGTTCGGTGTCGTCGGTTCCTGGAGCACCTTGCGCTTGTCACTCATGTCCTTCTCGGCAAAGGCCTTGGTACGCGGCAGCTTGAGATTCTCGACCCTTGGGACGTACTTCGACGGCACGCGAGGGTTGATGCCGATGTCCTGACCCGCGTTGGCCTGCTCGGCTACGTCCTCGCGGTGCTGACTGGGCGGCGTGTAGTACTGAAACCACGGCTTCTTCGACTTCGCGCCGGCGGCCATGAATTGGCGAGCTGTTTCAGCTTCCACGGAGGTGGTGTAGTTCTCGTCGACGGTCGTGCCGAACGTCCACGGCCTCGGCCGCGACATGAAGAAGCCGAACAGGTTGCTTACCAGCCCTGGGTAGTCGAGGATCAATTCTTGGCCGACGACCTGAGAGAAGGCATACGTGCGGTTGATCCAGTCCGGGTCTCCGTACTCGACGATCTTGCCGTTGCGGTTGTAGCGAACATTGAAGGCGTCGATCGTCGTCTCGTCGATTGAAACCTGCCAGTCGTCCCACCCTTTGGGAACCTCAAGCTGATCGAGCTCGCCGTAGCCGTTGAGGTACTTGCCGCTAACGCCGGTGCGGTAGCCGCCCTTCTGCAGCCAAGCAGCCAGATTGTTGTCTTTCGATTTCCAGCCGATGAAGTTGTCGGGCGCGAAGACGCTGTCAACGCCGTGGTTATGGGTCAGCTGTCCGGTCAGGAAGGTTGTGCGTGCCGGGCAGCAGAGCGGGTAGGTGACGTAGCTCTTCGTAAAGGATGTGCCGTTCTTCTTGAAAAAGGCAGTCGTCTTCGGCATGAACTTGAGGTTGTCGTAGCTCATGTCGTCGGTCATGACGACGAGCACGTTGGGCTTTGCACTCTTTGCCGAAGCTACTGCGGGCAGCATTACCGCGGCCATGACCCCAGCGAGCGAAACGAATAGTACGGCGCGACGAAACATTCAGGCTCCCTCTCCCCGGCTGGCTCGACGCCAGCCACTAATTAGTATCTCAGACTGCCTCCAAAGATGCGGCGGTTCAACGTCGCCAACCGCTCGAATAATGCTCTAACTGGGAAGTAGCGCAACAAAGGGCTGCCTACCGGGTTGGTGAAAGTAATGCAGATGATGATCGCTTTAGAAACGGCTTCTACCTTGGGGGCCGTGACGAAAACGGTGAACACGCCTTCTCGCCGCGGCCGCATCGCGGTTATTGCGGCTCTCTGCTTGGCTTTTGGCAGCGCAATCGTTCCCGACCGCGCAGATGCTGCCGGCATCAACGCAGCCTTCAAAGGCCAGTCAATGTGGGTTTGGAACATGCCGCGAACAGAGGGCGGCAACGTCGCGAAGATCGTTGCCCGCGCAAAGGCGGCCGGCGTGTCAGCTGTTTACGTTAAATCGGCAGACGGCAGCGGTGCTTGGAAACAGTTCAACAGGACGCTCGTCAATTCGCTCCACGCAGCCGGACTACGCGTCTGCGGTTGGCAGTTCGTTTATGGCGCGAAGCCAACAGGAGAGGCTCGAGCGGCAGCCGCGGCTAAAGCCGCTGGCGCAGACTGCATGATCATCGATGCTGAATCGGCCTACGAGGGTCGATACCGCTCAGCGCGCACCTACATGAAGGAGCTGCGCCGTCTGGTCGGAGCCAAGTACCCGCTCGGCTTCACCAGCTTCCCTTACGTCGATTACCACCCATCGCTGCCCTACTCGGTCTTCCTTGGCCCGGGCGGCGCTGAGGTCAACATGCCGCAGGTCTATTGGCGCGACATTGGCGATTCGGTCTCAGCAGCGATGAAGCACACTTGGCGCGAGAACCGCATTTACGGCCGTCCGATCCACCCGATCGGCCAGACTTACCAGTCCCCTTCAACCAGCGAGATTCTCAGCTTCAGGCGCCTCGCCGACGGCTACAAGGCGCCCGGCTACAGCTGGTGGGAGTGGTCGACGACGTCAACGAAGCTATGGAAAGCGCTGGGCCAGGCACTCCCGGCGGCTAAACCCCAAGCCGATCCTGGTTGGCCGCTGTTGCGAAAGGGCTCCAAGGGCGACCCAGTGGTCCGAGCCCAGCAACTACTGGCGGCGGCAGGTGCAGCGAAGCTGAAAGCAACAGGCAGCTTCGACAACGCCACAGTCGCCGCTGTGAAAGCGTTCCAGACGAAGAACCAGCTCGCCGCCGATGGCAGGCTAGGCGCCGCTACGTGGAAGCTCCTGGGCAAGGTGACGGTTGCACTGGCCCGCAGCCGCAATGCGGCCCGCGCTTCGAACGCGCGGCAGGCCGCGGCCTCAGCCGGCGTGCCTCAATCATCGACTCTGCCAGCACGGAAGAACGAGCTTCGCGGCGCCCGTTAACGAAAGCGTCACCACACGTCCGTATCGCTGGTTAGTTTTTATCCCGTTAGCAGATACCTCGACGGAAGGCACCACAATGGAAGCCGGCGGCCCCGCAGTACCTCCCCAGACCCCACCTTCTTACGTTGCCCCCGGCGCGAGCGCAGGCGGCTCAGCGAAACCGTCCGGCCTCTGGTGGGGCGGCGCCGTCGTGATCGCGATCCTGCTGGCTGTCGGCGGCTACTTCCTCGGCAGCAACCACGAAGCTAACAAGTACAGCCCGGGGGCATCCGGCTATCAAGAGATCTACACCGCTGGTGCCCAGGCCGGGACTGCTGTAGGTGACGAAGCCGGCAAGAAGAGCGGCGCACGCTACGGCAAGAAGGTCGGTTACAAGAGCGGCAATGCCGACGGGATCAAGGAGGGAACCGCCAATGGGACCGCGGCCGGCGCCTCCGCCGCGCTCGGCGGTTTCAGCTGGACCAACGGTACGCATTACATCGTTACGACAACCGACCCGACTTTGAACGGAGTTCCAACGGCGATTGCCACGCAGGCGCCAATGTCGATGAACACCGAGTACGCCCTATGCCAGTCGAATCCAGCTCTCGTCTGCAGCAAACCAGAGAAGAAGTAAGCGCCGCTAGCGCTGCGGCGCTCTAGCGCCTCGCACCGCCGGGCGACGCGACGTTCCACCTTCGTCGCGCTTCCACCTCATCGCGCGGCCGTCGATCGTTGCCCTCGCCGAATTCCACGACTCGGTAGTGACGCTTCCGTTCGCAGCACCGCTGATCTTAATTGTTCCGCGCGGCCCGGAAGAAAAGAGCCGTAACCTGCCGCTGACTGCCAGGTCTCCGGCGTAGCGGTAGCCGGTCAAAACTATTTCACCCATTGGGCCACTGCGTGCGTCGAAGCTGCCGCCGCGGAGACCTCCGCTGCGCGCCAGAGCTCCAGCGTTGAGCTTCATGTAGGCGATTGAAATCGCGTCCTCAACGCTGGCGAGCGCGACGGCCAATGCCCGGCCGCGCGTACCGGTAGTCCCGCGCAATGGGGCAGCATCAGCGAGTGCGCGCGGCGCGACCTGAACCGGCCGGATCGCGTTGTCCCGTTTCGCGCAGGGCGTGCCCACTTTTTTTCTGGCCGCAAAGCGGGCCAGCGCAGCCACAACGCAGCCGGTTGTGTCTCCGTCCAGCAAGTCGTGGCCGGCGCCACGCAGCGTGACCAAGCTCGCCTTTGGCAAGAGAGCGGCGACTGCGCTCGCGTTCTCGGCCGGGGTGCGCAGATCAAGCTGGCCTGCCAGGACGAGCGCTGGAACGTTAGGCAGCGCGCCGCTCGCGGGCGTAGTGTCGGGCTGGGCTGGAAACTGCAGGCAGTCGCTTACACCACTTTGCGCGCCTACCGTCGCGGCGCCGAACGGTGCGTATCTGGCGGGCGAAATCGCTGCTAGCGCCGCCGCCATGAGCGACGGCCTTGCCGATATGGCGCTCGACAGTTGGTACGGCAGCGCTAAGTCAAGACAGCTCGTCACGACGTTTAGCGCGACGCTGAGCTGTTGCGCCTTCACTGGAGCGCCGTTCAGCATCGGCAGCAGCCGCAGCAGTTGTGCGTAATCCTTTTTGCGCGCGGCGGCCATTGCGGCCGGGAGCTGGGCCTGAAGCTCACTATTGAGGTCGGCCATACCGATCAGGCTGAGGATCTCGGCCGCCGCTGAAAACTCGGCGGTCGCGGGCCGTCCCTTCGCGTTGTAGATCGTGCCGCGCAGCGGCCCGTCCCCGGCGCGGCTAACGACCGCAGAGAGATCCCCGACCGGGTCGCGGGTGATGCCGTCACAGCGTCTACCGGCGCACTGCTCGGCCGTTACGCGAGGGATAGCCGCCAACGTGTCGAGGTAAAAGCCGCTCGGCTGCTGCGGCCCCACGACTGAATCGAGAATGAGCGAGTCGGTCTGCTTTGGGTGCTGGCGCGCGTACTGCTGCGCTACCCAAGTGCCATAGCTGATGCCCATCAGAGCGACCTTGCGCGCACCGAACGCGCGCCGGACCGCGTCGAGGTCCGCGGCGCTATCGAGGGTCGAATAGAAGCGGCGACGCGGGCCGATCAGCTGCGCACAATCGCCCACAAGCGAAGGCGACCAGAGTTCAGCGTCAGTCACGGCCTGGAGCGCCGGGCAGGAGAGCGCGCCTGATGAACCCGTACCCCGCTGATCGAGCACAACCAAGCGGTAACGCCGGAGCATCGGTGCGAGCCCCGCCGCAAACTCGTCTGCAAACGGAACCCCAGCCTGCCCTGGGCCGCCGGCGAGGGCGATCAAAATTCCGGCGCCGCGCGGGTAGCGGCGCTGGGCGGCAACTTTAAGCCGTAGCTGGCCTGCCGTCTTTCCAGAGCGGTCGAGAGGAACCGTAAGCGTTGCGCAGCGGAACTCGCTGCTCTGCGAACAGGAACTGAATTTCAGAGCCGCAGCACTCGAAGCGCCTGCCCCCAGCGCGAGAAGGCTGAGAATTAAGGTGACACCGAGCAGGTGGCGTCGGGCAACCATCGTTAGAACCTAGCGCGCCAGAGCAGCGATGGCGCCGGGTGACAAGCGTTCAGGGAACGTCGACCTCACCGGCTCCGGGGGCGGAATCTAGGCGCGGCGCAAAGCCCACGCAGCTGCCGACGGGCATCTTTGGATAACGCGGAAAGCGCGGATCCTCGCGCGAACGCTCGCAGAGTGAAAAGACCGAACCACGCGTGGTTCGCACCAAGCGCTGAAAGAGGCAGCGGCCGCAGAGGCCGAAATCGGGTTCGCTCATCCGGTAACCATTATGACGGCCGTACTCTTACAAGGAGCTCCAATTCGCAGTCCCAACGAAAAATGTCGAATCCGAAATCAGAAGAACTAGCCCCACCCGACTCGGGGATGACGACGTTCCTGCGTCTGCTGGGCTTCTTGCGGCCATACCGAAAGAGCGTCTTCGCGTCGCTGAGCTTTGCGCTGCTCGCGATGGTGATGACTGTTTCGATTCCTTGGCTTACCGGTCAGGCGATCAACCAGATTTATGAAGGCGACAAAGCCGATCTGAAGCTGCTCGGCGGCGCGGTCCTCCTCGCGGGAATCTTGCGCGCAATCCTCACCGTCATTAGGCGCCTCGTCGCTGGGCGCGTCTCGCTCGGAGTTGAGTTCGACCTGCGCGCAAAGATCTATGGCCACTTGCAATCGCTGGAGCTCGCCTTTTTCGACCAGCAGCAGACCGGGCAGTTGATGTCGCGCGCCACAGTCGACCTGCAGGCCGTTCGCTTCTTCCTCGGCTACGGCCTCGTCTTCCTGATCCAGGCGCTGCTTACAATCGGCCTCGCGGCGATCGCGATGTTCCTGACCGACCCCTTGCTCGCCGCGGTGTCGCTGGCGCCGGTTCCATTCGTCATCATCATCGCCTTCCGTTACGGCCGCCGATCTCGGCCAGCACTCCAAGAGGTTCAGCAGCGAGTTGCGGAGCTGACGGCCGAAGTCGAAGAGAACATCGCGGGCGTGCGCGTCGTCAAGGCGTTCGCGGCGGAGACACGCCAGAAGCTCAGTTTCGACTACCGCGTTGGGCGCGTGTTCGATCAGTCGATGGTCTCAACGCGGCTGACCGCGTTCTACGGCCCATTCATCGGTTTCCTGCCCCAGCTTGGCCTCGCCGCGGTGCTCTTCCTTGGTGGCCGTCAAGTGATCAATGGCGGCCTTTCGATCGGCGGCTTTTCGGCCTTCTACACGTACCTGCTCATGCTGATCGCGCCGATGCGCACGTTCGGCATGATGCTTGGACTCTCGCAACGAGCGACCGCTTCCGGCGGGCGCATCTTTCAGATCCTCGACCGGCAGCCTGAAGTTACGGCCGAGCCCGGCGCCGGGCCGCTGCCGGCCGGGGGTGGACGCGTCCAGTTCGAAGACGTAACGCTGCGCTACCCGGGCACATCTCGCGACGCGCTTGAAGGAATTGACCTCGACGTCCGCGCCGGGTTGACAGTTGCTTTGGTTGGCGGAACGGGGTCAGGTAAGAGCTCTTTGGTTCAACTAATTCCGCGCCTCTATGACACCACCGGCGGGCGCGTGCTAGTTGACGGCGTCGATGTTCGTGACGTAGATCCAGCCGCACTGCGCAGCCAGATCGCGGTCGTCAACGACGACCCCTTCCTCTTCTCGGCCAGCGTACGCGACAACATCGCCTACGCCCGTCCTGACGCCAGCGATGATGAGGTGCTCGCCGCTGCGGAACGAGCTCAGGCATCGGGCTTTATCGAACGGCTTCCAGACGGGTTCAGCACGATGGTTGGCGAGCGAGGGCTCACGCTCTCTGGCGGCCAACGACAGCGACTGGCGATCGCCAGGGCGCTGCTCGCCGACCCACGGATCCTGATCCTCGATGACGCCACCTCAAGCGTCGATGC
>JANRFB010000026.1 GCA_030725785.1 Solirubrobacteraceae bacterium
GGCTGCTCGGCGCCGAGCTCGGCGAGCGTCGCCCGGGCGCCGTCTAGGTCCAGGATGTTGTTGAACGAGAGCGCTTTGCCGCTGAGCTGCTCGGCCGAGCCGAGCACCCCTTCGCCCGCTGCGCCTGCCTGCCGATAGTAAGCGGCCTGCTGGTGCGGGTTCTCGCCGTAAGGCAGTTCCAACTCACGCTCGAAAGTTGCGGCGAGCGTCGCTGGCATTCCCCCAGCCCGGGCTGCGAACCAGTTGCTTATCGCTGCGTCGTAGCGGGCGATCAGCGCGAACGCTTCCGCAGCGAGCTGCTCGCGGGTAGTGAGTGAAAGCAGAGAGTCGGAGCCTTCAAGCTCATCGAGCAGCGGCCCGTACTGCGCAGGATCGGTTACAACGGCAGCGTAGGCAGCGTTTTTCGCTGCCGCGCGGACCATCGTCGGGCCGCCGATATCGATCTGCTCGATCACCTCGGCGTCGCTGACGCCCTCGCGCGCAACCGTCTCTTCGAACGGATAAAGGTTGACGCAGATCAGATCAACAAACTCGATCTCGTGTTCGCGCGCCTGATCGAGATGCTGCGCGTTGTCGCGCAGCGCGAGCAAGCCAGCGTAGAGGCGGGGATTTAAAGTCTTGACCCGTCCATCCATGATCTCCGGGAAGCCGGTGAGGTCATCGATTGAGCGGACCTCAAGCCCGGCCTCACGCAGGACGGTTGCCGTGCCACCGGTTGAGATCAGCTCAACACCAAGCGCTGCAAGCCTCTGGGCGAATTCGAGGATTCCGCTCTTGTCGGATACCGAGAGCAGCGCGCGCGCGACGGGCGCCGTGCCAGGCGCGCGGGGATCGAAATCTGAGGACTCAGTGACGATGAGGCGAGGCTAGCGCAGCTCAGGACTCGATGATCAGCCGCTGAGGGTTTGCAGGGTCTCTGCCGACGGCGCCGCGAACCATCAAACGGACGCCTTCCGGCAGTAGTTCATGCTCAATCGTCTGCAGAATTTGATGAACCTCGGTCGGATCAGTGAAGCCTGGCAGCTCAACCGAGCGCTGCAGCAGGATCGGGCCACTATCGATTCCTTCATCAACGAGGTGAACCGTCACGCCGAAGACCTTTACGCCGTAGTCAACGGCCTGCTCGACGGCCCGAGTGCCGGGGAACGCCGGCAGCAGCGACGGGTGCACGTTGATGATGCGGTCGCGGAAGCGCGCGATGAAGGAGTCATCGAGCAGCGCCATGTAACCGGCTAGGACGATCAGCTCAACCTCGTTCTCGTCAAGCCAGTCGGCGATCGCGCCGTCTCGCGCGGGGCGGTCAGGAAACTGATCAAGCTCGAAGCTGCGCGTGAGAATGTTGGCCGTGCGCGCGTGGCGCAGGCCTGGAGCATCTTGATGGTCGGAGACAACGGCGACAAGTTCGGCATCGAAGCCGTGTACCTTCTCGATCAAGGCCTGCAGGTTTGTGCCGCGGCCGGAAAGCATCACAGCAATTCTCATCGTCTTGCTCCTTGGCCAGCGGGGGATTGAAGTTTGGGAAAGCGGCCACCGGTGGAGACGATGCGGCCGTCAGCCAGCAGCGCGTCGACGCGGCCGAGCACGTCATCGGCGTGAAGGTCGCCAAAGGCGCCGTAGTGCTCGAGCTCGTCGTAGTGGTTTGAGGCGATCACCTTCGAGCGGCCGCCGCGCAGCACCTGCACTGCGCGCGTGCGGCCGAGCTGCGGATGCGCGCTGGCGACTAGCTCGATGATCGCATCGTCAAGCTCGCTGGAATCGCCCAGCGCCGCCCGCGGCGCAAGCGAACGGCCGCTCGACGACGCACCCTTCTTCGTCGCGCGGACCTCAACCGAGACGACGTCGGCAACCGACTCCGGATTGCAAACGTCGCAGCAGGGAACGACCAACGGCGCGGCGTCGCGGTCGCGATCGCCAAAGTGGCCCAGCACGGCGGCGCGGCGGCAGGTCGGCGTTTCGACGAAATGCCAGACCGAGCGGTAGGCGGCCCAGCGAGCCTTCGTTGCCTGCTTGGCAGACGTTTGGCAGAGGCTGCGAGCGCGGCCGTCGTAAGAACCATCGATGCGGCCAATCTGGCGGTCGGTTGGCGCCGGGGAAGGGCTCAACACCCCCGCCCGTGCGAGGTGGCCAATGATTGCCCGAACCTGATCCGGGTTGCTGCCAAGCTCGCTGATCTCAGAGTCGTAGCGGCCATCGGGCGATGAGGCAAAGATTCTCTTCGCGACGCGGTCGAGTTCAACCTCGTCAACCTCTGAACGCTCGATGAAGAAGACGTGGAGTCCTTTGTCTTTATTCTGTGCCAGCAGCAGCGCGCGCGCCGGGGCGCCGTCGCGGCCAGCGCGGCCAGCCTCCTGATACCAAGCCTCGATCGACTGCGGCACGCTGACATGAACGACCGTTCGTACGTCGGCCTTATCAACGCCCATGCCGAAGGCATTGGTGGCAACGACAACGTCAACGCTGCCGTCCATGAAGCTGCGCTGAATCTTGGCACGCTTCTCGCGGTCCAACCCGGCGTGATAAGCGACAACCTTGATGCCAAGATCGGAGGAGAGATTTGACGCCACCTCGGCGGTCTGTTTGCGCGTTCCGGCATAGACGATCGCCGGGCGCGCCTCGGGCGTTGCCAGCGCGGCGGCGAGCTGAGCGCGTGCATGGCTGGCCGACTTCGACGGCGCCACAGCAAAGGTCAGATTTGGGCGATCAAAGCCGGTCGCAACGCTGACCGGTTCGTTCAGCCCGAGCCGCTCAGCTATGTCGCGCGCAACCTGCGGCGTGGCGGTTGCCGTCGACGCAAAGATTGAGTCGGCGCCGAGCCAGCGGGCAGCGTCGCCAAGGCGAAAGTAGTCGGGGCGAAAGTCGTGGCCCCACTGCGAGACGCAGTGGGCCTCATCGACCACAAAGCAGCCGATCTTGGTCTCCTTGAGCGCCTCAAGGAAGCCGGGCGAGGCGAAGCGCTCGGGCGCCACATACAGCAGCCGCAGCTCGCCGCTTTTAGCGCGCTCCAATACCTCGCGATTAGTAGCCGCGTCCTGCTGGGCGTTGATCAGCGCGACCTTTCCACCGACACGCCGCTCAAGCGATTCAACCTGGTCGAGCATCAGCGAGACGAGCGGCGAGACCACAATCGAGAGGTCATCGCGCAGCAGCGCCGGCAGCTGGTAGCAGAGCGACTTACCGGCGCCGGTCGGCATCACGAGCAGCACGTCGCGACCGGCGAGAGCGCCCGCGACGGCCTCCTGCTGACCAGGGCGAAAATGATCGAAGCCGAAGATCTCGGTTAGCGCCGCCTGCGGATTACTCATCGCTGCCGTCAAGCCGATGTTGGCGCCATCGGAAGCTCTGACTCAAGCGCCAGCTTGTTGCCCTCTTCGGCAACCGGCAGCGGATAGTTGCCGGAGAAGCAGGCGTCGCAATGATTTGCCGGCTCGCCCTCGATTGCTCCGTAGACGCCCTCCAGCGAAACGTAGGCGAGCGAATCGGCACCGAGCATCTCTGCTACCTCGTCAACCGTTTTGCCGTGGGCGATCATCTCTTCGCGCGTTGACATGTCGACGCCGTAGTAACACGGATTGCGGATCGGTGGCGCCGAAATCCGCAGATGAACCTCAAGCGCGCCTGCATCACGCAACATTTGAACAATCTGACGCGTCGTGTTGCCGCGCACGATCGAATCATCAACAACGACGAGCTTCTTGCCACCAACGATCTCCGGCAGCGGGTTGAACTTCAGCCGCAGCCCTTGCTTGCGCAGCTCTTGTCCGGGCTGGATAAAGGTTCGTGCGACGTAACGGTTCTTGACGAAGCCGTCGTCCTGCGGCAAACCGCTCTCGCGGGCATAGCCGCGCGCGGCGGCATTGCCGGAGTCAGGTACTGCGATGACGAGGTCGGCGCTCGGGGCGGGATGCTCGCGCGCAAGCGCCTCGCCCATTCGGCCGCGCGCAGCCTGCAGAACGGTGCCGTTCATCTTTGAGTCGGGGCGGGCGAAGTAGATGTATTCGAAGAGGCAGAAGGCTTCTCGCTCTCCTTCTATCACCATCTTTGTGCGAATCCCGTCGGCGCCAATCGACACCATCTCGCCCGGCAGCACGTCGCGCATGTAGGTGGCCCCGATGATGTCGAGCGCGCACGACTCGCTGGCGACGCAGTAGCTGTCATCGATCTGGCCAAGCACGAGCGGGCGGACGCCGGCCGGGTCGCGGAAGGCGACGACGCGCTCATTCGTCATCACGACGGTCGAAAACGCTCCCTGCAGCCGCGGCATAATCGCGCAGACCGACTCTTCGATCATTGGACTTGGGTCATCGGCGATAAGCGCGGCGATGATCTCGGAGTCGGAGGTAGAGCTGAACTCGACGCCCTGCGCGCGCAGCTCGGCGTGAAGCTCGACGGCGTTTGTGAGGTTGCCGTTGTGCGCTAGGGCCAGCTCGCGGCCGCTGCTGGTGGCGCTGCCGGTGCGGTGAACAGGCTGCGAGTTCTCCCAGCCGCTGGAGCCGGTCGTTGAGTACCGGACGTGGCCGATAGCGAGGTCGCCGTCAAGCGCACGCAGATCGTGCTCCTTGAATACTTGGCTTACAAGCCCGAGCGCGCGCTGCGTGATGATGAAGCCGCCGTCATCGGCAGCAGCAATACCAGCCGACTCTTGGCCGCGATGCTGGAGCGCGTAAAGCGCGAAGTAGGTGAGCCGCGCGACTTCCTTCCCGGGCGCGTAGATGCCGAAGACGCCGCACTCATCGCGGGGTCCGTCGCGCTCATCAAAAGAGTGCTGCTCGGTCATGAATCCCGTCCGGTCGCCATACGGGGCAGAGTCATTAGAGGGTACCAAGCGCGGGCACGGAATAGCCCGTATTTGCTGGGCGCAATCATTGGAAAACCGACTCGAGGGCACGGTGGCGCTGGCGCAGCTCATCGAGCCCGAGCTCAATCCTCTCTGAACCGAGATCAATCTCCAGCCGGTCACCGCCAACTTTGCCGATCACCGTCACCGTCGTGCGCTCTCCAAGCTGGGCCAGCGCCGCTGCGTGGCCGCAGCAAATGAAACCGCCGGGCGCTTCACCGAAGCAGGTCTTCCAAGCGTCGTCGGCCGCAAGTTCGACCGAAGCTCCGATCGAACCGGCGAGAGCGCATTCAGCGAGCGCGGTAGCAATTCCACCCTCGGCGATGTCGTGCGCGGAGTCGATCAGCCCATCACGTACGGCGCCGCGAACGGCGGCCTGAGCGTCACGGACGGCTTCGATGTCAACGTCTGGCAGCCCGTCCGGTAGCGGCTCGCCGCGCAGCTTCGAAAGTTCGCTGGCTGCCAGCGACGGTGCGAACGGACCGACCAGCGCGATTGCCTCTCCTTCCTCGACGAAGCCGAGCCGACCGGCACGGGTCGCGTCGGGCAAAAGGCCGACCATCCCGATCACCGGCGTCGGGTAGATCGGCCCCGAGGCGCCCTCGTTGTAGAGCGAAACGTTGCCGCCAACGATCGGCGCTTCGAGCGCCGTGCAGGCATCAGCGATCGCGCGCACGGACTCGCTTAGCTGCCAGGCGACGTGCGGCTTCTCCGGGTTGCCGAAGTTGAGGTTGTTTGTCGTGCCGAGCGGGTGAGCGCCGACGCAGGCCAAGTTGGAGGCGCACTCGAGCACGACGCCGAGCGTGCCGCGGTAAGGGTCGGCGGCGACGCGGCGGCCGTTGCCGTCGATGCTGACCGCCAGCGCAGTGCCGTTCGGCAGCGCCAGCACGGCAGCATCAGCTTGCTCGGGGCGGCGCACTGTGCGCGACTGAACGATCGAATCGTATTGCTCAAAGAGCGGGCGTCTCGAAGCCACGTTTGGTGACCCGACGAGAGCCATCAGCGCTTCGCCAAGACTCGCCGAACCGTCAAGCCGCGCGATCGGTGGCGGGTAGATCGGCTCGCTCGGCTTCTGCGGCGCAAGGTCATAGATCGGGCAGTCGTCAACGAGCGCCTCTACCGGCATCTCACCGACGAGCTCATCGTCCGAATAGATCCGCATCAGGCGCGTGCCGGTGACCTCGCCGATCGCCGCCGAGCTGACCTCCCATTTGTCGCAGATCGCGCGCACCGCGTCTACATCCTTGGGCTCGATCACGCAGAGCATCCGCTCCTGCGACTCGCTGACCATGATCTCGAACGGCTCCATGTCGGCCTCGCGCAGGGGCACCTTGCGCACATCAATATCGATCCCGACCTCGCCCTTGGAAGCCATCTCGCAGGCCGACGATGTGAGGCCGGCGGCTCCGAGGTCCTGGAGCGAGACGATGAGGCCCAGTTCGAGCAGCTCAAGCGAGCACTCCATCAGCTTTTTCTCTTCGAACGGGTCGCCAACCTGAACCGTTGGCCGCTTGTCGTCATCGGCTTCGCCGAGCTCGGCCGAAGCGAGCACCGAGGCGCCCCCGATTCCATCGCGGCCGGTTGAAGCGCCGTAGATCAGCACGACGTTGCCAACGCCGGCGGCGGCGCTGCGCATCAGCTGCTCGCGCGGCCCGAGCCCAAGCGCCATCGCGTTGACAAGGCAGTTCTGCTCGTAAGGGCCTTCGAAGTAGACCTCTCCGCCGACGGTTGGAACGCCGATCGAATTGCCGTAGTGGCCGATTCCGGCGACGGCATGTTCGAGCAGGTAGCGCGAGCGTTCGCTCTCTTCAATCTCACCGAAGCGCAGCGAGTCGAGGACAGCGATTGGCCGCGCGCCGATAGCGAAAATGTCGCGCAGAATCCCGCCGACGCCGGTCGCCGCACCCTGAAACGGCTCAACCGCGCTCGGGTGGTTGTGCGACTCAACCTTGAAGGCGCAGATCAGGCCGTCGCCAACGTCCACAGCGCCGGCGTTCTCGCCCGGGCCCATCACGACTGCAGGACCTTCGGTTGGCAGCGTCACGAGCAGCTTCTTCGAGTGCTTGTAGGCGCAGTGTTCGCTCCAAAGCAGCGAGTACATCGCCAGCTCAACTTGGTTCGGCGGGCTGCCCTGCTTCTCGCAGACGAGCTCGTACTCAGCCTCGGTGAGGCCGAGCGCGATTGCGTCTTTTAGCTCCGGCAGCTGCTCAGACATGCGCGCCCTCTACTGCGGAGCGCATCGATTCAAAGATCCTGAGGCCGTCGGTTGAGCCAGTTAGCGCGTCGACGGCATGCTCAGGGTGCGGCATCAGCCCGAAAACATTGCCGGCCGCGTTTCGCACGCCGGCGATATCGCGAAGTGAACCGTTGAAGTTCTGCTCCGGGCGGTAGCGAACGACGACTTGGCCATCAGCCTCAAGCTGGTCCAGAGTTGCATCGTCAGCGTAGAAGCGGCCAGAGCCGTGCTTGGCAGGAATGCTGAGCAGCTCGTCGGGCGGGCAGGCCGAAGTGAATTTCGTGTCGCCTTCGACGACCTCGAGCTCAACTTGGCGGAAGGTAAAGCGGCGGTTGGCATTTGGCAGCAGCGCGCCTGGCAGCAGCCCGGCCTCGCAGAGAACCTGGAAGCCGTTGCAGATACCGAGCACGAGACCGCCGTCGCC
>JANRFB010000027.1 GCA_030725785.1 Solirubrobacteraceae bacterium
GCTGACAACAGCACGCTGCGCAACGTCTTCGTGATCGGCCCAGACAAGAAGATCAAGCTGGTCCTGATCTACCCGATGACGACCGGGCGTAACTTCGATGAGGTCCTGCGCGTGATCGACTCGCTCCAGCTGACCGCTGAGCACGCCGTCGCAACGCCGGCTCAGTGGCAGCCAGGCGACGATGTGATCATCGCCGGTTCAGTAACCAACGAGCAGGCGGAGGAGAAGTACCCGGACGGCTGGGAAGAGCCTCGTCCGTACATCCGCATCGTCCACGATCCGAGCGGCGCGAAGGTCAGCTAAGCCCAGCGGCCTCGAGGCGGGCGAAGAGGTCACGAAGAATCCTTGCCGTCGCACCCCAGACGAGCTGTTCGTCAACTACATAGGTGTCGGTTGTGAAGCCAATCCCGCGGCGTTTGACGCGGCGTCGGCCATAACCGGCACGCAGCTGCGAAACGTCGAATTCGTGAACCGAGGCGACCTCGCGCTGCGAGCGAACCCATTCTTGCCCCGGTTCGATCAAGCCGACGAATGGATGTACGGCGTAGCCGGTCGCAATGGTTGGCGTAGGCGGCAGTGCTCCGAGCAGTTCGACCGACCGCGGTGCGAGCCCAATCTCTTCGTGGGCTTCGCGCAGCGCGGTCGAACTGAGATCCGCGTCTTGCTCGTCGACACGGCCGCCAGGGAACGAAAGTTCACCGGCGTGGCGACGCAGGTTTTCTCCTCGACGCGTCATTACGATCGAGAGCGAGCCTCCGCCACTGGCAAAGAGTGGAACCAGCACGCCCGCTTTTTTTCGGCCGCGAACCGGCAGCGTCGCGGCCGTTTCGGCGCTCAGCAGCTCAGGCGCGAGCGCGCCCGCCAGTTCAGCTCTTGAGAGCGGTTCGCTCGACACGCTCGTCGAACATCACTTCGCCATCGAGCATCCGGTGAACCGGGCACTTCGCCGCGATCACCGAGAGCCGTTCGACCTGCTCGTCGGTCAGCTCACTCGGCACCGTCAGCACGACCGCGAATTTGGTCGGCACGCCACGCTCGGCAGGCGCGTACTCGACGTCGACCGCAAGCTTTCCTACATCCCAGCCTTTGCGGTCGGCATACATCTCGACCGTTACCGCGACGCAGCCGGCCAAGCTTGCGGCGAGTAGTTCAAGTGGTGTCGGCCCAGAGTCGATGCCTCCGAGCTCAGGGTTCTCATCGATGGTGAGCTCGTGGTCGCGGATGGCAATGCTGTGCTGGCGGCCTTCTGTGCGGGTGGCGATTGCTTTCATCATCAGTTAGAGACTACGACAGCGGGTTGAAGACAAGGCCGGTCGGAACCTTTGGCGTGAAGAAGGTCGACTTCGGGGGCATGTTGATGCCAGCCGCGGCGATCTCCTGGATCTGCTCGATTGGGGCTCCCGAGAGGAAGAACGCAGCGTCGTACTCGCCGCTCGCAAGGAGCGCTAAAGCCTCGTCATCGTTGCGCGAGTAGCCAAGCCCATTGAAGTGCGAGATGTCATCCTCGGTGAGGCCTAATGGCCCTTTAAGGATCAGCGCTTCAAGCACCGCAGCATCTAGGTTGCGATACGGCGCCGGGAAATCTACCAGCGCGTCATCGGCGATCTTCTGCTCGCGCAGCACAAGCCGCAGTGGTCGATTGTGGCGCGAATCCAGATAGCCGAACTGCAGTCTGCCGTCCGCCGACAGGCCGTTCGGAGGCAGCTCGTCGGTCGAGCCGAGCGCGGTGATCTCAAAGCACTCTTCAATCGTCGCCCGCAAGGCGCCGGCGCGCTCGGGGTCGTCGGCAAGACCACTGATCAAGCGATGAGTCGGGAAGACGCTCAGGCCCGGGTCTTCTAGTGCGACGAGATCCATCAGTACGAAACGATGCGGGCCATCGCCGCCGATCTCATCGGCGTAAATTCGGGCCGTCTCATAGCGGTGGTGGCCATCGGCGATCAGCAGTTCAGCCGGTTCGAGCGCTTCGCTTAGCGCCGCTTGGGCGTCTGGGTCGCTGACTCGCCAAAGGCGGTTGACGGTGCCGTCCTCGTCAATCTGCTCGCCGTGCGGGGGCCCCTCGGTCTCGGCTGCGATAACCGCGCGGGCGGCGCCGCTTGCGTCGGAGTAGAGCGCAAAGATTGGTGAGAGGTTGGTCTTGGTTGCGCGCGTCAGGCGGAGGCGGTCTTCCTTCGGGCCGGGATGCGTGCGCTCGTGCGGACGAATTTTGCCGGCACCGTACTCCTCGATCTTGACCGCTGCGAGGAAGCCCGAGCGGGTGCGGCGGCTGCCGTCGGGCGCGAGGTAGTCCTGCGTCAGGATCCAGAACGACGGTGCTTCGTCTCGCACTAGCGCGCCGGCTTGCTGCCATTCGGCCAGCAGCGTTGCAGCGTTCTCGTAAGGATCGCCGCCAGCGGTCGCCGGCTCAGGGAGGTCGATGCCTACGACATTGAAGGGCGAGCGTGCCGCCAGCTCAGCCCGCTGAGCTGGGTCGATGACGTCGTAAGGAGGCGAGAGAACGGCGCCGAATCCGCCGACGCGGTCGAGGTCATAGCGGAGAGAATTGAGTGGGCGAACGTCGGCCATACCCCAACGCTAGAACATGCCAGCCCCAAACAGCCCTACCATCTGGAAATCATCGGGGCGTGGCGCAGCCTGGTAGCGCACCTGCTTTGGGAGCAGGGGGTCGGAGGTTCGAATCCTCTCGCCCCGATTTGAAGGGTCGGATTTAGGTGTTGGCGGCGACCGTGGGTGGGTCGCCATTGCGCCGAGCCATCAGCCAAGCAAACGATCCGCCGGTGACCCACATGAAGAGCCCGTAGACGGCGGCCGGGATTGTCATCTCGGGGTCGAGCGAGGCGCCGACGGCGATTGCCAGGGTCGCGTTGTGGAGGCCAAGCTCGAGCGCGATCGCCGTTGAGCTGCGATCGCTTAGGCGCGCCGCGCGGGCGATCATGAAGCTGATTCCCATCGCACAGACGTTGAGCGCGATCACGGCCAGCAGCACGTCACCGAGGTATCCGGTGACGCGGCCCCATTCGCTGCCCACGGCGGCGGCGACGATCAGCACGAAGATCGCCAATGAGATCACTCTGAAGCGGTGGTAGTTATTTTCAGTCCACTGCGGCGCGCGCTGTTTGATCGTCATTCCGGCGATCAGCGGAACTAGCGTGATCGCCAGCACGCGAATAGCGATCGGAACGATCTCAACGTCGTTGTCGACGCCGCTTAGGTCAAACCAGGCCGAGCTGATAGATAGGTAGAGCGGGACGGTCACCACCGCGAGCGCGCTTGAGATGCCGGTCAGCGTTACCGAGAGCGCCGTCTCGCCGCGCGCTAGGTGAGTCAAGAGGTTGGCCATCGTTCCTCCCGGCGCGGCGCCAAGCAGAACTAGACCGACGGCGAGCACGGGCGGGAGGTTGAAAAGCGTGGCAATCGCTAGAGCCAGCAGCGGGGCGACGATCAGCAGGTTGAGCATCCCAACTACGACCCCGCGAGGCGCCGTCAGCACAACACGGAAATCATCCTTGATCAGGCCCATTCCGAGCGAAAACATGATGAAGACAAGGCCGAGCGGTAGCGCGACCAATGTGATTAAGTTTCCCTCCATCCCCAGGCAAGAGTAATGGCACCGCACCCGCCACGCCCGATACGGTTGTAGAAGTGGTCGGCGGCTAGCCGACCCAAGCCCCCGTAGCTCAGTTGGATTAGAGCGGCCGGCTTCTACCCGGCAGGTCCCAGGTTCGAGTCCTGGCGGGGGCATTGAGTCGC
Organism: Solirubrobacteraceae bacterium; assembly: GCA_030725785.1. Lineage (GTDB taxonomy): Bacteria > Actinomycetota > Thermoleophilia > Solirubrobacterales > Solirubrobacteraceae > F1-60-MAGs163. Next base: position 3,751 of record JANRFB010000027.1, read on the forward strand.
CTCCCGCCCTGTTCTGGGTTACGCTCCGACGATGCCGGAGCCCGACGTCACGTTCGCAACTCTCGACCCCAACAGCGAGGAGCTGTTCCAGCGTTTGGGGTCGCTTCTCGGGGTCTCGAGCTTGGGGATCAACCTGATCACGCTGCAGCCGCGCCAGCGGCTGCGGGTCCACCTGCACGAGCGCCAGGAGGAGGTCTACGCCGTGCTTGACGGCGAGTTGACGCTGGTCGTCGAAGGCGAGGAGCACCAGCTCGGCCCTGGGAACTACGCCCGCGTCGGCCCGGTGACGCGGCGCCAGGTCGTCAACCGCGGGCCCGGGAGCCTTGTGCTGCTCGTTGTTGGGGCGTCGGCCGCCAACGTGCACGAGTCGCGCGACGCCCGCGCCTGGGAGACGTGGGAGGAGGACGGCGAAGGGCGCCCACCTCAGGAGGTGGCCCTTCCGAAGGATCTCCCAGCCAGCTGAGTCCGGCCGGCGAGGTTGCCTGTTCCAGATCCAACGCTTCCACACGGATTCGAGGCCAGCGCGGGCGACAAGCCGTACACTGCGCCGTGCGCGGTGGGTGTAGCTCAGTTGGTAGAGCTCCTGGTTGTGGTCCAGGCGGTCGCGGGTTCGAGTCCCGTCACTCACCTTTCGCTGGCCACCAAGGGCTGGCCCGGCAACCAACGTCGAACGTGTTGCTTAGAGCCTTTGCTCCGTGGTTCCTTGCTCGTGAAGCCGGCATGATCGTTCAGTTAGTTGGTTCAGACTCGGCGCAGCGGGCCGCGAGGCGCCGCTGTGCTGTTCGGCCCTAAATGAGGGCCGGATCTGCTCTGCGGGCCTTGGTATCGTGATCTCTGTGCTTGTGGGTTGACAGCGCCCAGGCGCAGAGCAGCTAAGTGATTGGCGAATGGAGCTAGCCGATGATTTCTGATCCCCTGACGGAAGTCCATAGAGACCCCCCCGAACTCGCTGAAGATCTAAGGAACGCGAAAGCACGACGTGAACGCCACGCAATCCTTGATCGCGACGGAATCGACGGATCGGGTCTAGCTTCGCAGTTCCCCGAGGCGGGTGGTTGGCATCGAAGGTCTGGGGGAACACAATCAGTCACAAACTAGGTGAATTCGCTGAGCAATTGTGCCCCTAACCTCAAGCGCCATAAGGGCGGAAAGGTAGACCAATGACTAACTCACCAGTTGTCGCTAAAGTTACCGCCGTAATCGCAGCATCAATATGGGTGATATTTGGTGTTTGGCTGACCGGTAACCTAACTCCGACCGTATATGCCCACGGAGCAGCGATAGCTGCTTTTGTTGCCGTTACTGCTGCTGCTATCTGGATCGCAACTCGAACCAATATGCGCGAACTCCGATGGTTCGCTTTAGGTGGAGCTCTAGCAACGCTTGTTCTTGCGATGGCTTTCGGAGCTTTTCTGTCTCGACCAAATAAGGTTAATGAGGACATCGTTAAAGCTGACGCCCCGGCTGCTGTCGGACCTGCTGACACTCAGGCTGCCGGCGCGCCTGACGTACCGGCCGAGAAGGTAGCTAAACCGAAACCGCAAGGTAATGTCAGAGTTGCTTCCGGTTCTTTCAAGGCTCTCGCTCACCCGACCACCGGTAACGTGGAGGTTATTAAGCTAGCTAACGGTTCGTCGAAGCTCACTCTGTCAGGCTTTAGAACAGACCCTGGACCGGACTTGTTTGTTTATGCGGTCGCTGGAAGCCCCGAGGGCGATGATGATGTTAATGATTTCATTGACCTCGGTAGGCTGAAAGGTAACGAAGGTAACCAGCAGTACAGCCTGCCGAAGAACTTCGATGCCAGCAAGTACAGCCACGTTTATATCTGGTGCAGAGCTTTCACCGTCGGATTTGGTCGCGCGAAGCTCGGCGCCTAACCTTCCTGTTCTACGGTCGCGGTAACTAGAGCCCCGAGCGTTAGAAGCGCACTCTCACCCTCAGCTGATCGTAGTCAGGGGCGTTTACGGGCGGGATTCGTAGGCCGTGCCGCGGTGGACCGGCGACGTACCTCGGCCCGCCTCGACCTCTTTCGCCGCGACGTTGGCGCTGCGCGCCTACTCGCTGCGCCTAATCCGGTTGTGCGCCAGTGTGGTCAGCAGTACAGCCCAGTCTCCGACAGCGGAGAGCAGGTGGCCGACGGGGCCGGTTACGACCCACGTTTCGATCCTGCGAGGTAGGGGCTGGCGGTTGTTGGCCACGCTCTGACGCTATCGTGCGCGCGATGAGCACCGTCACTACTAACGTCAAAGAGCTGCCCGATTCACGCGTCCGCGTGGAGGTCCAGGTACCGCTCGAAGAGCTCGATCGCCGGATCGCTCAAACCGCTCGTTCGATGGGCAAAGAGATGAAGATGGCCGGCTTTCGCAAAGGCAAAATTCCGGCCGAGGTTGTAATTCAGCGGATCGGCCGTGACGCAGTGGTTGACGAAACCATTCGTGGCTCGCTTGGCCACTGGTACACCGAAGCGGTTGATGGCGCGCGCCTTGCGATCGTCGGTCAGCCCGAGGTTGAGCTAGGTGAGCTGCCGCCGGCCGGCGAGGATTTGAAGTTCAGCTTCGAGGTCGGAGTGCGCCCGGTCGCCAAGCTCGGCAAGTACAAGGGCCTGAAGGTTGAGCGCCGCGAAGCGGTTGCCGACCCAGAAGCAATCGATCAGCAGATCGAAGAGCTGCGCGGTCGGATGGCAAGCCTTGAAACAGTCGAAGAGGCCGCTGCGACCGGCGACTTTGTCGTGATGAACTATGTCGGCTCGATAGATGGCGAGGTCTTCGAGGGTGGCGAGGGAACCGACCAGCTGATTGAGCTCGGCTCCGGGCGTCTGATTCCAGGCTTCGAGGAACAGCTCGAAGGAGTCAAGGCCGGCGAAGAGCGCAGCGTCAAGCTCGCCTTCCCAGATGATTACCAAGCCGAAGAGCTGGCCGGTAAGGACGCCGAGTTCGCCGTCACGGCGACAGAGATCCGCCGCCGAATCCTTCCTGAGCTAAATGACGAATTCGCCAACGAGGCAGCTGGGCTCGAAACGATCGCCGAGCTGCGCGAAGATCTCGCGACGCAGATGCTTGCCGCCGATGGTGACAAAGCTGAGGAAGAGTTCCGCGAGGCTGTACTCGACGCCGTAGCCGACAACGCCAAGATCAACCTGCCACAGCCGCTCGTCGACGCGCGCGCCAGCGAGCTGCTCGACCGCATGCTCCATCAGCTGTCCCACCAGGGAATCAGCCGCGAGATGTATTTCCAGATCTCTGGCCGCACCGAAGAAGAGATGCTCGGTGAAAGCGCTGAGGCTGCTCAGACGAGCTTGCGCCATGAGGCGGCGTTGGTGGCGATCGTCGAAGCTGAGGACATTCAGCCAGGCGACGGCGACATCCTGACCGCGCTGCAGGCTTCCGCCGCCCAGGAACAGACGACGCCAGAGAAGTTGCGCGAGCGACTTGAGAAGGCGGGTCGCCTCGACGACCTGATCGAAG
>JANRFB010000028.1:0-5187 GCA_030725785.1 Solirubrobacteraceae bacterium
CGGTCAGGACACCTTGCTGTGAGGCGCCGGTGAGCTACCCCGACGACCTGCGCGACCAGGTCGACGAGTATTTGCGGCAGCTTCGCTTCAGCGACGGGCCGGCGACCGAAGGGCTCGAAGAAGCAATGCTCTATTCGCTGCTGGCGGGGGGCAAGCGAATTCGCCCAGTGCTCGCACTCGCCACCGCCGCCGCGCTTGGCGACGAGCCGGAGAGTGTGATGCCACTGGCAGGCGCATTGGAGATGGTTCACAGCTACTCGTTGATCCACGACGACCTGCCGGCGATGGACGACGATGACCTCCGTCGAGGTAAGCCGTCCTGCCACGTGGCATTTGGGGAGGACGTTGCGATCCTCGCCGGCGATGCGCTCTACGCCGAAGCATTCAAGCTGATCCTCTCCGAGCAGCCTGGTGATCCGAGCAGGCTCCTCAAGGCATCGGCGGAGCTGGCCTCTGCTACCGGCGTCAACGGGATGGTCGGGGGTCAGTACCTCGACGTTGAGGGGGCCGCCGCAGACGGCGCGGACGGTCTGCGCGAGCTTCACGCGCGCAAGACCGGGCGGCTGATCGGAGCTTCGGTTGAGTGCGTCTGCCTGCTTCACGGCGTTGACGAAGCAACGCTGCTGGCCTACCGCGCGTTCGCCACTGAGCTTGGCGTGCTGTTCCAAATCGTCGATGACATCCTTGACGTCACCGGTTCGGACGAAGCGCTCGGCAAACCATCCGGCAGCGACGAGCGGCAGGGGAAGCGAACCTACGTCAGCGAGTTTGGCCTCGCACAGGCTGGAGCTCTGGCCGATGCCTCGCACCAGCAGACGCGCGCTGCGTTGGCCGCGGCCGCACCGAAAGGTGCCGACCAGCTCGAGCGAATCACAGACTTCATCGCGGCGCGCGAGAGCTAGACCGGCTCCGGCTCAGCGCAGGAGCAGCTTCTTGCGCTCCAGTTCACGCAACATGAAGGGCGCCAATGTACGGTTCCACAGCTCCGTCTGATGGTGTCGGTCGGAGTGGATCAGGACGCCTCCGACAACCGGCAGGCAGACTCTGGGCCCACAGTAGAACTCGGTCAGGTCGATGACGTTGATGTTGCTTTGGTCAAGGTTTTCGGCGGCAACGGCAAGCGGATCGGGCTTGAGGGCGGCGGTGCGCGGTATCGCGCAGGCTGGCCCCGCGGCCTTCCCAGCCTCGACCGCTTGTTCAACGCAGTCGAGCGTATTGGCACTGACGCGGGGGTTGTCGCGCAGCACGATCACTTCCTCGATCGTCGCCGGCAGCCGACGGAGCCGTTGCTCGTAGCCACGCACACGGGCGTCGAAGCGCTCCGGGTTACGGCCCGTGCCGGCCGATTGCGCGATCACGAGCGTGTCAATTGCTGCATTACGATTCAGCCAATCCGCCAGCTGGCGCTGCCACTGGCGGCAACTGCGAATTTCCGTCGCGGAGCCGTTCAGATAGTTGCTCAGCGGACAGCCACGGCGGACGATCGAAGTAACGCGCCAATTGCTCTCAAGCGCTACGACGTTCAGGCCAGGGCGCCAGCGTCTTGCATGGCTGTCACCGATCGAAACAACTTGGCGCTCAGCACGGCTCGCGGGCGCGCCGAAACTGCACAGTTCGAGCAACCCGATGATCTCGAGCCCACCTTGACAGAGGGGGCTCCTGTTGGCCTCGGTTCCGTCGCTGGGGGTAACCAGCTCACGCGCTGTTGCGGGCGACGGCGCGACCGAGAGGCGCAGCTTTGGATTGATGCACGGTTGGTTCTCAGGGTCCCGCGCTGCGGCGCCCAAGCATCGCTCGCCGCTGGCCAGCAGGCGCGCCGTGGCTCGGCGATCCTGCTCTTGACGGTTGTTCAGTTCAGCGACCGCCGCAAAGCTGGCGAGCAGCACGACAGCGCTCGCAGCGGCCGCGGCGATGAATGTTCTCCGCGGTCGTTTTCCGGCGAGCAGAGGACCGCTGCGAAGTGGATCTTCTACAAAGCGCTTCGTCAGCGCAGCAAGAATGAGCGTCAGTGCGAGCAATGCGAGTTTGATCGGCGTCGTCAGCTGATCGAGGAGTACGAACGGCGCGAGGATCAGCAGCGGCCAGTGCCAGAGGTAGATCGAGTAGGAGTTGTCGCCGACCCACTGCACCGGTCGCAGCCTCATCCAACCAAGTGGTGCCCAGCGCAGCGCCGGCGCGCCCGCCCAGATCACGGCCACAGTGCCAAGGATCGGCAGCAGCGCCGCAGCACCGGGGAACGGCGTCCCGGCTGTGAAGGCGAATGAAGCGAGCAGAATCGCGCCGATGCCGAGCCAGGAGACGACTGCGCGAAATGCGGGACGGGCACTTGTAGTCGCCGCGAGCGCGAGGATGCCGCCGGCCCCGAACTCCCAAACGCGGGTTGGTGTGATGAAGAAGGCGGCCGCAGGGTCGTTCGCCGTTGCGATGACCGAGTAGATAAAGCTTGCCACCGTCAGCAGCACGAGCATCGCCGCAATAGACCGGCGGCGCAGCAGCTCTGAGCCGCGCCGCGCGAGCGTCATTGCGATCAGAATCAGTACCGGCCAGACGATGTAGAACTGCTCTTCCACTGAGAGAGACCAGTAGTGCTGGACCGGGGAGGGTCGGTTCTCGGCGCCGAGGTAATCGACGGCTTGGGCGGCAAGATTCCAGTTTTCGACGTAGAGCGTGCTGGCGCGAATCTCGCCGAAGAACTGCTCCCAGAGGTTGAGTGGAACCCAGAAGTATGTGGCGACGGCGCAGAACAGAAGCACGAGCAGCGCTGCCGGAAGAATCCTGCGTGCTCGGCGCGCCCAGAACCCCGGTAGCGAAACTTTCGCGGTGCGTTCCACTTCGCGAACAAGATGACCCGTGATCAGGAAGCCGGATATCGCGAAGAAGACGTCAACGCCTACATAGCCACCGGTGATCAGGCCTGGCCAGTAATGAAATACGACGACAGTGGCGACCGCGATAGCGCGCAGCGCTTGAATCTCGGGGCGAACCACAGATCACAACTTACCGCCTCGAAGGGCGGCTTTTGGCCCCTGAGCCGATCGCACCATTGGCGAAGGCGGGTGAGAGTTAGACTAGGCAGCCGCGTATATACGAATAGACCCCAATGGAACGAATTCTCGACTCAATCAACGGCCCGCAGGACCTAAACGGTCTTGACGACGCTCAGCTTCAGCAGCTCGCTCAAGAGGTTCGCGAGTACATCATCGACACGGTCGGCGAGATCGGCGGCCACTTCGGAGCCAACCTCGGCACCTGCGAGCTGGCGGTGGCGCTCCACTCGGTGCTCGACTCGCCGCGTGACAAGATCCTCTGGGACGTCGGCCATCAGGCCTACCCGCACAAGGTTCTCACCGGTCGGCGCGACCGCCTGGCGACGATTCGTCACTACGGCGGGCTGGCCCCGTTCTGCTCGATTGAAGAGAGCGAGCACGACATCATGGGCGCTGGTCATGCCTCAACTTCGATCGGATACGGCGTTGGGCTGAAAGAGGGCATGCGTCTGCTTGGGCGCCCCAATCAGGGTCGCGTTGCTGCCGTGATTGGCGACGGAGCGATGACCGGGGGAGTCGCCTTTGAGGCGATTCACCAAGCCGGTGGACTCGGTACTCCAATGGTCGTCGTGCTCAACGACAACGGCATGTCGATTGCGCCTAACGTTGGCGCGCTCTCGCGCTACTTCACTCGTGTTCGCCTCAACCCGAAGTTTTGGCATGCGCGCGAGGGGGTCGAAGACCGGCTCAGTCATCTGCCGGCCGGGATCGGCGCCAAGGTCGAGAAGCTCGGCCCGCAGCTGAAGGAGTCTTTGAAGGCCTTCTGGGCGCCCGGGCTGTTTTGGGAAGAGCTCGACTGGGCTTACGTGGGCGTGGTTGACGGCCACGACGTCGCCGCGCTCAGGCAAGCGCTCGAGGCTGCGTTCGCCGCCGACCGCCCCGTCGTCGTGCACATCACGACCGTCAAGGGGAAAGGCTTCGCGCCCGCTGAGGAGGGCGGCCTCGAGGGCATGGAGCAGTGGCACGCGGCCAAGCCGGGCTCGATCGCCGGCGGCGCGCCGGTGGCTAAGAAAACTTCGGCGCCAGCCAAGGACGCTCCAGCACCAACTCCCACCTATACAGAGGTCTTCGGCAACGCGATCGTTAGTGAGGTCCGAGCCAATCGCCGCGTTGTCGGAATCACTGCCGCGATGAACTCAGGCACCGGGCTCAACATTCTCCAAGAGGCCGAACCCGATCACTACTTCGACGTCGGCATCGCGGAGCAACAGGCGGTGCTATTCGCTGCCGGCATGGCGCTTGAGGGCGTGCGGCCGGTCTGCGCGATCTATTCGACTTTTCTGCAGCGAGCATTCGACCAGATCGTCCACGACGTAGCGCTGCAGTCGCTGCCTGTGATTTTCGCGATGGACCGCGCCGGGCTCGTTGGTGACGACGGTCCGACCCACCACGGAGTCTTCGACATCGCTTACATGCGGCCGCTGCCGAACATGACGCTGATGGCTCCGCGCGACGAGGCGCAGCTCGTGCACATGCTGCACACCGCGATTGCACACGAATCGGGGCCTGTAGCGCTCCGTTATCCGCGCGGCGCGGGTGTCGGCACGCCGCTGCCCGACAAACCACAGTTGCTCGAGATTGGTACCGGCGAAATTCTGCGCGAAGGGCGGAGCGTCGCGCTCCTCGGTTACGGGCATGGCGTTTCAATGGCGCTTGACGCGGCTGACATTCTTGCCGACGCGGGAATCGACGTAACGGTCGCCGACGCGCGATTCGCGAAGCCGCTCGACGCAGCGCTGCTTGCCCAGCTTGCCGCTGAGCACGACCTTCTTGTGACAATCGAAGACGGCGTCCTGACCGGGGGCTTTGGAACCGGGGTCTGGGAGCACTACAACGAGGCTGGGATTCCAACGCCGCGGATGCTGCGCATCGGTCTGCCTGATCGCTTCGTTACGCACGGCAAGCCTGGGCTGCTCTATGAAGAGGTCGGTCTGACCGGAGCTCAGATCGCTGATCGGATCGCGACTCTGATCAACGTCAGCGACGAAGTAACCAGCGAAGCCTGATCGATCCCCCAAAAAGAAACGACCCGCCAATTTGGCGAGCCGTTTCAGGAGGAGAGATACTTCTATGTGGGTCCAGCTGTACGGTCGCTGCGGAGAATATGGTGCAGACGACTAAGCAGCAATATGACGCACGG
>JANRFB010000028.1:5287-32492 GCA_030725785.1 Solirubrobacteraceae bacterium
TACGGTCGCTGCGGAGAATATGGTGCAGACGACTAAGCAGCAATATGACGCACGGGCGGGGAGTTGTATGTGAGGCGGCGCACACAACTTGTGTGAGCTAAGGCACACAGTTAGCAGGCTTGTTGTTCGCTCCCGGTAGCGTTGTGTGCGATGAGCGAACGAATCCGCCTAGACGCGCTGCTGGCTCAGCGCGGACTCTTCCCTTCGCGCTCGCGCGCTGCCGCCGCCGTGATGGCCGGCGACGTTCGCCTCTGCGCGCCGGGGGCGCGCACGGCAAAGCCAGGTCAGATGGTTCTGGTTGATGCCGAGGTTGAAGTCACGGAGCGCGCTCGCTACGTATCGAGGGGTGGCATCAAGCTTGAAAATGCACTCGGGCTTCTCTCGCTCGATGTCAGCGGCCGACGCTGTCTTGACGCCGGCGCTTCGACCGGTGGCTTTACCGACTGCCTCCTTCAGGCCGGAGCGTCCGAGGTAGTCGCCGTCGACGTTGGCTATGGCGAATTGGCGTGGTCGCTTCGAGAGGATTCGCGCGTCCACGTGATGGAGCGGACCAATGCCCGGGAGCTTGACGCCGATCAACTCCCTTACCGCCCCGACCTGATCACCGCCGATCTCTCTTTCATCTCGCTTACGAAGGTCATTCCTGCACTGATTGACTGCGCGGCCGAAAGCTTCGATGCTGTCGTGATGGTTAAGCCACAGTTTGAGGTGGGCCGCGACCGCGTCGGGCGGGGCGGCGTCGTCCGTGATCCGGAGCTGCGCAAGGAGAGTGTCGCCGCGGTCGCCGAGTTCGCGCGGGAGCGGTGCGGAGCGTCGGTACTCGGCTTTGCCTCATCGGGGCTGCCTGGGCCGAAGGGTAACCAAGAAAGTTTCGTCCATCTTGCCGAGGCGACGCGCGCTGGAGCGCTCGAAAATCTCGGCGCTGCACTCGATCGGGCAGAGCTGTGAGCGCTGGCGCAATCAGCGGCTCGATAACGGCGTTTTCACACGCGCGGCCGGGAGAGACCGACGACGCTCTGCGCCATCTGATCGCACTCGCTCACGAGCACGGACTGACTGTGCGCCTCGACGCCGACGAAACAGCGAAGCATCCTTCAATCGCTGCAGGCCCGGGCGTCGAGCTGAACGCCGAACTGGACCGTGATGCCGGTCTCGCAGTTGCCTTTGGTGGCGATGGGACTGTCCTGCGCGCGCTTCGCGCCTACGCCGGAACCAGCGTGCCGGTCATCGGAATCAACTTCGGTGAGATTGGGTTTCTTGCTGCGATCAGTCGCGACGACCTCGCCGCCGGACTCGACCGCGCGATCACCGGCGATTTCGAACGGCTTACTCTTCCCGCGATCGAAGTAGTTTTTGGGGAACGCTCAGCGCTAGCGATCAACGACATAGCGATCACACGCCGCGCCGGTGACCGTGTAGCTCAGCTCGCATATGCGGTTGGAGGCGAAGAGGCAGGCAGCGTCCGCTGCGACGGGTTGGTCGTAGCGACGGCTGCTGGCTCAACCGGCTACAACCTCGCCAACGGTGGTCCGGTGATGGCCTGGGGCGTAGAGGGTTACGTCGTCTCGTTCATCGCACCACACTCGCTGACGGCGCGCGCGCTGGTGATCGCACCGGAGGACGAACTGACGATCGACAACCGTTCGCATGATCCCGTTGAGCTATCGATCGACGGTCGGCCTATCGGCGAGATCGCGCCTGGCGACCAGGTTACGGCGCGCTTTAGCGAGGCTGCCTCTGTTTTGGCCCTACCGGTCGACTCAAGCTTCTATCGCCGTCTGCGCGAAACATTCGGTCGACTTGCTTCGTCTTAGTACCGCAACGACGACGCCCATCTAGCGCTCAATAGTGCCTTAGCGGTCGCAATTTCATCCCCAATCCGTCCCCGCTCGCTGCTAAACCGGAGCAGTGCTGCACGAGCTTCGAGTTGAAAATCTACTGCTGATTGAGAGCGCTGAACTGAGGCTCGCGCCCGGCCTCAACGTGCTCACAGGCGAAACAGGGGCTGGCAAGACGGTGCTCGCTCACGCGCTCGATCTACTGCTCGGCGGCAGGCCCCGTGCTGGAATTGTGAGGCCCGGGGCCGAAGAGGCTTACGTAGAAGGAGTCTTCGAGTTGACCGACGGACTGCGAGCGCAGCTCGGGGAGAGAATTCCAGCCGACGCCGAGGAGCTGGTTCTTGCGCGCCGCGTCGCCGCAGAAGGGCGGACGCGAGCACTGATCAACGGTCGCTCGGCAAGCGTTGGTGACCTGCGCGACGTCGCTGCGACAATGCTCGTCTTCTACGGCCAACACGAGCACCGCAAACTGACCGTGGCTTCCGCTCAGCTCGACATCCTTGACGGTTTCTGCGGCGCTGACCAGCAGGCACGCCGCGCAGCGATGGGGGCCGCGCACGCGGCCGTGATCGAGTGTCAGCAACGACTTGACGACTTGAAGGCGCTCGACGGCGAACGCGAGCGCGAGCTGGATCTGCTCCAGTTCGAACTGACCGAAATCGATGAGGCGGCGCCGAGCGAAAGCGAGCAAGAGGAACTGCTCGCTGTGCGGGGCAAGCTCGCCCATGTTGAGGGGCTTCGGAGCGCCGCATTTGCGGCGTGCGAAGCATTGGCGCCCGAGGACGGCGAAGGGGTCAACTCGCGTCTTGCCGATGTCGGCGGCGGCCTCGACGGAGTCGCTGGGATCGATGAGCAGCTCGACGCGCTTACCACCCGCTGGCAGTCGCTTTCAATCGAAGCCGATGACCTCTCAGCCGAACTGCGCCGCTACTGCGAGTCGCTTGGCGTCGAACCGGGCCTCCTGGAGAAGACCGAGGAGCGCTTGGCTCTGCTCGATCGGCTCTCGCGCAAGCACGGCGGCTCGATCGCAGCAGTGCTCGCTTATGCCGATGCGTCGCGCGAGCGGCTCGCGCTGCTGAACGACGCTGAGGCGTCTCTGGAATCGGCGACCGCCGAACTAGCCGATGCGATCGCTGCCAGCTCAGCACTCGCCGCAGAGCTGCACAAGGCGCGGCGGGCGGCCGCCCCGAAACTCGCAAAACAGGTCTGTGCTCGGCTTGATGAACTGGCGATGGTCGGTGCGAGTTTCGCTGTCGAGCTCAGCCAGCGCGACGGCGGCCCGACCGGCACTGATGGGGTTGACTTCATGATCGCTACCAACTCGGGTGTCCCTGCCGGCCCGCTTCGCGAGATTGCCTCCGGTGGTGAACTCTCTCGCGTGATGCTCGCGCTGCTGGGCGTCGCCAATGACGGCTCGGCCACAACACTCGTCTTCGACGAGATCGATGCCGGCGTTGGCGGTAAGACGGCTCGCGTGGTAGGCGAGCGACTCCGCAGCCTCGCCGCCGATCGCCAGGTTCTCTGCATTACCCACCTGCCACAGATCGCCTCATTGGCCGATCGTCACTTCTCGATTGAGAAGGATACGGCGACCGACCCCGTCCTGACGACGGTTACCGAGTTGCGCGAGCCAGAGGTCGTCGGTGAGCTGGTGCGGATGCTCGGTGCCGAGGAGGACGACAGCGCCGCGCTGCGCCACGCACGCGAGCTGCGTAAAGCCGCTTAGACGGATCGGGCTCTCTACGCCTAAACTCGCGTTGCGATGTCGCTCTCTGCCAAAACGATGCCGACGCCCCCCGTTGGCGGCCTAGTTCGTAGCGGCCGACGGACAAAGAAGCTTGTTCGCAGCTTGCGCCCTAACGAGATCGCCCTGATCGACCACGACGATCTCGATCGAGTCTCGGCTGAGGATCTAATCAGCGCAGATGCTGTTGCCGTGCTGAACTGCCGGGCTTCGCGCTCGTCGGAATACCCAAACATGGGGCCGTTGTTGTTAATCGAGGCTGGGATTACGCTGATCGACCTACCCGATGATCGACTCTTTGGACTTTGCCGCGACGGCGACCGACTCGAACTTCGAGAAGGCGAGGTCTGGCGTAACGGCGAGATGCTCGTGGCCGGCACGCTTCAAAAGCCAGAAGACGTTCGCGCTGACAACGCGCAGAGGCGGCTCGAGATCGGTGGCGCGCTGGAAGCTTTCGCGCGCAACACGGTCGAGCATATGGTCGAGGAGCAAGACCTTCTATCCGGCAAGATCGACCTGCCCCGCTTTGACACCGAGTTCCGTGATCGGCCGGCGCTGATAGTCGTACGTGGCGTTGACCATCAGGCCGACCTTCAGGCGCTGCGCCCTTACATCCGCGACACGAAGCCGGTGCTCGTTGGTGTCGATGGTGGCGCCAACGCGATCATCGAGGAGGGCTTCAAGCCGGACATGATTGTTGGCGACATGGATTCCGCGTCGGACGCCACTCTGCGCAGCGGCGCGGAACTTGTCGTCCACGCCTACCCTGATGGCCGTGCTCCTGGTCGCGAGCTGCTCGACAGTCTTTCGCTCGAGCATAAGGTCGTTCCAGCACCGGGGACCAGTCAAGACGTGGCGATGCTGATTGCGGGGGAGAAGGGTGCGTCGCTGATCGTCTCCGTCGGCTCACAGTTCAATCTCGTCGAGTTTCTCGATAAGAACCGGCGCGGCATGTCGTCAACCTTTTTGACGCGTCTGCGGCTTGGTGAAAAGATCGTCGACGCAAAGGGGGTAAGCCGTCTCTATCGACCCTCTCCTGGACTGTCGCCAGCGGTGATCGTCCTTGCTGCCGGGCTCGTGGCGTTTTTGATCGTCGTGCTTGTGACGCCGGCGCTGCGAGAGGTCGCCGATCTCTTCTGGCTCAAGCTGCGCGTACTACTCGGCGGGAACGTCTAGGGTCGCGACGTGTTCGATTTCCGCTACCACGCCGTCTCGCTTGCCGCCGTTCTCGTCGCGCTCGCAGTCGGTGTTTTGCTCGGTGTTGCGATTGGCGACGCTGGGCTCGTCTCGTCGGCTGAAAAGCAGGTCCGATCGAGCCTCAGAGACGACGTCCGTGGCGCTCAGGAAAAGGAGCAGGCTGCGAATGCGCAGTTGGAGACTGCGCGGCGCTATGAGAGGGCCTCCTATCCATTCGTTGTCGCCGGAAGGCTTCAAGGAGCCAAGGTTGGCTTGCTCTTCCTTGGCGAGCCGAATGAATCGATCGCCTCCGATATCCGCGCAGCTCTCGAGGGGACAGGCGCCGACCTGAGCGGCACGCTGGCGCTGAGGCAGCCGCCCGACATTCCCGCCCTCTCAGCCAACGCCAAAGGCCGGCGCTATGTCGAGCTCAGCTCGACGCCGAAGCTGCTGACGCCCTTTGGCAAGGCAATTGGACGTCAGTTAATTCTTGGCGGGCAACTCTTGAAGAGCGAGGCAAACGCGCTCTTCTCGACCCGCGCCGGCGGCCTCGGGCCGTTCGATTCGATCGTCGTGGTGAGGGTGCCGCGTGTGCTTAGCGGCGAGGCAGCAGATAACACGAACCGCCTCGAGGACGGGATCATGGCCGGGCTAACAATGACGCGCAGCCCGATTGTCGGCGTCCAGTCAGAGGCAACCCGGCCAAGCCAGATCTCCTGGTACCGGGCGCGCGGCCTCTCCAGCGTTGATGCCATCGACCAGACGGCAGGGCAGGCGGCGCTGGTGCTCGCTCTGGCGGGCGCCCAAGGCAGCTTTGGAAGCGGCCCCGATGCAGGGAGTCTGCTCCCGGGCCCCGAGCTAGCGGGCGGCTAGGGGCTACTCGCGCGCTTCGAAGTCGAGTGCCGCTGAATTGATGCACCAACGCTGCCCGCTGACGCCGGGGCCGTCCTCGAATACGTGGCCGAGGTGGCCGCCGCAGCTCGCGCAGATCGCCTCGGTGCGGCGCATCCCATGTGAGTTGTCATCGACGAGTGTGACGGCGCTCGAGACGACTGGGTCGGTGAAGCTTGGCCAGCCGGTGCCGGAGTCGAACTTGGTATCCGACGAGAATAGTTCGGCGTCGCAGCCCTTGCAGCGAAACATTCCAATGCCCTTTTCGTCGTTGTATGCGCCGGTGAAGGCTGGCTCTGTGGCTGCTTCACGCAGCACCGCGAACGATTCAGGGTCGAGCTTCTGGCGCCACTGCTCGTCGGTCATCTCGGCAGGCTTACTTGGTTCATCGTTGGTCACGGCGCTCTCCTCTTTTTGACTGGCGTCAACGGTAGCGAAGCTGAGCGGTTTCAGAGAAATGCTCGTCCGCGCCGCTATGTACGTTGCTCAGGTGCCAGCGCTGCAACTGATCCTCTCTCTACTCCTCGCGCTAGCGCTCTCTCGCCCGCTGGTCAGCTTCCTCACAGAGGGAGGTCACCTTCGCTCCAACTATCGCGACGAGATGCTGCCCTGTCCGCTTGGTCTGCTCATCCCAGCCGCTGCGCTGGCGGCACTTATTCCGCTTGCTCTGCTTGCTGGCTTGTTTAGCCTAAACACGCTCGACCTCGTCGGCCTACCCTTGATTCTCGGTGTAGTGGCGCTTGGGATTGCCGATGACGCGTTCGCTGGCAGCTCCCGAGGCTGGCGCGGTCACGGAGGGGCGGCGCTTAGTGGAGCCTTCAGTACCGGCGCATTGAAAGCCTTTGGGACGCTCGGGCTGGCGCTCGCATGGTGTGCTGTCACGCAGGATGGTGTTGCCCGCTTCCTGCTCGCTTCGCTGGTGATCGTGCTCGCCACCAATCTCTTCAACCTGTTCGACCTTCGGCCCGGCCGCTCGGTAAAGGTTTTCGTGCTCGTCGGGCTCGGCTGCACGCTCGGTGCATGGAGTCTGGACCCACTCCTTAGCCTCGGCCTCTGGGTCGGCCCGATCCTCGTCTGTGGCGCGCTTGATCTGCGCGAGCGCGGGATCCTGGGCGACAGCGGTTCAAATGTGGTCGGCGTTGTTGCCGGCATCTGGCTGGTGCTCGTTCTCGGAACGACCGGGCTTGCAGTGGCAGCCGCAGTACTCGTTCTATTAACCATTTACGGAGAAGTTCGTTCGATCAACTCGCTCGTCGAATCAACTCCGGGACTTAGTCATCTAGACTCGATAGGGAGAATTGTTCATCGTGCCTGACGCCCAACGCCAGCCCCGCCACATCTTCGTCACAGGCGGAGTCGTCTCGTCCCTCGGAAAAGGAATCGCGGCCGCCTCGATCGGGCGCCTGCTGGTTGCCCGCGGACTTACTGTCGGACTGCAGAAGTTCGATCCGTACATCAACGTTGACCCAGGGACAATGTCGCCGTATCAGCACGGCGAGGTCTTTGTCACAGAGGACGGTGCTGAAACAGACCTCGACCTCGGCCACTACGAGCGCTTCACGGATTCGAATACGACGCGCGCCTCCAACGTGACCGCCGGTGGCATCTACGACGCAGTTATCCGCCGCGAACGCCGCGGTGATTATCTCGGTGCGACCGTGCAGGTGGTGCCCCACATCACCGATGAGATCAAGCAGCGAATCAAGCTGATCGCGGAAACAAGCGACGTTGACGTCGTCATCACTGAGATTGGTGGGACCGTCGGCGACATCGAATCGCTCCCTTTCCTTGAGGCGATCCGCCAGTTCCCAGTCGACGTAGGACGGCGCAATTGCATGTTCATCCACCTCACCCTGGTTCCATATATCGGCCATGCCGGAGAGCTGAAGACAAAGCCGACGCAGCACTCGGTCAACGAGCTTCGCCGGATCGGTATTCAGCCTGACATGCTGCTCTGTCGCAGTGAGGGCGAACTCTCGCTCGATATCCGAAAGAAGATTGCGCTCTTCGCATCGCTACCGGTCGAGGCCGTGATTTCGGCCAAGGACGTCGGCGACATCTATGAAGTGCCGCTCTGGTACTGCGAGCAGAAGGTCGATGACTTCATCTGCGACGAGCTTGGGCTCGAGGCGGCGCCGGCCGATCTGAGCGAGTGGGATGCGATCGTTACGCGCGCCGCCGAGGCTACGGCTCCGGTCAAGATCTCACTTGTTGGCAAATACATCGCGCTGGCGGATGCCTACAAGTCTGTGACTGAAGCGCTCATCCATAGCGGCAATCTTGCCGGTGCAAACGTTGAGATTGACTGGGTCGATTCGGAAGACCTCATTGACGATCAGGTAGCGCTTGAGCGGCTCGGGGGCTCTGACGGCATCCTCGTTCCCGGAGGCTTCGGTGGCCGCGGGATCGAAGGCAAGATTCGCGCCGTTCGCGTGGCCCGCGAGCAGAAGATTCCCTACCTCGGGGTGTGTCTCGGGATGCAAATGGCGGTCTGCGAGTTTGCGCGCTCTGTTGCTGGAATGGACGGCGCTAACTCGACCGAGTTCGATCTCGAAACTGAGTGGCCGGTAATCGACCTGCTCCCGGAGCAGAAGGAGATCTCTGATCTGGGCGGCACGATGCGCCTTGGCGCCGACCCAATCAAGCTCCATAGCGGCACGATCGTCCGCGATTGCTACGGCGAGTCGGTTGTCTACGAGCGCCATCGCCATCGATACGAGGTTTCGATCGCGCTGCGCAAGAAGCTCGAGCACGCTGGCCTCATCGTCAGTGGAACCTCACCGGACGAGAGGCTAGTAGAGGCGGTCGAGTTGCCCGCGGAAGTTCACCCGTTCTTCGTAGCCGCGCAATATCACCCGGAGTTCAAGTCGCGGCCCGAGCGCCCGGCTCCGCTTTTCCGCGAATTTGTCGCGGCAGCGTTCGCGGCTCGCGGTGGTGAGTCGCAGGCGGCCGGAGGCGACGCTCACGCAAGCAGTCCAGCGGCCTGATAGCCGCTCAGATGCGCGTTGCCTCAGAGCTTGAAGTTCGGCGCCTGAGCGAAACATTTGCGGCGCTCTGCGCGATCTCGAGCCCATCCCGCGGCGAGGGCGCTGTAGCCGCCTACGTGCGCAGCGAGCTCGAGCAGATTGGCGTAACTGTGGCCGAGGACGACGCTGCTGACGTGATCGGAGGGCAGAGCGGCAACCTCCTCGCACGCATCGGTGAGCGGGGAGGGCGCTCGGTGCTGTTCTGCGCTCACCTAGACACGGTTCCGCACGAAGGCGCGATCGTGCCGGTATTCGTCACTGGCGTCTGGGAGAGCGAGGGCGAGACAATTCTTGGCGCCGACAACAAGGCGGCGGTAGCCGTTTTCCTCGAGCTGGCGCGCCGCGCGAAGATCGAGGGAGCTCCAGTTGATTTGGAGCTTTGTTTCACGGTTGCCGAGGAGCCGGGGCTGCTTGGCGCCCACGCCCTCGACGTGAGCAAATTTCGATCGCAGTTCGGTTACGTCTACGACCACGCCACGCCGATCGGTGAGATCATCGGGGGCTCTCCTACCCACATCCGCTGGCGCGCCGACATCCGTGGCCGCGCCGCACATGCCGGCATTGCTCCAGAGGATGGTCGCAGCGCAATCACCACCGCGGCGCGCGCAATTGCCAAGCTGCCCGACAGCCGACTAGACGAACTCACTACCGCAAACGTTGCGCGGATCCGTGGTGGCGTTGCCGGCACAAACGTCGTCCCCGAGCACTGTCAGGTCGACGGCGAGGTGCGCTCGCTCGAAGACGGGCGCGCCGAGATCATCACTGAAGGTGTCACGGAGGCGTTCCAAGACGCCGCCAACGAGCCCGGCTGCCAGTGCGATCTGGGCTTTACGATCGAACGCTCATTTGTCGGCTACAAGCTCGGCGAAGACGAGCCGGCCGTGGTGGCCGCAGTTGCCGCGCTAGAGGCGTCTGGCTACGAACCAAAGCTGGTTCTGAGCGGCGGCGGCTCGGATGCGAATGCTTTTCGGGCCAAAGGGTTCCCTTGCGTCAACCTCGCCAACGGCACCCAGAACCCGCACCAGTCGAGCGAGCGCGTAGCTGGTGCGGACCTCGAGGCGATGCTGAACGTGACGTTCGCGTTGATCGACGAGTTGGGGGAGGATTAAACAATGCTTGTCCTCCGCGAAGGTGTCGTAACCGAGGTAGGGCCTCTGGCGCCGGAACAGCAGTTGCTTGTTGACGTCCCCGGCAGAGGGCCGCGAGCAGCGACCGCCGATACTGAGCTGCTTGGTCAATGCGAAGTTGGCGACAGCGTCATCGTCAACACGCAGGCTGCGGACTTATCACTTGGATCTGGCGGCTTCGATGTCGTCCACGTGAACCTCACGCGTGGGCTTGGCGGTAAAGGGGTTCCGGGAGCGCACGTGATGAAGCTCAATTACAGCTCGCTCCAGCACGCCGTGCTCCCTGTTGAGGACGGCAGCGACGCGCCCCCTCCTCCCAGGCCGGTTGGTGTCTGCTTTCTTCACGGTCAGCTCGCTCCATTCGCGTGGGCTGTGGCACGGGGTCGCCAAGGCACGAGGCTCGGCTACATTCAGGGCGGCGGTGGCGCGCTTCCCGGCGGCCATTCGAGGACTGTCATCGAGCTGCGCGAGCAGGGCTTGCTCGCTGGCACGATTACGGCTGGCGCAAGCTATGGAGGAGAAGCTGAGGCGATCACGCTGGCCGGTGGAATCGCGCACGGCATCGGCGAGCTTGGCTGGGACGCAGCGGTGGTCGCTCCGGGGCCGGGAATTATCGGATCGGGCTCGCGCCTCGGCCACGGCGGCATGGCGGCGCTTGACGCAGCTCACACGGCGCTCGCGCTGGGATGCCCGGTCGTTGTCGCTCCGCGAATGTCCAACGGCGACGCCCGCGACCGCCACCAAGGCTGCTCCCACCACACCCAAACCGTCCTCGACCTGCTGCTCGCTCCCGTCAGCGTTGCCGTCCCAACGGGAGCGGCGGGGGAGATCACGCGCGGCTGCGGCCACACGATTGTTGAGCTTGACGTAGAGCTTGCGGCCTATGGCGAGAGCGGGCTCCCCGGAACCACGATGGGCCGTTCAATCGACGAAGACCCGTTGTTTTTCGGAGCTGCACTCGCTGGCGGCGCATTGCTGGCAGCGACAATTGCGACTGCCAGCTAGCTGCCGCGACCTCCGCGCAGCGCCTGTTGCAGCGATAAGGAAGGTGGACGCCGGCGGCGAACTGCACCGCAATGGCGATCACGACCACTCCGGCGCAGCGAACGTTCCAGCACCACGTGCTCGACTTTCTTGCCTACCTTGAGCTGGAGCGTGGTCTTTCGCGCAACACACTTGGTGCCTACAGAACCGACCTAATGCAGTTCGGTCTCTATCTCGAAGAGATCGGCGCCGACGCTCTAACAGCCGACCATGGAGCACTGGCGGGCTTTCTCGACCAGCTCACGCAGGGCGGTCCAGAGCGCGCGCCGGTGGCAGCGGCAACGCTTCAACGCAAGACTGCATGTCTGCGGTCGTTCTACCGCCACCTGCGGCGAGAGCAGCTGATCAATCACGATCCAACCGCCGATCTACGCGCGCCGCGCAAGACGCGTCGATTGCCAAAGGTGCTGAGCCGCGATCAGGTGATGATGCTGTTGGCGGCGCCCCAAGGAAATACGCCCGCAGCGCACCGCGACCGCGCGCTGCTCGAGCTTATGTACGCCTGCGGGCTGCGCGCATCGGAGGCAACTGGGCTGCTCGTTGGTGAAGTCGACCTCGAAGAGGGAGTGATGCGCGCACGGGGCAAAGGCTCCAAGGAGCGGCTGATCCCCGTTGGCAGCGCCGCTGTTCACGCACTGGCGGTCTACCTCGAAGTTGCGCGTCCAAAGCTCGTTGGGATAGGCGATGAGGAGCACCTCTTCGTTAACCAGCGCGGTAGCGCGCTAACGCGGCAAGGGCTCTACAAGATCGTCCAAGGCCATGCCCGCGCCGCTGGACTGGCCGGTCTGATGAGTCCACACACGCTCCGCCACACGTTTGCAACGCACCTGCTCGCTGGGGGATGTGACCTGCGAGCTCTACAGGAGATGCTCGGCCACGCCGACATCGCGACAACCCAGATCTACACACACCTCTCGGCCGAGCGGCTGAAGGATCAGTACTTTGGCGCCCACCCACGGGCAACGGTTGGCCACGCCGCGTAAAAGACGAACAAACATTTGGCAACGCGCCTATCCTCGGCGGGATGCCTGAGCTGCCTGAAGTCGAAACGCTCCGTCGCCAGCTGGCGCCAGCGCTGGCCGCCAAGCGGATTGAGCGGCTTGAGGTGCTCGATCCGAAGTGGGGCAGTCCGATCGCCGGTAGTGAGCTGGCCGGTCTAATCGAGGGGCGAACGATCGAGCGGCTGGAGCGGCGCGGTAAGTACCTGATCTTCGATCTCGGCGACGAGCTCTATCTGATCTGCCACCTGCGGATGACCGGGAATTTCCTTTATGACGCTGAACCAAGCGTGGCTTACCAACGCGCGGTTTTCGAACTCGAAGCTGGTCACACGCTCCGCTTCACAGACCCGCGCCGCTTTGGAACGGCCGAAGTGATTATTGGAGGCGACGCACTTGACGAATACTTCGCCGGGCGGCTCGGGATCGAGCCGTTCTCAGGCGCGCTCGACGGACCGGCGCTGAAGTCGATGGCGTCAGGAAAGCGGACATCGATTAAGGCCTTTCTGCTCGATCAGCGCGCCGTCGCCGGGATCGGGAACATCTACGCCGACGAGGCGCTATTTCGCGCTGAAGTTCATCCGTTGCGGGAGGCGGGGCGCCTAAAGCCCGCTCAGTACGAGCTTCTGGCGACAACGATTCAAGACGCCCTCCAAGCCGGGCTCGACGCTGGCGGCGCAACAATCGATGATTTTCGTCACGCCGACGGGCTCTACGGCAGTTTCCAGGATGAGTTTCTAGTTCACAGGCGCGCAGGGGAACCCTGCCCCCGCTGCGGTAACGAGGTAGAGAAGATCGTTGTCGTCGGCAGGGGGACCTACCTATGCGGCCGCTGTCAGCCGCGTCCGCGGGGAGCTACGAGGCGGCGAGCAACTCGTCGAGCTTCCCGCTCTGGTCAGCAGCGATGAGCTCTTGGAAACCGCCTATCAGCTCTCCGTCGACGAGAATCTGGGGAAAGGTCATCATTCCCGTCTTCTCGTTTAGCGCAACGCGCCCCTCGGCGTCCATGCTGAGGTTGATCTCCTCGAAGGGAATCTCACGCGCGTTGAGTAGCGCCTTTGCTTGCGAGCAGAAGGGGCAGGGAGTTGATGAGTACATCACGACATTTGACATAGCGACCAATGTAGCGCTGTCGCGGGGCACCACCTGATGGCCGGGCCGGTCAAGACGGAAGCTGTCGTGCTGCGTTCGATCCGTTACGGCGAGGCCGACCGGATCCTCCACGTTTACACGCCGATGCGCGGCAAGCTGAGCGCAATTGCAAAGGGCGTAAGGCGCTCCAAGAGCCGCTTCGGTGGTCGCCTAGAGCCGTTCTTTCGGTTAAATCTTGAGCTGCACGAAGGCCGTAGCGACCTAATGACCGTGACTGGCGCCGAGACGATCAGCGCGTTCACCACACTTCGCGCTGACGAGCGCGCGCTCAATGGCGCCGCGCGCGCCTGCGATTCGCTCGGCCGCGTCTTCGATTCAGGAGAGTCGCACCCGGAGGTCTTCAACTTGCTTTGTAGCGCTCTAACGCTGCTTGATAATTATCCTGAGCACGCGACCGACGGATTTCAGGTCGCCTTCCGGATAAAGCTCTTGCTGGCGGCCGGTTTTGCGCCGCAGCTTGCCGCCTGCGCAACCTGCGGCGAGGCAGGCGAGCTAGTTGGCTTCTCACCGGCTGCGGGTGGAGTCGTTTGCGCGTCCTGCGAGGCCGGGTCGTTCGAGCTCGATGGCGAGACCCATCGATTTCTCACCGACGCCCTTGGCCGCCCTTTGGCCGATCTGCCTAGCGTCGATCGGCGCGTGGTCGCGCTCGCCGATCGAGCCGTCAGCGAGACCGCCGCCCACCACGGCCAGGTTCGGTTCAAGGCGATAGCTTGAAGCCGATCGCAGCAAACCGCGACGGGCTGCGAGAATGAGCGCGATGGATCCACATGCCAATCCCGGCCTCGTCGCCGCCGAGTTCGCCGCGCGCCAGCAGGAACGTGAAGAGACGCTGCTTTCGCCGCTCGCGGCCCGGTCCTGGCCGGCGCGTCGGCTGATCGACGAGCCCGCCTGTGGGCTGCGCTCGCCACTACAGCGTGACCGCGACCGGATTGTCCACTGCAAAGCGTTTCGCCGTCTGAAGCACAAGACTCAGGTTTTTGTCTCTCCAGAGGGAGACCACTACCGAACCCGTCTCACGCACACGATCGAAGTGACTCAGATCGCCCGAACTGTTGCCCGCGCGCTGCGACTGAACGAGGACCTGACTGAGGCGATAGGCCTGGGGCACGACCTCGGTCATCCACCATTCGGTCATATCGGCGAAGCGGTGCTCGACAAGTGCCTGAAAGAACGGTTCGACGGTGGTTTCCGCCACTATGAACAGTCGCTGCGGGTCGTTGACGTCCTCGAGCGCGATGGCGCCGGCCTCAACCTGACAGAGGACGTGCGCGATGGGATCGCTTGCCATTCGGGTCGCGCACCGGCGCCGCGCACGCTGGAAGGGTCAATCGTGCGGTTGGTCGACCGAATCGCATACATCAACCACGATATTGACGATGCAACACGCGCTGGAGTCGTAGCCGAAGCCGACCTCCCCGATGGTCCGATTGCGATTCTCGGGCAGACCGGTTCGGCGCGAATCGACTACCTCGTGCACGACCTCGTTGAGCACTCGCAGGCAGCGGGCGCAATCGTCCAGGGTCAAGAGGCGGGCGCCGCGATGGATGAGCTGCGCACATGGATGTTCGACAACGTCTACCTCGGTGAGAGCGCGCGCGCCGAGCACAACCGGATCGAGCGCGTGATCACAACCCTTTTCAATCACTACGCAACAGACCCAGAGCGAATCCCCGACGCTGGCGGCGCCAGCGGCGCAAGCCTTGACCGCCGCGTCACCGACTATTTGGCAGGGATGACCGACCGCTACTGCATCCGCGTCTTCGAGCAGCTGACGGTGCCGGAGTCGTTCGCCGCGTAGGCTGCCACCGATGCCGCTCTACACCGACGACTCAATTGAGCGCCTGCGCCAGACCGTCGACATGGCGGAGCTCGTCGGCGCCAAGACAGAGCTGAAGCGGTCAGGACAGCAGATGATGGGGATTTGCCCGTTCCATGACGAGCGCAGCCCATCCTTTAGTGTCGATCCGGTTCAGAAGGTCTTCCATTGCTTCGGCTGCGGAGAGGGGGGAGACCTCTTCAAGTTTGTTCAGCTAACAGAGGGGCTCAACTTCCGCGAGGCTGTCGAATCGCTCTCCGATCGCTACGGCGTGACAATGGAGCTAACGGAGGAGGATCCCCAAGCCGCTCAGCGCCGCGAGAAGCGTGACCGCCTGCTCGAGTTGCTCGAGCGCACAGCCGCGTTCTACGTTCGTAATCTGTGGGAATCGCCGGAGGCCGAAGAATCGCGTGAGTACCTGAAGGCGCGCGGGCTCGACGAGGCGTTGCTACGTGAGTTCCGCGTTGGTTACGCACCGAGCGCCTGGGACAAAGTGTTGGTCGCTTCGCGCCAGAGCGGCTACAGCGAAGCCGAGCTTTGGGACGCCGGATTGACGGCGAAGAATCAGAAGGGCAACGTTTACGACCGCTTTCGTCGCAGAATCACATTCCCTCTCTGCGATAGCCGCGGCCGCGTACTCGGTTTCGGCGCCCGCGCGGTCGGTGCCGATCAACAGCCCAAATACCTCAACAGCTCTGAGAACGCGGTCTTCCACAAGGGCCGTCAGGTCTACGCCGCCGATCTCGCCCGCGCCGCCGCAGCCAAGGGCGGCGAGGTGATTCTTTGCGAGGGCTACACCGACGTGATTGCGATGCATCAGGCCGGGCTGCGAAACACGGTCGGGCTAATGGGTACAGCGCTCACTGAGGATCAGGTCTCTGAGCTCGCTCGGATGGCTCCGGTCGTGGCGCTCGCACTCGATGCCGATAGCGCTGGGCAGGAGGCGATGATTCGCGCTGCCAAGGTCGCCGAAGGGCGCAAGCTTGAGCTGCGCGTAGTACCGCTGCCCGCAGGGAGCGACCCAGCCGACATCGTCCAGCAGCAGGGGCCAGAGGCGATTACGGAGCTTGTTGCCGGCTCGGTACCTTTCGTCCGTTTCCGCGTTGACCGGGCGCTGCTGCTTGCAGATCTTGCGACTGCGGAAGGCAAAGACCGCGCCGTCAGTGAGCTTGCGCCAATAATCACGCCGCTCCCAGCGAGCGCGATGCGTGATGAGCTGACTGAACTGGCCGCCGCCGCGCTGGGCGTAAGCGGCGCAAAGCTGACTGAGTGGCTCGGCCGCGCGCGCCCGCTGCCCGCGCCAGAGCGCTCCAGTAACGCGGTTGCCGGCGCCGAGGAAGAGGACGTCCCGCAGCGTCCGGCGAAGACCGTTATCGATCCAGGTGCCCGCGTTGAGCGAGCCTTCCTCGTGCAGTGCTTGGCCGATCCAGCGGTTGGCAGGGAGGCTCTCGCCGCAATGGACCTCGAAGCCGATTTCATCAGCCCCGTGTTCCTGCGTGCGGCCCAGTTAATCCTCGCGGCTCCGGACAGCGGAGAAGTCCATGCCCCACCCGAAGACGAGGAGCTCAGCCGCACGCTCGCTGAGCTTCAGGTGAGGGCAGTCCAGAACGCCAGCTCGCATGCCGCATTGAAGGCCGAGGGGCTGCGCCTAAGGGCGGCGCGCACTGAGCGCGAAATCGTTGTTGCCCAGCAGAGCGATCCAAAGGCGCTTGTGGCACTCGTGGAACAGCGCGAGAGTCTTAGGGACCAGATTGAACGCGAGGTCGAAGAGAGCCTCGAACAGACGCGCGAAACGCAGAGCTAAGGATCAGCGAGGGCCGCGGCGCACAGCGATCGTCACTTCGCGCTCGCACTCTTCGAGCAGTTCGCCAGTTGCGCTGTCACGGCTATTGCCCAGAACCCGCACGCGGGCAGTGCCGCGGCCGTTCGAGCCAAGCGTGCCAGCTACACGAACGGCTGCCCTGCGACCGTTCGAGCGGGCGGTCAGATTGATTGTGTATCGGTTGCTGCGCAGCGTCGCCCTTACGCGCGATCTCGGCACGTAGAAGGCAATCGGGCGGACCTGCCCGGCTGGGTCGGTGCAGGCCATCACGACCTGAAGCGATTTGATTGACACCCTCCCTGAGCTGGTATCAAGCATCACGCTCTCTCTGGCCTGCGTACCGGCCCAGACGACCGAGCGCGCCGAAGCGGTAGTTGGCGCGACTAGAAGAACTCCGGCGGCGAGAGCGAGAAGTGCAAGTTTCATTATTGAAACGGTACACGGAAACTGAGGCGAGCGAGCCGGTTGGGACGGTCGGCCATCAGCCACTCAGTTGCGCAGCGATCCAAAGCGCCGCCGCTACGAAGTCGTTCGGTAAGTGCTCCAGGGTCGCCAGCGCTGCCGGTACCACGCCGAACGCTAGGAAAACCAGAGCTGCCACTGCGTTGCTCCCCGATTCCTGGCTGGGTTTCGGTGCGCGGCTCCCATCTGCTCGCAGACGGAAAAGGGGCTCGGAGCAGCTCCGGGGGTGGGACTCGAACCCACAACCTAACGATTAACAGTCGTTCGCTCTGCCATTGAGCTACCCCGGATCGCGGGCGTCGCTTGGCGACGCAGCGAGCTGCATGGTACGACACCTCCGCGCCGTGCTGCGCATTCGCTTCAGCTGGCGCCGAGCTGCTCGAGCAGTTCGGCCGCTCGCAGGCCCGAGTCGTGCGTGGCATACCACTCTTCGAACTGCTGCGCGGTGGTACGCAGCGAGGGCTCAAACAGCGCTAGTTCGGTGGCGGCACGGATCGCCCGCGGTGAAGCCAGGCGCGGGGCCACGCGCACTCCAGCTCCGGCCCAAGCGACGCGCGCAGCGTTCTCAGCCTGGTCGCCGCCAGCTGGCACAACGACCGGCACCGCGCCGCTCGCCAGAACGCGCGCGAGTGTGCCGTGGCCACCGTGGTTAATGACCACATCGCAGTGCCGCATCGTCTGCGCATAACTGACCCACTCGACGAGTGTGACGTTGGCCGGCAGCTCGATCGGTTCAGTGAGAGGGCGCCGGTTCCATGTTGCCAGCACGCGAACGCCATCTAACTGCCCCAAACCCCGGATGCTCGCTCGCAGCAGATTGTGTTCAGGGTCCTGGGCGGTCGATGGGGCAACGAGCACGAGCGGGCCGTCGCCCGCCGGTAGCTGCACCGCCTCGGTTGGCGGTTCCCAGATCATCGGCCCGATGATCTCGGTCGCCGGTTCAGCCGGGCGGGGATATTCGAGCGCGGGGAAGCTGGCGACCATCGTCAGCTGGCGCGAGAGGCCAGTGTGAAGGTGCTCAAGCGTCGGCAGGCCAAGGCGGCTACGGGTTTCATTCAGCTCAGCGCGCCCGCTCTCGAGCCCCCTGTTCGTTGCCGGGCGAAGCGTGCCCCAAAGCTTGCGCCCGACCGCCGTCCGCGGCGGCAACGCGCCGACCGAGTAGGGCGGTGCGCCGGGCGCGGTGCGCGGATCAACGTGGGGTACGAGCGTCGCGACCTTGACGCCAGCCCGCTCAGCGGCAAGGGCGGGCGCCAACGTCAGGATGTCGTGTACGACGATCTCCGGATCACATTGTTCAACGAGCGGTTGCGCATCCTCGGTTGCCCTCAATACGGCCTGATATGGCTTCAGCGGTGCCTCCCGGGTTGGGAAGACCGGGTACTCAGGTGCGGCAGCGAAGGCCAGTCCTTCGCCGCGCACGACCTGCTCCCACTGCTGCGCCGTCTGCAGCGTCACGTCGTGACCACGAGCGCGCAGTGCGCGTCCGAGCGCGATCATCGGGAAGGCGTGGCCCGGGTCGCCGAAGGCGCCGAGCAACAGTCTCATCCGGCCTCAGTCTGCCGCCAGCTCGGCGATCAGCCGTAGCTGCGTAATCCGCTCTTCACGCGTAAAGGCCATCGGGCTCACGCCAAGCGTGCCGACGCCTGCCTCGCGATAGGCGGCGATCCGTTCGCGCACGTGATCGGCAGGACCGCAGATCGCAACCATGTCGATCAGCTCATCCGGCAGCGCAGCCATCGCCTCATCCTTCTTGCCATCGAGGTAGAGATCCTGTACCTCCTGGGCAGCGTCGTCAAAGCCGTAACGCCGCACCAGCTGGTTGTAGAAGTTTTGCTTGCGCGAGCCCATGCCACCGACGTAGAGACCAATGAACGGCCGCATCAGGTTGCGCGCGTCCTCCATGTTGTCGCTGACATAGACCTGCACCGTTGGTGCGATGTCAATATCGGCGAGCGTCTTGCCGTTGCCGGCCCGGTCGACTCCAATCTGAAGCTCGTCGCGCATCACCGAGACGTGCTCGGGCGAGAAGAGAGTTGGGATAACGCCGTCGGCAATCTCACCTGTGAGCTGCGTGTTTTTAGGCCCAATCGCCGCGATGTAAATCGGAACTTGGTCCTGAACGGTTCCAATCGTCAGCTTCAGCGCCTTTCCGGGGCCTTCAGGCAGGGGTAGTTCCAAGGTCTCGCCGCTGTACTCGAGCCGCTCGCGCGCTAGCGCCATCCGCAGCACGGCAACGTAGTCGCGTGTGCGTGCAAGCTGCTTGCCGAATCGCACGCCGTGCCAGCCCTCGCTGACCTGCGGGCCGGACGAGCCGATGCCGAGGATCATTCGCCCGTTTGAAAGCTGATCGATCGTCGCGGCGGTCATCGCTGTCATCGCCGCTGAGCGGCCCGGCATCTGGAAGATTCCCGAGCCTAGGCGGATCGTCGACGTCTGTCCTGCGAGCCAGCCGAGGACGCTCGCTGTATCCGAGCCATAGGCCTCAGCCGCCCAGACCGAGTCGTAGCCGAGCCGCTCGGCCTCTTGAACGATCTCAAGCTGGTCTTCGCTTGTAAGGCCCAAGCCCCAGTAACCAATGTGTACGCCAAGCTTCATTAGGTGTTCCTCCTAGTTGATGCCGGGGATCGAGATTCCCCCGGGCTGTTCGAAACGAATCTCGGGAACCATGCAGGCCGGGCTCACTTCAAGCAGGAAGCGAACCGCAGCCGAGATGTCTTCTGGCCGCATCATCGTGTCCTTGGAGACGTACTCTGCGAACGGGTCGGTCATCGGCGTATCAACGAAGCCGGGGCAGAGCGCGGTGTTACGGATGCCCGCAGGACCGAGTTCTTTGTTCATCGCCTGAGTGAAACCGTTAACTCCAGCCTTCGTCGCCGAATAGATGCCGAGTAGTCCTTCGCCACGAATGCCAGAGATTGAGGCAGTGTTGACTACCAACGTGCCCTTGTGCTCCTCGGCCGACTTGCGCAGCATCGGCATGCATTCGCGATAAAAGAGGAAGATCGCGCGGAGGTTGAGGTTCAGCTGAAGGTCGATTTTCTTCGTCGTGAAGTTGTCGGCCAGCTCGCCAAAGCCGACGCCTGCGTTATTGACGAGCACGTCGAGGCGGCCGAAACGTTCCTCGTGGCTCTTAACGACGCCAGCGATAGCTTCCTCCTCGCCTAGGTCTGCAGGTATTGATAGAACGTCAAAGCCTTGATCGGTGAGCGTTTTCGCCGCTGCCTCAAGTTTCTCTGGCCGGCGCGCGGCGACGGTCAGGCCGTAGCCCTGTTCGCCAAGCATCTGCGCGATCGCGAGCCCGATGCCGCTTGATGCTCCCGTAACAATTGCCGCCCGCTCTGCCATTTGCTTCTCCTTGGTTTGATCAGCCGTTGACTCCATTGCGTATTCGATCACATCGGCCGATCTGGGCGGTGACTGACTCGCCTCGGTGCCGCCGCACGTAGAATGAGCTAATGCGTTTAATGATCCTAATCCCCGTTGCACTGTTCGCCGCCACGACGATTATTGGCTGCGGGGACAGCTCGTCGTCCCAGGGTCAGGGCGGGACTGTTCAGGGAATAGTTTCTTCCGAGAGTGCCGATGCGAACTTTCCTAAAGCTGACTCAACCTCGCTCGGGGAACTGAAGCAGGCAAATCAGGAGTCGGTCATTCTGGCGCCCAGCGTCTCGGTCTTTGAGCCCGGCAGCAACCGCTATGGCTTCGCACTCTTTGACCCGGCGCAGAAGCAAATCTCTGGTGCTCCGGTGGCGCTCTACACCGCTAGCCGCAACGGCACCAATCTGCGCGGGCCTTTCATGGCGCGAAGCGAATCGCTGGCTGTCGCTCCGCAGTACACGAGCATCAGCAGCGGGCAAGAGGAGGGGGAGGCCAAGAGCGTCTACGTCGCCGAGATCAACTTTCCGAAGAACGGCAAATATCAGGTCGTCGCGTTGGCCAAGCTCGATGGGCGTCTCGTCTTAAGTTCAGCGTTCGAAGCGCAGGTCGGTCAGCCCGGTGGGCCGCCAAAGGTCGGCGAATCGGCACCGAAAGTTCACACGCCGACACTCGACTCGGTTGCCGGCGACGCGGCGCGCATCTCCACTCGTTCGCCCGCTGCCACCGGCCTGCTCACGACCGATTTGTTTGATGTCTATGGCAAGCAGCCAGTGGCGCTGCTGTTCGCGACCCCGGCTCTTTGCCAGAGCCGTGTCTGTGGTCCGGTAGTCGATGTTCTAGAAGAGGCTCGCGCGACCGACAAGAGCGGCAAGACGGCCTACATCACGAATGAGATTTATAAGGAAAACCGTGTTGACCGCGGACTGCGAACGCAGCCCGCGGCTTTCGGTCTACCGACAGAGCCATGGCTCTTCGTGCTCGACGCGCAGGGCAAGGTTGTCGAACGGATCGAAGGAGCCTTCTCGCTCACCGAGCTGCGCCGAGCAATCACCAAAGCCGGCGGTTGATCTCTTCCGCTTAGCTCAGGTGCATGCCCGAGATCGCGCGGCTGATCACCAGTCGCTGAATCTCTGAAGTGCCCTCGAAGATCGTGTAGATCTTCGCGTCACGGTGCCAGCGCTCAACCGGGTACTCGCGTGCATAGCCGTTGCCGCCGAGGATCTGAATCGCGCGCTCTGTCGTCCACACGGCGACCTCGCCAGCTTTGAGCTTGCTCATCGAGCCTTCAGCATTGTTGAAGTCTTGGCCGGTGCGACCCATCCAAGAGGCGCGCCATACGAGCAGGCGAGCGCAGTCGATCTCCATCTTCATGTCAGCGAGCATGAATGCGATCGACTGGTTCTCAATGATCTTGCGGCCGAACTGCTCGCGCTCCTTTGAGTACTCAAGTGCGTACTCGTAAGCTGCGCGGGCGATACCGACGGCCTGAGCGCCAACGGTTGGGCGGCTCGCCTCGAAGGTGGCCATTGCGGCCTGCGACTTGTTCTTGGTGCCTTCACGTGCGCGGGCGAGGCGCTCATCGAGCTTCTCCTTGCCACCGAGCACGTTCTCGGCTGGGATCCGAACGTCGTCGAGCAGAACCTCAGCTGTGTGCGAAGCGCGGATGCCGTGCTTCTTGACCTTCACGCCTTGGCTAATGCCCTTGGTGTCGATCGGGATCAAGAACGCTGCCTGACCGCGCGAGCGCAGTTCCGGATCGACAGAGGCAACGACAACGTGAACGTCGGCGATGCCTCCGTTGGTAGCCCAAGCCTTCTGGCCGTTGATGACCCACTCGTTCGTCTTCTCATCGAACTTTGCGCGCGTGCGCAGGGCTGAAACGTCGGAACCGGCATCAGGCTCAGAGACGCAGAACGACGCGACCTTCGGATCATCGACGGTGCCGAAGCAACGTGGAATCCACTCGCCGATCTGTTCGTTTGTTCCTTGGCCGAAGATCGAAGCGACGGCGAGCGTCGTGCCGAAGATTGCCATTCCGATGCCGGCATCGCCCCAGAAAAGCTCCTCGTTGACGATCGGCAGCAACAAGCCGGTCGGATCACTGAAGAACTGGGCCGTGCCCTCAAATCCGTAAAGGCCAATCTTCGCTGCCTCTTGGATGATCGGCCATGGAGTCTCTTCGCGCTCGTCCCACTCTTCACCGGCGGGGCGAATTACGTCGGCGGCGAAACCGTGTGCCCAATCGCGGATTTCCTTCTGCTCGTCAGAGAGCGCGAGATTGAAGGGGACCGCGGCTTCAGCGATTACTTCTGCGTCAGGAACCTGCTCAGTAGTTGTCATAGCGACATTGTAACTGACCGGTTGGTCAGTAAGGCTGCTTCTGGCGCGGCGGAGCTAATCGTCCGGGCGGTCGGCCCAGTGGTACTCGGTGTGTTCGGCCATCTCGCTAATCGCAAAGGTCGCGAAACTGAGCAGCTGCGCGCGGTCTAGCTCACAGAGAACATCCCAAACCGCGCCCGTTCCCTGGCGATCGCTCAGCCCGCAGAGCGCATCAAGCGCAGTAGCGCCACGACTCAGTGCGTGGCGCCGTTCAAGCTCTGTGCTGTCGCTGCGCAGATCGTTGATCGCAGCGCTGCGGATCATCGCTTCGATCGAAGCGCTGTCCATCTCAATCCGCTTCATTTGTTCGTTTTGACCACTCTCGCTCACAGATTGATCCTAGCTCTTGAATCAATTGGGGAGGAACAGTTATGCCCGGCGTCGAAACAGAGCAGGCCTATGAAGACAACCGGAAGTACTTCCACGACCACGCGGCGCGAGGGCAGCGGCCATCAGGCCCTGTCTAGTTACATCGAGGCCCGCTTCGATGAGTTCTCGCGCTCCCAAAAGGACGTTGCTCAGTACATCGTCGATCATCTCGACGAAGTCGCGTTCCAGACCGCCGAGGAGCTCGCGAGGCGAGCTAACACCTCCAGCTCGACGGTTGTGCGCTTCTCGCAGGCGCTCGGCTTTGAGGGCTTCCCGGAGCTTCAGGTTGCTGCCCGAGAGGAATACCGACGTCGCGTCGCCAGCGGCCAAGAAGGCGGCGGCTCCGGCTCCGAAGCACTTTTCGCGCTCGACCAGAATGAGTTTGAGACGGCGCTGGTAGCCGATCATCTCAACGTTGAGGAGACGGCGCGCAAAGTCTCTCGTAGAGACGTCGAAGCCGCAATCGAGTCAATTGCGACCTCTTCGCGTGTACTGGTCGTCGGGACCGACCAGATGGCCTTCTTCGCTTCATACCTTCGGCATCTCTTGATGCTGCTCGACATCGAGGCTGAGACCGTTGCTAGTCCATCGCAGGAAGCGCTCGGCCGGCTGGGACGAATTGACGAGAACTCGCTCGTGATCGGCCTTGCCGCTGGCCGGCCGCACCCACTAGTGCTGCGCGGTATGAAATTGGCTCGCCATCGTGGCGGCAGCACACTCGCGATCACCGACGCAACACTCTCTGAAGTAGCCAAGCTGGCTCAGGTTCAGCTCTACTACTCGTCGAATTCGCCGGCATACGTGCGCTCTCATGTCGCTCTGCTCAGCGTGATCCAAGCTTTGGCTTACGGTGTTTACAGCCGCGACACCGAGCGCTACGCCGATCGCATCAAAGCCTTCCGTCTCAAGTAGGCGCGCGCAAACTTGCTGGCGCGTAGTCTTTGATCGCCACTGGGCCGTAGACTGAGATAATGCGCGACGAAGCCACATTCAAAGTAAAAGCCGGCCTTGCAGAGATGCTCAAGGGCGGCGTGATCATGGATGTAATCGATCAGGAGCAGGCGCGGATCGCCGAAGCCGCAGGAGCTTGCGCTGTAATGGCGCTCGAGCGCGTTCCGTCCGACATCCGCCGTGACGGCGGCGTGGCGCGGATGTCTGACCCGGAGATGATCCAGTCGATTCAAGAGGCCGTGACGATTCCGGTAATGGCGAAGGCCCGAATCGGACACTTCGCAGAAGCTCAGGTGCTTGAAGCGTTAGAGGTCGATTACATCGACGAGTCAGAAGTTCTCACTCCCGCCGACGAAGCTAACCACATCGACAAGTGGCCGTTTAAGGTCCCGTTCGTCTGCGGTGCAACAAATCTCGGCGAGGCCCTGCGCCGCATCGGTGAGGGCGCGGCAATGATTCGCTCCAAGGGCGAGGCCGGCACCGGAGACATCGTCGAAGCGGTTCGCCATCTGCGCACGATCAACGGCGAGATCAAGCGCCTTGGTGGGCTCAGCGAAGCTGAGATTGCGACCGCGGCAAAGGAGCACGCCGCGCCACTGGAGCTCGTTCGCGCCGTTGCTGTCAGCGGCCGCCTGCCGGTCGTGATGTTTTGCGCCGGAGGGATAGCAACGCCAGCCGATGCGTCGCTGGTAATGCAGCTCGGCGCTGAAGGGGTATTCGTCGGATCGGGAATCTTCAAGAGCGCCGACCCTGAGGCACGGGGCGCCGCGATTGTTGAGGCGACGACGCACTACGAGGTTCCTGAGCGCGTCCTGCGCGCCTCAGCAGGGCTCGGGGCAGCGATGGACTCGATCGAGTCGCGAAAGCTCGAAGAGTCCGAGCTTCTCAGCAACCGCGGCTGGTGAGCACGGTGCCGCCGCCCGGCGCGGCCGGCGACCCGATCACTGTTGGGGTGCTTGCTCTTCAAGGTGACTTTGAAGCGCACGGGTTGGTCCTCTCGCGGCTCGGCGCTGTGGTTCGCGAAGTGCGCGTCCCGACCGACCTTGATGGTCTCGACGGCCTCGTGCTGCCAGGCGGCGAGTCGACAACAATGACTCTCGGAATCGAGCGCGAACGGCTCGCTGATCCGCTCCGAGCGTTCCACGCCTCCGGCAAACCTATTTTCGGTACTTGCGCCGGGTTGATCATGCTCGACCGCGAGCACCTCGGGATAATCGACATCCGCGCCGAGCGCAACGCCTTCGGGCGTCAGGTTCGCAGCTTCGAAGCGCCGCTCGAGATCGGCGTAAGCGGCGGACCGGTCGAGGCGGTCTTCATCCGTGCTCCTTGGATCGCGGAGCACGGGCCAACGGTTGAAATTCTTGCTGAGGTCGAAGGTCACGGTGTCGCTGCGCGCGAAGGGGCCGTAATCGTCGTTGCCTTCCACCCAGAGCTTGGTGACGATGATCGTGTGCACGAGCTATTTCTCCAGAGCGTGCGCGATGCACGCGCCGCCGCATAAACTGGCTCGATAACCGCCGTTCTTATCAACTGTCGTGCGTCGTCCCGCCCTGAGCTCGGTGGAGTCGAGCGCTGGGCTCGCGAGTTGGCGACGCGGCTTCCTGGTCTGGGTACGCGCGACTACCGACTTGTGCGGCCGCCGGCGGCCATGACGCACCGCGCGGGGCAGCTATGGGAGCAGGTTGCGCTTCCGCTCGAGGCCCGCCGGGCGGGCGCGCCGCTACTCATCAACCCCGCGAACCTCGCGCCGCTGGCCTTCCCGCGCAACCTTGTCCACATCTTCGACGCCGCAGCGCTTCGCGATCCATCTTGGTATTCGAACCTCTACGCCCGTTACCAACGCCACCTGCTGCCTCAAGTGGCTCGCCGCGCTGAAGCGATTGTCACCGGCAGCGAGTTCTCGAAGGCTGAATTGATAGAGCTACTTGGTGTCTCGCGCTCAAAAATTCACGTCATCGCCGGTGGCGTCGATCAGCGTTTCTCGCCGTCGGCTGACGCAAGCGACGCGCGCGCGAAGCTTTTGCTCAATTCGCCCTACGTCCTCTGCGTTGCCAGCCGAACCGCTCGCAAAAATCTCGGTTCACTTGAGGCTGCCGCCACACTCCTCGCCGCCGACGGAATCGAACTCGTGATCGCAGGCGGTAGCCGGCCGCAGTTCAGCGACCAGAGCTCGGGCGGTGCGGTTCGCTCGCTCGGCTATGTCGACGATCATCTGCTCCCTGGGCTTTATGCGGGTGCGAGCGCTTTTGTGCTGCCCTCGCTCCACGAAGGCTTCGGGCTGACGGCGCTTGAGGCCATGGCCAGCGGCGTGCCGACGGTGCTCGCAGCCGCCGGTGCTTTGCCGGAGACCGCCGGCAACGGGGCGCTTTACGCTGATCCGCGCGAACCGCTCGAGATTGCCGATCAGATCAGGTGCGCTATCGGCAGCAAGGACCTGGCTGCGGCCGGAATCGCCCGCGCCGCTCAGTTCAGTTGGGATCGAACGGCGCGCGAGCTAGATCAGCTGGTCGGCGAGTTGATCGGCTCGAAGTAGGCGATCCCGTCCGCGTCAAACTGCTCGGCGACGCGGCCTTCGCTGATCAGGACGTCGACATGCCCGAGCGCCTCCGAGAGCGTCAGGTACGCCTGCGTTACAGCGACGTTCCCCCAGAGCGCCTGAGCCAGCTCGTAGCCGCTGCGCGGCCGCTCCGCAATTAGTTCGTAGAGCTTGTTGGCGCGCCGCTCGTGCAGTCTGAAGCGCTCGTCGATCAGTCCGACATGGTCGGTGAAGCCGGGCCCATGACCCGGAAGAACTAGGTCGATCGGTCCCATCTCTTTTGTCTTCGCTAGCGAGTCGAGATAGATCATCAGCGACTTGGGTCGCGCTAGTTGCGCCGCATCCTCTGCCTGTTCTAAGGGCGCTTCAAGCGGGCGGGCAATCAGCGGGTTCGAAGAAACGCTCGCGATCAGATGATCGGCGGCCAGCATCGTTTCGTTATCCGCGTCGAAGAAGATCGTGTCGGACGGGGAATGGCCCGGTCGGTGGTGAACGG
>JANRFB010000028.1:32592-34628 GCA_030725785.1 Solirubrobacteraceae bacterium
TCCGCGTCGAAGAAGATCGTGTCGGACGGGGAATGGCCCGGTCGGTGGTGAACGGTCAGCGTGCGGTCTCGGAAGTTCAGCTCGTCGCCGTCGGATAGGGGCTGCGTGACGGTTGTCGGGGCGCCCCAGCCGCGGAATGAGCGCGAAACGCTCCGCAGCGCTAGACATGTCTCTTCAGGGATGCCGTGGCGCAGCATCACGGCGGCTGCAAAGCGGTCGTCGGCCTCCATCCATTCGTCGTACTGGGCCAGGCACGGAGCCAGCGATGCGAGCGCAGCGACCGGGGCACCTGAGCGGCGAGCGAGGATATCGGTCAGGCCAAGATGATCCATGTGCTGGTGGCTAACGACGATCAGCTCGAGATCCTCGATCTTCTTATTCAGTTTGCCTAGCTCCGATTCGAGCGCGTCAAGCGCAAGGCCTGAGTTCGGGCCGGTGTCGATCAGCGTCAGCGGATCGTCGTCGAGGAGGTAGGTGTTAATCGGTCCGATGCCGAACGGCGTCGGCAAGGGAATCGCGTGAATGCCGCGTTCTCGTGCTTTGGCGGCCTCGGCCGCCGTCTGGGCCCAGAGCGCGCTCACGCGCGGATCAGCTCGAGTACCTCATCGCGTCGCGCTTCCATGTCCTCGACGGAAACGAGCGACTCAAGGCATAGGCGCAGGAGCGGCTCGGTGTTGGAGGCGCGGACGTTGAAGTGCCAATCATCAAAGTCGACGCTAACGCCGTCGAGCCGTCCGATCTTCGCGCCCTGCGCTTCGTAGGTAACGACGATCTCTTCAAGCTTTGCCTGCGCGTCGTCAACCTCTGAGTTGATCTCACCGGAGATGAAGTACTTGGCCTTCAGCTCGGAGAGCATCTCGCTCAGGGGCCGCTCGGCAAGCGAGAGAATCTCCAGCATCAGCAGCGCCGGGATCGTTCCCGAATCGGCGCAGTAAAAATCGCGGAAGTAGTAGTGGCCGGAAACCTCGCCGCCAAAGATTGCGTCCTCCTCGCGCATGCGCGTCTTGAAAAAGGCGTGTCCAACGCGGTTCTCGAGTGCCGTGCCGCCGAGTCGCTCTACCGTGTCGGCGACCGCGCGCGAGGCTCGCACGTCGTAGAGAATCGTCGCGCCGGGCTGCTTTGTCAGCAGACTCTCGGCAAGCAGCGTCGTCAGGAAGTCGCCTGCCACAAACTCACCCTTGTCATCGATGAAGAAGCAGCGGTCGGCGTCGCCGTCCCAAGCTATTCCAATGTCGGCGCCTGTCTCAACGACGCGCTCCATGATGAAAGCGCGGTTCTCCGGCAGCATCGGGTTCGGTTCGTGGCCTGGGAAGTTGCCGTCAGGAATGAAGTAGTTCTTATCGAGCTCAAGGCCGAGATACTCGAGCAACGGGCCAACCATCGGGCCGGCCATGCCGTTGCCACCATCGACGACGACCTTGAGAGGTTTGATCACGGTGGGATCAATGAACTCCAGCGCGGCGGCGCGGAAAGGGTTGTAGATCTTGATCTCTTCCGAGGTGCCGCCTCCAGGCGCGGGGCCGAGCCCAGCCTCAAGCATGTCGCGGATGTCGGTGATGCCGCTGTCGCCGGAGAGCGCGATCGCTCCACGCTTGACCAACTTGGCGCCGGTGTAGGCCTTCGGGTTGTGTGAGGCGGTACACATCAGCCCACCGTCTAGTTCGCGGCTACCAACGAGCCAATAGAGCATCTCGCTCCCCACCTCGCCGATATCGATCACGTGAGCGCCCTCGGCGAGCATCCCCTGCAGGTACCGCTCGGCGAGCTCCGGTGCTTCCAGCC
The DNA here is from genome assembly GCA_030725785.1 of Solirubrobacteraceae bacterium. Taxonomy (GTDB): domain Bacteria; phylum Actinomycetota; class Thermoleophilia; order Solirubrobacterales; family Solirubrobacteraceae; genus F1-60-MAGs163. The sequence goes on from JANRFB010000028.1 coordinate 34,375, forward strand.
GCATGTCATGGCCAAGGCCGATTCCAAGGTCGGCAGTGTCGCGGCCGGTCATCTGGCTGAGCACGCGTACGAAGGCCCGTCCGATCGCTTCGGCTAGGTCGCCGTCGATCTGTTCGCCATAGAGGCCGCGAATGTCGTAGGCCTTGAAGATCTCGCTTGGAACTTTCACGATTCGACAGGTTAGCCGCGCTAGCCCTCCCTCTGCCGACATCGCGCGCCCAGTCCTGCGAGCATCACGCGCCAATGGGGACTGA
>JANRFB010000029.1:0-26194 GCA_030725785.1 Solirubrobacteraceae bacterium
TGGCTCTATCGCCGCTACCTCGCTAAGAGCAAGGCGGCGAGCTGAGAGCTCGGAAATTAAGCCCTTAACGGTTGTCTGGGGCAGGCGAACTGCTATCTGCTCCGCAGTGGCCCCGAGTCGGAGGCTGCTTTATTGATCGACCCGGGGCGCTTGATGGGCACGGCTGGTTTCGAACCAGCGACCTCTCGCGTGTGAAGCGAGCGCTCTCCCGCTGAGCTACGCGCCCGGGAATTCGGGAAATAGTTTAGAACAGTCGTGGCAGGCAGCTAGGAGCGAGGCAGCGCCGTGACAGGGCCGGTTAGGCGCACCTGAAGCCGGTCTCCAGGGTGCCAGGCCGGGAAGCCGAGGCTGCGGCTGCGAACGCGGATGCCGTCCTTCAGCTCAAGTGTCACGAGCTGATCATGGCCGTAGTAGACGCGCTCAACGACGACTGCGTCGCTGCCGCCGTCGTGGCCGGTTCCGACCGAGATTGATTCAGGCCGGATCAGGATGTCAACGTCGCCGCTCAGCTCTGGTGACACTCGCACCGTGCCAAGCGAGCATTCGGCAACCCCGCCGCTGGCTTGGCCTGGGAGCGTGTCGATCTCGCCGAGGAAGGAAGCGACCCAGTGGTTGGCTGGTTGGCCATAAACCTCTTCCGGCGATCCCACCTGTTCGATCCGCCCGTTGTTCATCACAGCCACCGTGTCGGCAAGGCTCAAAGCCTCCTCCTGATCGTGCGTGACCAGCAGCGCCGAGACGCCTGCGGCGCGGAGAATCTGGCGCACCTCGCCGCGGACGTGCTCGCGCATCGAGGCGTCAAGGTTCGAGAATGGCTCATCGAGGAGCACCACCGAGGGAGTCGGCGCCAAAGCACGAGCCAAGGCGACGCGCTGCTGCTGCCCGCCCGAGAGTTCTTCCGGCCGCCGTGCTTCGAGCCCTTGCAGCCCGACCATCTTCAGCACCTTCGCCACGCGATCACGGTCGGGGCGACGACCGAGCGCGTAGCCGACATTCTGCTCGACCGTCATGTGCGGAAAGAGCGCGTAGTCCTGAAAGACCATCGCCACGCCGCGTTTCTCCGGCGAAGTGAAGTTGGTCTCGCAGGCGACGGTTGAACCGGCAACTTCAACCGATCCAACATCGGGGCGCTCGAAGCCGGCGATCAGGCGCAGCAGCGTCGTCTTGCCGCAGCCGCTGGGACCAAGGAGCGCGGCAATCTCACCGGCGCGCAGGGAAAGATCGACATTGTCAACGGCCTTCAGCGCACCGAAGCTCTTGCTGAGTCCTTCGCAGCGGACGATTTCGGGCGCCTCACCACCTCCCCCGATCGGGCAGTCGGCAATCTGATCAACGATTGAATCCATCGCATCCATTCTCGCAACTTTGCTCATCGCTGCCTGCCAACCAGCAACCAGATCCCTGGCGCGGTCACCATAAGGAGTACGAGCGCCGGGATCGCTCCGCTCTCAAAGAACGAGCGCGACGACTGCTGCCAGATCACGAGCGGCAGTGTGTCAAAGCCGATCGGAGAGAGCAGGACAACGACGGGCAACTCTTTGATCGCTGCCACAAAGACAAGCGCCGCTCCGGCGAGCATGCCGCCGCGGGTAAGTGGAATGCCGACCGTAGCCATGACTGCAATTGGGGAGCGGCCGCTGCCACGAGCCGCTTCTTCGAGCCGCGGCGGGATTTGAACAACCGCTGACCGGGTCGCCGTGACCGCCAACGGGAGGCAGACGATCACCATCGCAAGCACCGTCATTGGCAGTGACTGATAGAGCACCGGTACCAGCCGAATCCCAACGAAGACCATCGCTAAGGCAACGACAATTCCGGGTAGCGCGTAGCCGCTAGTTGTGAGCAGATCAACAACGCGTGAGAGTTTGCCCGGCGCCCTCGCGCCAAGCCAAGCGACTGGCAGCGCTGCGAACGCAGCCGCAGCCGCAGCCATCCCCGCGAGCAGCAGCGAGTTGCCGGCTGCCGTCGCAACCTGGGCCCAATCAACCTCGCCGGCGACGCTTTGAACCGACCAGAAGATCAGCATCCCTACGGGCAGCACGAATGAGATCAGCGCAACGGCGGCGCAGAAGCCAACTGCCGGCCAGCGCCAGCGCCCGAGCGGAACGTCGGCCGTTATCCGTGCGGCGCCAGGCCCGACGCGATGGTAGGAACGCCGCCTGCGAACTCGGCTCTCGACGGTCAGCAGCAGCAGCAGCACAAGCACCAGCAGGCCGGCCAGCGCCGCCGCGCCGGTGCGGTCAAAACTCGAGCGGTACGACTGGTAGATGACCTGCGTGAACGATTGAAAACGGAGAATCGAAACGGCGCCGAAATCGGAGAGCGCGTAGAGGCTCACCAGCAGCGCGCCAGCGCCGATCGCCGGGGTTAGCTGAGGCAAGATCACGGTGCGCGCGACTTCAAACTGCGAGCGACCCATGCCGTGGGCGGCATCTTCAAGCGCCGGGTCGAGCCTGCGCATCGCAGCCCGCACCGGCAGCAGAACGAGCGGAAAGGTGAAGAGAGTCAGCACGATCCAAGCGCCGCTGAAGCCATAGATGCTGGGCAGCTGCTCAACCCCCAGCAGTTTTTGCAGCTCGCCGCGCGGACCGAAGGCGGAAACAAAGAGGTAGGCGCCGATGTAGCTTGGGATCACCAGCGGCAGCACCGAAAGAACGGTCCAGCCGCGGCGCCAGGGAAGGTCGCTGCGGCCGGTCAGCCAAGCCAGCGGCACGGCGAGGAGCGTCGCGGTGAAGCCGACGGCGACAGCGAGAGCGAGGCTGCGCAGCAGCAGCCGCAGAGTGCCCTGCCGCCAGATTGCCTGCCAAGCTGCGGCTGGCTCGCCGAGAATGACTATGAACAGATAGACGACCGGGACCGCACATACAGCGGCGACAAGGCCAGCCGCCAGCAGCGTAAGCGGCGAAACTCCGCGCAACGCAAATCCGCCAGTGACCGGCAGCCGGTTAGCGCTTGTTGCCATCGGCTAGAGCACCCCGGTCTCCTGCAGCAGCTCCTGCGTACCTTGCAGATCGCTGAGGTCAGAGAGGTCAAGCTGAGGCTGCTTGATGCTGCTCAGTGGCGGCAATGACGGATCTTGGGGAATGCCCTTCACGAGCGGGTACTCACCGGTCTCCTCGGCGAAGTACCGCTGCTGCGGGTCGGCGAGTAGGAAGCTCGTGAACTGCTCCGCCGCCTTCTGTTGCTTCGACGCCTCTGGGATGCCAACTCCAGCCACATTGATCAGCGTTCCGACGTCGCCGCCGGTGAAGAAATGCAGCTTGACGGGGTAAGTGTCGCCGTCGGCTTCGCCCTCCTTAATGGCTTCGAGGATGTAGTAGTGGTTGATCAGCCCGACTTCGATCTCGCCGTCGGCAATCGCGTCGCGGATTATGCCGTTCTTCTCATAGGAGCGAGTTCCGTTGGCCTTCATCTGCTCCAGCCACTGCTTTGTCTTCGCCTCACCTTCGGTCAGTCTCATCGCCGTGACGAAAGACTGGAACGAGGCGTTTGCTGGCGCCCAACCGACCTTCCCTTTCCAGCGCGGCTCAGTCAGATCGAAGACCGATTTCGGCAGCTCGCTGGGCGCGAGCGAACGACTGTCGTATCCGAGCACGCGGACGCGGCCGCTGGTGCCGACCCAGTCGCCTTGGGCTGAGCGGAAAGCGCTCGGCACGCGGTCAAGGATTGAGCTTGGGAGCTTCGTGAGCAGTTTTGCTTCTTGCAGCGCGCCGAGCGCGCCAGCATCTTGGCTGAAGAAGACTCCTGCCGGGGTCTGGCCGCCTTCTTCGCGGATCGTTGCTGCCAGTTCAGCGCTGTCGCCGTAGCGGACCTCAACTGTGGTGCCAGGGTTCTCTTTTTTGAACGTTTCAATCAGCGGCCCGACGTATTCTTCGTCGCGGCCGGAGTAGATCGTCAAGCTCTTGCCGTCTCCGGAGCCGCCGGTTTCTGATGATCCGCAGCCGACAGCGGCCGCGACCAGAATCAGCGCGAGGGGCACAATGGCGAAGCGGGCTGCTGCGTTGCGGTTCACTTGGCTTACTCCTTTTTGCTACGAGTTAGGGCGCCCTAATAAGGCGCCCGGCGAATCTAGCAGAAAACCAACCGCAGAAGTCGGGATGACCGTTTTGATCAGCCGTCCGCGTGGCCCCCTACCGTTTCAAAAATGTCCACGCAGCCTCCTTCCGAAGACCCAACGCAGCAATACAGCCAGCAGCAGGGAGGCGAGCCGCCGGAAGGCGCAGGCGGCAACCCGTGGCCCTGGGTGCTCGGCGCCGTTGCGATCATCGTCGCCGGTGTGATCGCCGCGATCCTCATTACCGGGGGGGATGATTCGGGCAGCTCGACCGATGCTTCGACCACGACACCGGTCACGACGCTGACGACGAAGACGGCTACCTCAACGCCGACGACGACGGCGACGACGACGACGACCACGACGACCGCCCCGATCAACATCACGCGTAGCTGCACTGTCAACAACATCACCGGCGTTGTCGGCGGCAGCACCGTTGCAAATGTTAAGGCGACTGACGTTCCTGCTTCGCAAACCGCCCTGGCAAGCTGCGCTCAGGCCACCACGCTGGTGCAGGGCGTCGCTCGAACTCAGGCCGAGATGCCGGTCACTGTCCAAGGCTTCGCTTGTACCCCGTCGGTAAGCGGAAGCGACGTGCAATGGACCTGCGTGCTCAATGGCGCCGACTCAGCTCTTACGATCACGACTAAGTTCCCGCTCACCTACACCAACTAGAGGAAGCGTCCAATGGCCACGCAGCCCCCGCAGAACCCGAACCAGCCCGGTTATCAGCCCCAGCAGGGGTACCAACAGGGCCAGCCGCCGCAGAAGAGCAACCCTTGGCCGTGGGTGATGGGCGCTGTAGCGATCATCGTCGTCGGCGTGATCGTTGCTCTAATCATCACGGGCGGAAACGACAGCAACACGATCTCGACAACGCAATCGGTGCCGACGATCACGAACACGACGGTCACGACAATGACGGCGCCACCGACGACGATCACGACAACAAGTACTGCCCCACCAACGCCCTGATGCTCAGCCGCCGCTAGCGGCGCAGCGCTTGTAAACAAGCCAGGATTGGTTGCCGCCGGCCAGCTTCAGTGCGCGCGGCGGCCCGATCACGCTGCGGTTTAGGTCGCGCGGGTCGAGGATGTAGTCGCTTGCAACTTTGGGTGTTGCAGCGGCAATGAATTGGCCGGCTGGAACGAGCCGATCGCTGGCGCTAAAGATAACTTCGGGCGGCAAATCAAGCCACAGCGCCAGCGCCGGCACCGGGCGGTGGTTTGGCACCGTGATCGGTTTGCAGCTCGCCGTGATCAGCCCCGGCGGCCGATTGATCAAGGCCTGAAGGTCACTCTGAATCTGCTCCTGGCGGCTCAGCGCGTAGCGGAGGTTTGAGATCCGATCGATCTGGGCTGGCGCGAATGCCAGCAGCAGCAGAATCGTCAGGAGGCCGAAGATCGCCCAAGGCCGACGGTGCTTGTCATCGCTCATGAGCTCGCGCCAGCCAAAGACGCCGGCGCCGCAGAAGATCGCCCCAATGACGGCAGGCAGCAAGAGGTAGCGACCGTTGATCGGCAGCCCAGCGATTGCCAGCAGGCTGAAGGCAGCGAGCGCCACTAACGCGATCAGAATCGGCGTGCGGACACGCTCGCGAAGCAGCCAGATCGCGAAACCAAGGCCGCCGACGGCGCCGAAGAGGACCGGCTCGCGGAGGATCTCACCAAGCCGCCGCGGCGCAGTTGTGAAGAGTCCGCTGATGCCGGTCGCGCGGCCCAGCGCGCGTGTGTTTTCTTGCGTGTCGGAGAGCGAGTGCAGCGCGCTGCCAGCCAGCAGCAGATCGCCAAGAATCCAAAGCAGCGGACCGCTTGCCGCCACTGCGAGCCATCCAGCCACCTGACGTGGACTGTGTTCGCCGCTGAACCAGAGGTAGACGATGTAAGCACCGGAGAAGGCCCACGCCTCGGGGCGGATCAGCCCCGCGACGGCAAGCAGCGCGAGCACCGGCGTGGCAGCGCGGCGACGCCTGCTCTCAACCAAAACGGCAGCCAGAACCAGGGCCACATAGGGGATGTCAACGTAGGCACGGGCGCCGAAATCCAGCAGCGGCCTTCGCGTGAGCATGATCAGCGCCGCCAGCGCGCCAGCCCAGCGGCCAAACCAGAGTGAGCCGAGCGCGTAGGTCAGCCAGAGCATCGCGCCGAGCGCGAGAAAAGCGAGCACGACGACGATGTCGGTAGCGGCAACACCGTGGACGCCGCTCACGACCGTCTTGCTGAAAGGAGAGAGCAGTAGGCCGAGCAGAATCCCGAACGGGTGCAGCGTCGGCGTAAACGGCGCGCTGAGATCAAGCGTGAGGCCTTCGCTCAGCTCGCGCCCCCAAACGAGCGAGTAGAGCGTGTCGTAGTTGACGAGCCCACGGCCGGCGAGGAGCCAAGCGAACGCTGCTAGCGCGACGATTGCGGCAACCACCTGAAGCCTGTTGCGCGCGCTGCTCATCGTCTTACGTTTGTGGAAGCGCAGCGAGAGCCTGCAGAAGCTCGCGGGCGCATCGCTCGCCGAGGTCGAGATGGTCGAGCACAAATGATTCATTCGGCGCGTGGATCTCATCGTCGGCAAGGCCAAAGCCGCTGACGATTACCGGGATTCCAGCCGAGGCAAAGTCGGCTACGACAGGAATTGAGCCGCCGCTGCGGATTAGCGCCGTCTTCATTCCGCTGGCGCGCTCAATTGCCGCGCGTGCGATCTGAATCGCCGGCAGGTCGGCGGCAAAGAGCGATGGCGTCGCGGCGTGCGATTCGATCTCCAACTGGGCCCCGTCTGGAGCGTGCTCGCGGAGCAGCCGCTCGAGCGTCGCCTGCATCGCGGCGGCATCCTGCCCGGGCGCGAGCCGCAGTGTTACGAAGGCGCGCGCCTGCGCCGGAACGACGGTTCGCGCCGCGCCGCCTTCGATCCAGTTGACTTCAAACGACGGTTCAGCGCCGTTGCGGCGGCGGAAATCAGCGCCCGAGTCGCTCGCCAGCGGTGTTGCTCCAACCTCGTCCAGCAGCTCTTGCCCGGGGCGTAGCTGCTGCCACGATTCAAGCTCAGCTGCCGATGGTGGCTCGGCGCCGGCGCGCAGCTCGGCCAGCAGGTTGCCATCGGCATCGGGCAGCAGGGGAGTGAGGATCTGCTGGAGCACGTGGAGTGCGTTCTGGACACTGCCGCCGTACAGGCCGGAGTGCAGGTCACGTGGCTGCGCTGTGACGCTAATCGACGTGCTTACGCAGCCGCGCAGCCCGATCGTGATTGCCGGAGTCTGTGCGTCCTCCATCGCGCTATCGAAGACGATCGCACAGTCGGCGCCGCGCCCTTCGGCTTTGACCCAGGCGGCTACCGACTCTCCGCCGGCCTCTTCCTCGCCCTCGATTACAACGCGCACGTTGACTGCGAGCTCGCCGCTTTCAAACAGCTCGCAGGCGGCAAGCAGCAGCGGGTAGAAGTTGCCCTTGTCGTCGGCGGCGCCGCGCGCGTAGAGCCGGTCAGCGCGAACTTCGGGCTCGAACGGCGGGCTCTGCCAGAGATCGAGCGGGCCGGGCCCCTGAACGTCGTAGTGGCCGTAAATGATCACCGTCGGCGCGCCTTCGCGGATCGCATTTAGCTCGCCAACCACGAGCGGGTTTCCTGCGCCGATCGTGACCAGCTCGGCCTCGCCGCCGGCGCGACGAATAATCGCGGCGGCAAACTCGGCGGCTGCGAGAAGATCGCTCGCTTCGCCGCCGCCGGTTGAGATCGACGGAATTCGCAGCCAGTCGTAGAGCTCTTCGAGCCGACCTGGTTCCATCGCCTCAGACTACTCGGGAGACGGGCGCAAACTGGGCTGATCGCGTGCGCCAGCGGCCTCAGAACGGCCGCCACTCCCTCTAGACTTGCGGCTCCGTGTCCACCGCTCCTTCGCTCTACCGCCGTCACCGCCCGCGCAACTTCTCTGACGTTGTTGGCCAAGAGCACGTCGTCCGAACACTGACCAACGCCGTCACTGGCGGCAACGTCCATCACGCCTACCTGTTCGTCGGTTCGCGCGGCACCGGCAAGACCTCGATGGCGAAGATCCTCGCCGCCTGCCTCAACTGCGAGCAGGGCCCGACTGCCGAGCCTTGCGGCGTCTGCGATTCGTGCCTTGCGATCCAGCAGGCCGGTTCGATGGACGTAATCGAGATGGACGGCGCTTCGCACAACTCAGTTGACGACATCCGCGAGCTGCGCGAAAGCGTCGCCTACGCCCCGGTCAGCGGCCGCTCGAAGGTGTACATCATCGATGAGGCGCAGATGCTGACTCCTCAGGCCTGGAATGCGTTCCTTAAGACGCTCGAGGAGCCGCCGCCGAACACAATCTTCGTGCTCGCAACAACCGAGCCGCAGAAGATCCTTGACACCGTCGTTGACCGTTGCCACCGATTCGACTTTGGTAGGCCGACCGTTGAGCAGCTGACCGTCGTGCTGGCGCGCGTCGCCGCAAACGAATCAATTGAGATAAGCCCTGACGCGCTGGCGCTGATAGCCCGCCACGCGACCGGCTCGTTCCGCGATGCGCTTGGCACGCTTGAGCAGCTCGTTACCTACACCGGCAGCTCGATCGCTGTTGAAGATGTCTTGGCAGTACTCGGCGTCGCCGACGATGACCTGCTGTTCGGCGCGCTCGATGCGATCGGCGCTCACGACGCGCGCGCCGCGCTCGAGATTGCAGCGCGACTGGCCCAGACCGGCCGCGATCTTCAGATTGCGGCCCGCGACCTGGAAGTTCACGCCCGTGAACTGCTCGTCGTCGGCACGCTCGGCGCCGTTCCTAGCGAGCTTCGCGTAACACCCGACCGCGATGAGCGACTGGCTCAGCAGGCTGAACGCATCGACGAGGCCGATGCCGTGCGGCTGCTTGACCTGCTCGGAGTGGCGATGCGCGCAATCCGCGATGGCGCCGACCCGCGCACGCAGCTTGAACTATCGCTGGTGAAGGCTGCAACGCCAGAGGTTGATGCCTCGAGCAAGGCTCTCTTGGCGAGGATTGGTCGCCTCGAGGCTGCCCTCGGTGGCGCGCCTGCAGCTGCGCCGCTGCCGGCCGAAGAGTCATTTGCTGAGCCTGAGCCCGAACCGCCAGCTGCCGCTCCAGCGCCGCCGCCTGATCCGCCTGCCGCTGCGTCGCCTGATGCCGCAGCTCCTGCCGCCGTAGCGCCGCCGACGACCGATCCGCCCACGATCGATAAGCCCACGCCGCAGCAGTCAGCACCGGCCGTTCAGGTGACGATCGAGCAGATAACCGAACTATGGCCGGCCGTGCTGGAGACGATTAACCCCGACCAGCCGATGGTCTCTGCCGCTTTGGCTAGGGCGCAGCCGGTCGAGATGCGCGGCGGCAATCTTGTTGTCGCCTTCCCCGAAGATGACTCCTTCAACCGCCGGATGGTCGGCGACAACGCCGACGCGCGGACCGTCGTCGGGCTGGCGCTAGAGGCGCTGCTTGGCGTGCGGGTGAAGATTGAATACGAGCTGCGCGACCTTGGCACGGCGCCCGAATCGGAAGAGCTGGCCGGCGATGAGCTGGTAGACCGGCTGCTGGAAACGTTCGACGCCGAGGAGATCGTTGCCGCCCCCGTGGCAGCGAGCGAGGCGGCCGATGAGGGCACCGCTAGCGACGAGCAGTCTGATTTCGCCGATGATCGTGACCCCGGGCCCGAAGGGCCCTAGCGCATGTTTGCTCCTCCCGTCCAGCGGCTGATCACCGAACTCTCGAAGCTACCGGGGATCGGTTCACGCACGGCGCAGCGGCTCGCATTCCACATTTTGCGGCTCGAGAAGGAAGACGCGCTGGCGCTGGCCGACGCGATCCGCGAAGTGAAAGAGAAGATTGGTTTCTGCGAGGTCTGCTGCAACCTCTCGGAAGGGCCGCGCTGCGTGATCTGCCAAGACGCGCGCCGCGACCAGACTGTGATCTGCGTCGTCGAGGAGCCGGGCGATGTGATCCCAGTTGAACGTACGCACGAGTTTCGCGGCACCTACCACGTGCTCGGCGGCGCGCTCTCGCCAATCGACGGAATCGACGCTGAGGATCTTAAGATCGCCGAGCTGTACGCGCGGATCGAAGCCGCCGACCCAAAGATCACCGAGATTGTGCTCGCGACCAACCCGACCACAACCGGCGAAGCGACCGCGCTTCAGATTGCTCGCGGCGTTCACGAGCGCGCGCCAGAGGTTGCCGTGACGCGGCTGGCCTCCGGGCTTCCGGTCGGCGCCGACCTTGAGTACGCCGACGAAGTGACGCTCGGCCGCGCGATGATGGGCCGCCGCGCCGTCTGAGCGGTCGAAGCCAACCGTCATAAGGCCGCGCACGCTCGTATCCTTCGGCGCTATGGCCGATGCGACGATCGTGATGAAGTTTGGCGGCAGCTCAGTGGCCGACGCTGAGCGGCTTCGCCGTGCCGCCAAGCGGATCGTCGCGCGGCGCGAAGAAGGCCACCGAGTAGTAGCCGTGCTCAGCGCCAGGGGCAAGGAGACCGACCGCCTGATTGAGGCCGCCTTCGAGGTCTCCGAGAATCCCGACCCGCGCGAGATGGACATGCTGCTCTCGACCGGTGAGCGAGTCTCTTGCGCACTCTGCGCGATGGCGATCAACGATCTTGGCCACCACGCGATCTCGTTGACCGGCTCGCAGGCTGGGATCGTCACCGACACGACGCATACAAAGGCGCGGATTCTTGATGTTCGCGCCGATCGCATCAGCGAGGCGCTCGACAACGATGCAATCGTGCTCGTTGCCGGCTTTCAAGGCGTCTCGACGACTAAGGATGTAACTACGCTCGGCCGCGGCGGCTCGGACACAACCGCAGTTGCGTTGGCAGCTGCGCTCGGCGCCGAAGAGTGCGAGATCTACACCGACGTGGCCGGCGTCTTCAGCGCCGATCCAAGAATCGTGCCCGACGCGCGCAAGCTGTCGGTCGTCTCCTCTGAGGAGATGCTTGAAATGTCATCGTCAGGAGCAGGCGTGCTGCAGCTTCGTAGCGTTGAGTACGCCCGCAACCATGGCGTCCGTATCCACTGCAGGTCGAGCTTTGAGGACGGTCCCGGTACCGTGGTCCTCGCGGAGAATCAGAGAATGGAACATCCACTCATCACAGCCGTAACTCATTCAACCGACGAGGCCCGCGTCACGGTGATCGGCGTGCCCGATACGCCCGGCGCCGCCGGTCAGATTGCGACCGCGCTGGCAGTGGCGCACGTCAACGTCGACATGATCATCCAGAACGAGCCGGTGTCCAAGGACACGCGCGCCGACATGTCGTTCACAGTTCCGCGCGATGACCTGCGCGCCGCGCACGAGGCGCTCGACCGTCTAAAGGGCGAGATGGGGATCGGCGACATCGCCACCGACCAAGAGATGGGCAAGGTCTCAGTGGTTGGGGCAGGGATGAAGTCGCACCCGGGCGTCGCGGCGAAAGTCTTCAGCGTGCTCGGAGGAGAGGGGATCAACATCGAGATGATCTCAACCTCGCCGATCAAGATTTCCTGCGTGATCGCTGGTGACCGCGTTGCAGACGCCGTGCGCGCACTTCATAGCGCTTTTGAACTGAGCGGCGAGGATTCGATTCGTGCCGAGGAGCCCTTCGGGCTGCCACCGTCATGAGGATCGCCGTCGTTGGCGCCACCGGCGCCGTTGGGCGCCTGCTGCTGGCGATGCTCAGCGAGCGTGGTGTAAAGGCCGATGAGGTAGTCCCGTTTGCCAGCGCCCGCTCGGCGGGGACGATCCTTGATGGCTACGGCGAGGTTCAACCGCTCAGCGAAGAGACGATCAGCGGCTTTGACCTTGCGCTCTTCTCAGCGGGCGGCTCGACCTCGCGCGAGTGGGCACCGCGGTTCGCCGCTGCCGGAGCGCTCGTCGTCGACAACTCTTCGGCTTGGCGGATGGACGGCGAGGTGCCACTGGTGGTCAGCGAAGTCAACCCCGATGCGATCGGCAGCGCGGCGAAGGGGATCGTTGCCAACCCAAACTGCACGACGATGGTCGCAATGCTGCCGCTCAAAGCGCTGCACGACCAGTTTGGCCTTACCGCGATGGTCGCGACCAGTTACCAAGCCGCAGGCGGCGCCGGCCGCAGTGGCATCGATGAGCTGGCGGCGCAGGTCCCGGTGCTGCATGAAGACGTCGACCTTCTTGTGAGCGATGGCGAGAAGGCGGCACGCAAGGTCAAGGCGGAGGTTCACGCCAACACGCTCGCTTACAACGTCGTTCCGATGCTCGGTGCGCTTGAGGAGAACGGCTACACCGACGAAGAGATGAAGCTTCAGAACGAGAGCCGCAAGATCCTCGACCTTCCCGGCTTGAAAGTCAGCCCGACCTGCGTGCGCGTTCCGGTGATGGTCGGCCACGCGATCGAGATTCGCGCCAGCTTTGAGCGCGAGGTCGAGCTCGCCGCCGCACTCACCGCCCTTGCTGCGTTCCCGAGCCTGGTCGTCGAAGAGGCGCCAACACCGCTCGAGTGGGCCGGGCGTGACGAGGTGGCCGTCGGCCGCGTGCGCTCAGACCTCGATGATCCAAAGAGCATCAACTTCTTCGTAGTAGGCGACAACTTGCGCAAGGGTGCAGCGCTCAACACCGTGCAGATCGCCGAGCTGGCGATCGACCGCGGCCTCGTTGGTTAACGGCTGCTACCAGCCGCCGACGCCACCGACAACCGCCTGCGACCAGTCGATCACCGAGGTCGGCTTGACGATGTGGTGCTGCAGCCCGAGCTCCTTCGGCGAAAGACCGAGCGCCAGGCCGACAAGCTGCGGCAGATGAAGAACAGGCATGTTCAGCTCGCGGCCAACCTGCTTAGCTGCCATCGGCTGCTGCAGATCAAGGTTGAGATGGCACAGCGGGCAAGGCGTGACGAGGCAATCTGCGTCGGCGTCGGTCGCATCACCAAGGTGACGTCCAGCCTGCTCGAGCGAAGCGGCCTTGTTCATCGTGATGATTGGGAAACCGCAGCACTTGTGGGAGCCTGCGTAATCGATCACGGTGCCGCCGAGCGCTTCGATGACCTGGCCGAGATACTCGTCGCGCGGCTGGGCGCGGTTGATGTCAAGCCGGTCGGTCGGGCGAACGATGTAGCAGCCATAGAAAGGGCCGACGCGCAGGTCGGTAAGTGGATTTCTGACCAGCGTCTTTAGCTTGTCAAGGCCGATGTCTTCGACCAGTACCCAGAGGAAGTTCTTGTTGATAATCCCGTCCTGATACTCGAGCCCCTCATCGGAGAGCGTCTCGTTGACCTGCGCGCGATATTCGGCGCTGGCGTCAAGGCGCTGCTGGCATTCACTCTGAGCGCCCTGGCAGGTTGAGCAGATATTCATCATCAGGTCGGCGCCCTGCGTGATCTCCTGCTGAGCGAGGGCGAAGGTACGGGCGTTGAGCGTGTCGGCGAGCTCTTGGCTGTGTTCGGCGATCACGCCGGCGCCGCAGCAGCTCGCTCGGTCCAGTTCAACCAGTTCGATGTTCAGCATCGGCGCAACGGCGGCCATCGAGCCGTGCAGTTCAGCGGTGAAACCGCGGCTTACGCAGCCGGGCCAATAGGCAACTTTCATAATTCCCTTTCCTTCGCTTATGCGCTCGAGCCTTCGGTGCCATCGGGGGCGACCCCGGCTGGCTCAGCAGTTTCGATCGCCTCGGCGACCTCTGCCGTTCCTTCGTTATTAGCGTCGGTGCCGCTGATGTAGAGATTGAACTCGTTGCGCTCGTCGCGCCCCTCGACTACTTCGAAGATCCTCTTGACGCCGTCGGGCGCCTTGTGCGGGTGCAGCAGCGCCTTTCCTGGCGTCATCTTCCTGCGCAGCAAAGCGGTCATAACGATCGGCAGGCTCGAGATCAGCTCCGGGACCGCCCGTGGGTGGAACTTGCCGCCGTATGAATCAGGCAGCAGGTCGGCCTCGTGGAGGATCCCGTTCTTCTCAATGTTTTTGACAAAAGCCGCCTCGTGGCGCTCGCCGTTGTTGCGGTCTTTGATGTGGAAGTCGTTGCCGGCGATCCGGCGCAGCCTCATGATCTGGTTCATCGGAGCGACACCCTTGGGGCATGCCTCAATGCACTTGAAGCAGTGCGTGCAGTCGTAGATTCCGTGCTTGTCCTCGCCAAGATCTTTCAGCCGCTGCTCGTGTGCGGCGTCGCGAGGGTCGCCTACGAAGCGGTAAGTCTTGGCGAGCGCCGCCGGGCCGACGAAGAGCGGGTCGACTTCCATCGAGAGGCAGTCGGAGACGCAGGCGCCGCACTGGATGCAGGCCATCGACTGGGTTACGTCAATCATCGATTCACGCGAGACGATGTATTCGCGCTCTGGCACCGGCTCTTTGCCGATCAGCCATGGCGTGACTCGTTGGATCTTCTTCCAGTGGACGGCGTCCATGTCGACGATCAAGTCCTTGATGATCGGCATGTTGCCCATCGGCTCAACTTCGATCACGCCGTCTTCTCCGGCGCTGGCGAGCGCATCGTCAAGGTGGGTGTGGCAGGCGAGGCCGGGCTTACCGTTGACGCGCACGCCGCAGGAGCCGCAGATTGCTGAGCGGCATGAGCAGCGGACACCGATCGAGCCGTCATTCTCGTTGCGGGCCTGAAGGATCCCTTCGAGCACTGAGCGATGTGGCTCAAGGTCGACGGTGTGTTCGTCCCAGTAGGGAGCAGCGCCCGCCTCGGGGTCATATCGGCGGATCTTGAGCTTGAATTCGGCCATTGTTCTTTCTTAGTTCAGGTCTTAGTAGGTTCGGGCTTCTGGCTGCCAGTCGGTAATTGTGACGTCAGAGTAAGAGATCTTCGGCTCGTCGCCGCCGTTGCGCGAAACGTCGATGTGCTTGAGCCACTCAGCATCATTGCGCTCGGGGAAGTCGGTACGGAACTGGGCGCCACGCGATTCCTTGCGCTCCAGTGACGCGACAACAATTGCCTCCGAGCAGTCGAGCATGTAATCAAGTTCAACCGCGCCGAGGACATCCTGATTGAAGACCGCGCCCTTGTCGTCAACGTAGGCCGTCTTCGCCTCTTCTTTGAGTCGACGGATGATCTCGTGAGCGCTCTGCAGGCCAGCCTCGTCGCGGTAAACGGCGGCATAGCGGTTCATCGTCGTGCCGAGCTCCTGCTTGATCTCAGAGACGCGGCGGCCAGTCTTGGGACGAGCGAGGATTTCGGCGATCATCTCGCGGTCCTTGCCAAGCTGCTCGTCGGAGACGGTCGGCATGTTCATCGCGAGCGCGCGCTCCGCTGCGTGCTCGCCTGAGCGGCGACCGAAGATCAAAGTGTCGAGCAGCGAGTTGGCACCGAGCCGGTTGCCGCCGTGGACCGAAACGCAGGCAACTTCGCCGGCCGCGTAAAGGCCGGGCAGCGGTGTCGCGCCATGGATGTCGGTCTTGACGCCACCCATGATGTAGTGCATCCCCGGCTGGATCACGATCGGTTCGCGCGTGATGTCGACGCCAGCAAAATCCTTGCCAATGTTGACGATTTCGCGCAGCGCTTCGAGCGTGCGCTTGCGCGGCACGACGGTGATGTCGAGGTAGATGCCTTGCTTGTCGGGGCCGACGCCTCGCCCTTCGAGGATCTCGGTCTGCTCGGCGCGCGAGACGACGTCACGCGAGGCCAGTTCCATCTTGTTCGGAGCGTACTTCTCCATGAAGCGTTCGCCCTCGGAGTTGAGTAGGTGGGCACCTTCGCCGCGGGCGCCCTCGGTGATTAGGAAGCCGTTCTCAGCAAGCGTCGTCGGGTGGTACTGGATCATCTCCATGTCCATCAGCGGAGCGCCTGCTTGGTATGCCTGCGCGATTCCATCGCCGGTGCAGATCAAAGCGTTGGTAGTCGGGGAGAAGCACTGTCCTGCGCCTCCGGAGGCGAGGATTACGCTCTTGGCGGCGAAAGTTTCGATCTTGCCGCTGCGGATCTCACGCGCCACAGCTCCAACGCACTCGCCTTCTTCACTGACGATCAACGAGGTGACGAACCACTCTTCGAAGCGGTCGATCACTTCGTGATTCTTCATCAGCTGTTCGTAGAGAACGTGGAGCAGCGCCTGGCCGGTGATGTCGGCAACGTAGGCGGTGCGCTTCATCGACGCGCCGCCGAAGGCGCGAAGATCCATCTCGCCCTTCTCGTTGCGGTGGAAGGTTACGCCGGCGTGCTCGAGCCACATCACTTCGGCAGGTGCCTCGCGGCACATGATCTCAATTGCGTCTTGATCGCCCAAGAAGTCGGACCCCTTGATCGTGTCATAGGCGTGCGAGCGCCAGTCGTCGGTGGGGTTGATTGCGGCGTTGATTCCACCTGCTGCAGCAACCGAGTGCGAGCGAACCGGGTGAACCTTCGAGAGGATCGCGACCGTGGCGCCGGTCTTGGCGGCGGCAATCGCAGCGCGCTGACCTGCGAGACCGGCTCCGATGATTAGTACGTCGTATGCGGGCATAGCTCCGATGGGGTCGTGTTTCATGTCCAGCGGCCGCGTCTGAGTCGACGATCCGCCGTTGCTGAATGGTATACGGCGGGGGCCTCGGGCAGGGTCACGGTATCGCTGCTGCTGGCGCGCCGGAGCGCCGCTGCGGAGCTAGGCGAGAACGACTGGTTGCTGCTCTGTGCCCCAAACTTCGCGGTTGTTGGAGCGAACAACCCTGCGTCGGGCTTTCAGCTCCAGCAGCCCGCTCAGCCCAGCTTCGCCAAGCAGAGCGCCCGCTACAGCTTGAGCTTCGGGGTCGGCGTCGGCGAAAGATGCCTGAATTCGTTGCAGGTGGAGTAGCCGGTATGGAATCGCATTGGTTGTGATCTCGTGGCCGCGCCAGGTCCAAGTAACCAACCCCAGCGAGCGTTTGTGAGGGCGGCCGCCGACAACGTCGCCCTCGGCGATCTCTTCGTTCTCAGCGAGCCAGTTGTCGATGAAGCGGACGTGGGCTTCCACCTCGGCGGCGAACTCGCTGCCGATGTAGGCGAGCAGCGCCTTCAGCGTCTCGGGGACGGCGTCGTCGGCGAAGAGCTCGAGGGGAACGTCACCGTATTCGCCGCTGTCAATGATCGGCGAGTTCATCCGTTCAACCCAGCGCCAGACTGGCCATGCCTCACGCTTCATGATTAGCGAGGGGTCTGGATCGCGCGAAAGGTGGGCGTAGAGCGGGGCGATCAAACCAAAGTCGCCGAGCGTTGGGCGGCCGCCGAGCATGTACGGGGTGGTCTCGAGGTGGGCGCTGAGCAGTGCGAGAAACTCGAGGTAGGAGCGTTCAACCTCGGGGATCGTCTCAGCGTTGACTCCGAAGTCGAGCGTCAAAGCGCGCATGCGGTCGGCTGCGAACTTTGAAACCTCGGCGCGGGCAGCGGCGCCATCGCTGGAATCGATCTCGGGGCCAAAAGCGAAGGTTGATGAGCCGTCCTGCAGCATCAACCCGCGGCCAAAGTCCTCGCCAACGAACGGCATGTTCAGTTCGTCAAAGTTCCAGCGGTAGTGAAGCGCCGGCCGCATCAGCCCCTCGCTGCCGAACATCTCAAGCACGCGAGTGACGATGTTCTGGACGCCGGCCGGCGGTTTGGCGGAGCGCTCCGGCTCCACCTCGGCGTCGAAGTGGTCGATGATGTCGCAGGTGTCTTGAATCAGTTGCCCATCGGCGGTTTGAAGCACGGGGATGATCCAGCGGCCGATCTCAGGCACGACCTCGGCTGGAAAGCGAGGGTCGCCCGGCGGGCGCTCGATGTAGTTGATCCTCTGTTTGATCAGGTAGGAGCGCGCCTTTGCCGAGTAGAGCGATGAGCGCATCGCGTAGAGAACTGGAAGTTCCATCAGCGGCGGATCGTACGAAAGTTCTCGCGTCAGGAGCTGTGAGGTACAGCGGCCGTCAGCGCGCGCTCAAGCTGCTGCGCCGTGACGACGCCGCAGAGGCGGCTATCGCTGTCCACTACAAGAACCGCGCCGATTCGCTTCAGCGCCTCGATCGTTAGGAGCGCCTCGATCGGCGCTTCGCGTGTGACGGCGCTGGACTCGCTGGCGGCTGCGTCGAGCAGCTGCCCAACTGCGGTCGCCGGCCTTGCGGCTTGGATCTCAGCCTCGACGGCTTCAGCAGTCAGGATCCCTTCAAAGCGGCCAAGCTGATCGACGACCGCGAACCATGGCCATTGGAAGCGAGCGAAGAACTGTTCGTCGGCCTCGATCGCGGTCGTCGTGGAAAGGATCGCGATCGGCTCCGAATCCATCACGTCGGCGACCGTAATTCCTTCGATCTCGTCGGTGAAACGGCTGCTGGCGACGGCGCCGCGCGCTGCCGAGGCGAGGAACCAGCCGAGCACCGCGAACCAAAGTCCAGAGACAACATCGCCTCGCATCAGGGCATAAACGCCGAGGCCGATCATGATTACGCCGAATCCTTGGCCTAGGTAGCCAGCAAAGCGTGTGCCCTTGCCGCGCTCGCCTGTCACCTTCCAGGCAATTGCGCGGGCGATCCGCCCGCCATCGAGCGGGAAGGCGGGCACGAGGTTGAAGATCAGCAGCGCGACGTTGACCATCGCCAACCACCCGATCAGCGCCGTAAATGGTGATGTTGAGATTCCGCTGAAGGTCGCGGTATCAATCACGCTGGTTGTCTGCGATGCGACCGCAGCTATCGCGATACAGGCGACGACTATCAGCGCCGTGACTGCCGGCCCGGCGGCAGCAACCTTGAACTCTTCGCCCGGCGAGTTGGAGTCGCGCGAGAGCTTGGCGACGCCGCCGAAGAGCCAGAGATCGATCCCCGAAGTGGAGATTCCTTCGCGGCGCGCCGCCAGGGCGTGGCCGAGTTCGTGCAGCAGCAGCGAGATGAAGAAGAGCAGCGTGGCGGCGATCGCGATGCCGAACGAGAGCGTGTTGGTGGAGCCGATCAGGATGTCGCTGAAGTAGCCCGAGAGCCAGTAGATCATCAGGAAGAGAAAGATGAACCAGCTCGGATTGGCACCGACGCGGATGCCAAAGACGCTGAAGAGCTTGATTGAGCGCTCACCGAACATCTGCTTATCCTCGCAGGGTTGAGTTCAGTCTTGCGGCGTATGGCGCGCAACAATTGTCGCGGCGTCAACGCCGCTTGGCAAACCGCCGTAGTTGAGGCCGCGGTTTGCTGATAGGCGTGCGGTGCAGAAGGCGTCGGAAACGGCGCTTGGAGCGTGCTGAACGAGCAGTGCGCCTTGAAGCGCCAGCGCCATCTGCTCGACGATCGTCCGGGCACGGAACTCAAGCGCTTCGCCATTGTCGAACTCGCTGCGTAGCCGCGCGATTGCCTGATCAAGCCTCGCGTCGGCCCCCTCAGCGCGGCCAATTTCGACGAAGAAGCCTTCCAGCGACTCTGGCTCATGGCGCAGCGCTCGAAGAACGTCGAGCGCGATCACGTTGCCGGAGCCTTCCCAAATTGAGTTCAGCGGCGCTTCGCGGTAGAGCCGCGGCATTCCCGACTCTTCCACGTAGCCGGCGCCACCAAGCACCTCCATCGCTTCGAAGGCGTGCTGCGGTGCACGCTGGCAGACGTAGTACTTCGACACCGCCGTCGCGAGCCGCTTGAACTGCGCAGCCGCTGGGTCGCTTCCGGCCTCGTCGTAGGCCCGCGCCAGCCGCATTGCCAGCACCGTCGCGGCCTCAGATTCGAGCGCGAGGTCGGCGAGCACGTTGGTCATCAGCGGTTGGTCGATCAACTGTTTGCCGAAGGCGGCGCGATGTGCGGCGTGCCAGGTTGCCTGAGCGACGGCAGTGCGCATCCCGGCGGCGCCGCCGAGGACGCAGTCGAGCCGTGTGTGGGCGACCATCTCGATGATTGTCGGAACGCCGCGCCCCGGTTCGCCGACCATCCGCGCGAGAGCACCCTCGTATTCGACCTCGCTCGAGGCATTGGAGCGGTTGCCGAGTTTGTCCTTGAGCCGTTCGATGCTGATCTTGTTGCGTGAGCCGTCGGGAAGGATTCGTGGCATCGCAAAGCAGGAGATTCCCTCGGGCGTCTGGGCGAGGATTAGGAAGAGGTCGCTCATCGGGGCCGAGCAGAACCACTTGTGGCCGGTGATCTCGTACTCGGCGCCGGGTCCGCCGCCGCCCACCGGCACGGCGACCGTTGTATTGGCGCGCACGTCGGAGCCGCCCTGTTTCTCGGTCATCGCCATGCCGCATATCGCGGACCCCTTCTCGGCGGCCGGCACGGAGGCCGGGTCGTAGCTCGTAGAAGTAAGCAGCGGCTCCCATTCGTCCGCAAGCTCAGGCTGCGCGCGCAGCGCGGGAACGGCGGCGAAGGTCATCGTCGTCGGGCAGGCGAAACCGGCTTCGGCCTGGGTTGCTGTGATGAAAAGCGCGCCGCGGGCGACGTTGGCGCCCTGCTCCTCGCTGCGCCAAGGCAGCGCGTGGAGCTCATCGCGGACGCCAGCCGCCATCAGCCGGTGCCACGATTCGTCAAAGGTCACTTCGTCAACACGCTCGCCATAGCGGTCAAAGCGCGCCAGCACCGGCGGCCGCTCATTTGCCAGCTCGCCCCACTCCATCGGCTCACCGCCCCAGAAGCTGCCGACCTCTTTGGCTCGCTCTGTCGCCCAACCGCCGCCCTCGCGCTCAAGCGCCTCCGCCAGCGGAATATTGTCCAGAAAGAGGTTGCGCCCGCCGAGCCGTGGCGGCTGATTCGTCACCTGATGCGTAGCCATCACCTCAAAGGGTACGCCGAGTTCGTCAGCTCGGCCTAGCAGGCGGCCGCGCCGACGCTTGGCTAGCCTCTGATCGTCAAACAGCGAAAAGGACAAGATGTCGAAAATTCAGGTTAAGAACCCGGTCGTCGAGCTCGACGGCGACGAGATGACGCGGATCATCTGGAAGTTCATCAAAGAGCAGCTGATCCTTCCGTACCTCGACATCGACCTCAAATACTTCGACCTTGGAATCGAAAGTCGCGATGCTACGAGCGATCAGATTACCGTCGACGCTGCAAATGCGATCAAGCAATACGGCGTTGGCGTTAAGTGCGCGACGATCACGCCGGACGAAGATCGCGTCAACGAGTTCGGGCTTAAAAAGATGTGGCGCTCGCCCAATGGAACGATTCGAAACATTCTCGGCGGCGTGATCTTCCGCGAGCCGATCGTGATCAGCAATGTGCCGCGATTGGTGCCAACCTGGACGAAGCCGATCGTGATTGGCCGCCACGCCTTTGGCGACCAGTACCGAGCGACCGATCTCGTGATTCCCGGCGAGGGCACGTTGACAATGACTTACACGCCAAAGAACGGCGATGAGCCGATCGAGCTCGATGTTTACGACTTCCCCGGCGGCGGCGTTGCGATGGCGATGTACAACCTTGATGACTCGATCCGCGACTTCGCCCGCGCCTGCCTGCGCTACGGCCTCGAGCATTCAATGCCGGTCTACCTCTCAACGAAGAACACAATTCTGAAGGCCTACGACGGTCGCTTCAAAGACATCTTCGAAGAGATCTACGATGCCGAGTTCAAGGCCGACTTCGACGCCGCTTCGATTAGCTACGAGCACCGCCTGATCGACGACATGGTTGCGTCGGCGCTGAAGTGGGAGGGCGGCTACGTCTGGGCCTGCAAAAATTACGACGGCGACGTGCAGTCCGACACCGTTGCCCAAGGCTTCGGCTCGCTGGGGCTGATGACGAGCGTGCTGATGACGCCCGACGGCAAGACGGTTGAAGCTGAGGCCGCGCACGGCACCGTCACGCGCCACTACCGCCAGCACCAACAGGGCAAGCCGACTTCGACCAACCCGATCGCCTCAATCTTCGCGTGGACGCGCGGCCTTCAGGCGCGTGGGCGGCTCGACGAAACGCCAGAAGTGGTGGCCTTCGCCGAGCGGCTAGAGCAGGTCTGCATCGAGACCGTCGAAGCCGGTTTGATGACGAAGGATCTGGCGCTGCTGATCGGCCCCGACCAACCGTTCCAGACGACCGAAGAGTTCCTTGCTTCTGTGGACGAGCGGCTACAGCTTGCGATGGGCTGAAGGTCAGAGCCGATCTGTGACATAGCGCACGTCATCTCAACGCCCGGCTCGCTAGCGTCATGCCAAATCACTACCAACCAGCTTCGAGGGAGAACAAAGAGATGAGCAGCCCGACCAAAATTACCGTCACAGGTGCCGCCGGCCAGATCGGCTACGCGCTGCTCTTCCGGATCGCCTCCGGCCAGCTGCTCGGCCCCGACCGCCCGGTTGAACTCCGCATGCTTGAGATCACGCCCGCGCTCGGCGCGGCCGAGGGAACCGCAATGGAGCTGCTTGATTGCGCCTTTCCGCTGCTCAGCGGGATTGAGATCAGCGACCAGCCCGATGAAGCTTTCGATGGTGCCAACGTCGCCTTTCTCGTCGGCGCGCGCCCGCGCACCAAGGGGATGGAACGCGGCGACCTGCTGGAAGCAAACGGCGGCATCTTCGCGCCTCAGGGCAAGGCGATCAACGACAAGGCCGCCGACGACATCCGCGTTCTAGTTGTCGGTAACCCTGCGAACACCAATGCCCTGATTGCAATGAGTAACGCACCCGACGTCCCGGCTGAACGTTTCACGGCAATGACGCGGCTCGACCACAACCGCGCGATCGCGCAGCTAGCAAGCAAAACAGGGATGCCTGTCTCTGAGATCAAGCGGATGATCATCTGGGGCAACCATTCGGCTACTCAGTACCCCGACATCAGTCACGCGACGATTGGCGGCAAGCCGGCGGCCGAAGTGGTCGACGATCAGGCCTGGGTTGAGGATCAGTTCATCAGCCGCGTGCAGCAGCGCGGCGCGGAAGTGATCGAAGCCCGCGGCTCCTCCAGCGCGGCGTCAGCGGCCAACGCAGCGATCGACCACATGCACGACTGGGTCCTCGGGTCGGCCGAGGGCGATTACGTCTCGATGGGAATCCCTTCGGACGGCTCCTACGGGGTGGACGAGGGGATTATCAGCTCATTCCCCGTTGTCTGCAGTGGTGGTGATTACGAGATCGTGCAAGGGCTTGATGTCGACGACTTCTCGCGTGCACGGATCGACGCCAGCGTCAAGGAGCTTGCCGAAGAGCGCGAAGCGGTAACAAAAATGGGCCTGCTCGGCTGAGCAGACCCATCTGCACTTCACGCAGTTTTCGCTGAACGGTTAGCGCGGGTACCAGCCACGACCCTTCTTGCGGACGAGGCCTTCCTTTTCGAGGCTTGGGAGGACGCGGTAGAGATAGTTCTGCTTGATCCCCATCTCCTGCGCGATCTCGGGAATAGTGACCCCGGGGCTGGCGGTGACTAGCTCGAGCGCCTGCTTGTCGCGCACGCCTGATCCCTTCGGACGGCCGCGGCGACCGCTGCCTTTGCCGGGGGCGCTACGACGAGTTGGCTTCTTCGCGCTGCGCGATGGCGCTGCGCTGCGACGGGGAGTGCCAGCGCCGACTGAGCTGAGAGCGGCGACGGCTGCCTCGAGCCTGTCGTACTCCTCAACTAGTGGTTGTAACTCTTTGAGGCGTGATTCCATCTCGCCCTTCTTCTGGTCTACAAAATCTGCCATGTGGTGGTACTCCTAGTTGATTTGCGGAAACTACGTAACATCTAACTTAGCACCGGAAACGTCGAATCGGTGGTGAGAAGTACGCGATAATTAGAGACTAAATACTGGTCCCGGGAGCGCGATTTAGCAAAAAAGTTTTTGCAACTGTTTAAGAGACGCCAATGCTTCGCTCTCTGGCAGGTCTCCGGCGATCGCGCGCTGGGCGACGCGGCCGATTATTCCCATCGGCGGAAAGAACTCGTTGCTGTAGTGAAAGAGAGTGCCACCCTTGTTCGCTTCCAGTCGATAGCTGGTCTCGGCGCGCGAGCCCGCCGGCCCGCGACCGGCCCACTCGGCCATATCTGGCTCATCGCAGGTGACTAGCTCCCAGCTCACCTTTAGCGGCGCGCCACGTAGCTCCATTGTCTGAACCATCTCGAAGCCGAGCCGCGGTGGTCCGTCGTCGCAATCGTTGAGTTTGCGGTGAATCGTCACCCAGTCACCGAGCCGGCGGGGGTCTAGCGCAACGTCCCAGACCTGCTGCGGAGTGGCGTTAATCTGGATTTCTGCTGTGACTGCTCCCATAACTCCCCCTAGCGGGCCGCGAGCGGCTCCGATTCTTCCCACTCACGAAGAGCGTTTGAGATTGCACTGTCCAGCCGGTGCAGGCGGATGTGGAAGAGCTCCCGCGCGGCGCTGTCTTCGGCCAGCAGGTCGCCACTTAGACCGGCCATCAAAGGCCCCACAAGCTCGTTTGACTCGCCTGCAATTGATGCCGCCACGACGCTAGCGACCGGCGTGATTGAGAACGGCAGCTCAAGCGTCGGCCGGCCGAGCAACATCGCGTCGGCAATCCGCTGGATCAGCTGGCCGTAAGTAACGTTGTCGGGGCCGGCGATGTCGAGTACGTGTCGGCCATGGGGCGCTGGCGAAAGCCCGGCGGCTTTTAGGTAAGCGACAACGTCGCGCCCGTCGATCGGCTGCGTGCGGAAGTCGCGCCAGTCCGGCAGCGGCAGCAGCGGTGAGCGCTCGAGTAGCCGGACGAGGAAGCGGAATGAGCGCGACTGGGCGCTGATCACGATCGAGGCGCGCAAGGCAAAGGCTTCCGGCGCGCTTTCCAGCAGCGCCTCTTCGACGGCGAGGCGGCTGGCAAGGTGCTGCGACGGTGCGCGGTCGGTCGGCACCAAGCCACCGAGGTAACAGACGCGCCGCACGCCAGCGGCGCTGGCCGCGGCGGCGAAGTTTTCTGCTGAGCGCAGCTCGCGCTCGGCAAACGGTTCGCCTTCGGCAGAGCTCTCCATCGAATGGACTAGGTAGTAGGCAAGCTCGACGCCGCTGAGGGCCTCATCGAGCCCGTCTGCGGTCAGCACGTCGCCGCGAACAATCTCGTCGATTCCGCTGGCCGTTACGCGGCTAGGGTCGCGGGCCAGGGCGCGGAGCTCGTGGCCTTCACCGATTAGCTGCGGCGCGAGCTGCGAGCCGATCGCCCCGCTGGCGCCTGTGAGGAGAATTCGCATCGTCAATGAAGGCTACGAGGCTGGCCGCTCTCTCGGCTCAGCGGCGGTGATCGGGCCGAGCCTGTCGCAGCAGTAGGCGGCGATCGCAAGGGCTGCCGTTGCGGCCGGCGACGGTGCATTACGCAGCTGCACGATCCGCCCGTCGCCCGAGAAAGCGAAGTCGTCAAGTAGCGCGCCGTCGCGGCCAACGGCCTGGGCACGAATCCCCGCGAACGAGGGCTCAAGATCGTCGGCAGTCAGCCCGCCTATCAGGCGGCTCGCCTCGCGGGCGTAAGCGGCGCGGCTTAGGGCCCAGGAGAGCTCGCGCGGCGCTTGGCGGCGCCAGCGCCATGCCATTCGGTAGCTGCCTGGCCAGCTCAGCGTTGCGAGCAGATCGCGCGGGCTGATGCTCCAAGCTTTGTCGCCACTGCGTGTGGCTGCCGGCAGCGCCGTTGGGCCGACGACAACATCGCCGCAAATCCGCCGCGTCAGGTGGACGCCTAGAAAGGGGAGATCGGGGTCGGGGACCGGGTAGATCAGGCCGCGAACCAATTCGGGCCGTCGGAGCGCGAAGTAGGCGCCGCGGAACGGGACTATGCGCGGGTCGGCGCTGGCGCCGCTGGCCTGCGCGAGGCGGTCAGACTGGAGGCCGGCGCAGACGATCGCGCCTTGGCAGGTTGTAACTCCCTGTGAGTGAACCACGCGCGCCGTTTCGGCCGCGTTCTCGACCCGCTCGGCTGCGCAGCCGGTGATGACGGCGCCGCCGCGCGCCTTGACGTCAGCCGCCAGCGCCATACAGACCTCTGCGTAATCGACGATTCCCGTGTTGGGCGAGTGCAGCGCAGCAATCCCTTTTGCGTGAGGCTCTATCTCGCGCAGCTGACCACCGCTCAGGTGCGTCACTCGTACCCCATTCGCCTGCGCCCGCTCGTGCAGCCGCTCAAGCGCCGGCAACTCAGCGGCCGAGGTCGCGACGATCAATTTGCCGATCGGCTCAGTTGGCACGCCAAGTTCGGCGCAGAGCCTGTAGAGCGCCGTCGCTCCCTCGACGCAGAGCCGAGCTTTCAGTGAACCAGGCTGGTAGTAGATGCCAGCGTGGATCACGCCGCTGTTGTGCGAGCTCTGCTGGAGCGCGATCGAGTGCTCGCGTTCGAGCACGACGACGCTCGCACCCGGCGCTCGAAGCAGCGCCTCGCGCGCGACGGCGAGGCCGAT
>JANRFB010000029.1:26294-32012 GCA_030725785.1 Solirubrobacteraceae bacterium
CCTGAAGGGCTCCGCCCGCCGAGCCAGATGCGGTTCGAATTCCGCCAAGAACGCAGCACCAAGGCCGCATGGGCTTTCCCAACGGCGGCCGAGCAGGCCGCGCTGCACAGCGCCTAACCGCCTGCGCGCCGAGCTGAGCATTTTCCTGCGCTGCGGCGGCAACACGGCCGACGACCAGATTGGCCGCCCCCGCAGTTGAATCCCGGTCGTCGAGTGGGAGAAGCTGCCAGAGCGCTAGGGCGTCAGGCCGCAGTGCCGCCTGCCAAGAAGCGCTCGGCGATTGCTCTGAAGAAGTCCTGTCGCATGATGACCCCTTTGACTTGTCCATCGGCGACGACCGGGATGACGAGGACCTGATGGTGTAGAAACAGCTCCGCTACTTGGGTGTCGGCGAAGTCTGGCCCGACATCGATGTGTTCGGTGCTCATGAAATTCCCTACGGGCTCGTGTCGGCAGGCATCACGCTTTTCGAGTGAGTCATCAAGCGACCGAGACAGGAACGCCGTGCCGTGGAGGTGATTGAGGTAACCGGGGAACCGAGCCTTCATGAACTCGCGCTCGCCGAAGATGCCCCTATAGACGCCGGATTGGTCGACGACGGGCACCGCGGGCAGCTGGCTCTCGACGAGCTGCTTGACGGCGTCTTCGACCGTGTCATCGACGCGAACAACTGGGGCGTCGTGGAGCGCTAAATCGCTGATCGATCGGGGACTCATGCGTACCTCACCATTACATAGGCGGTGGCCATGACGAGCGATACCAGTGTTACTGGGATGCCGTACTTCAGGAACTGTACGAATCCGATCGGGTGGCCGGCGCGCGCAGCCATGCCCACGGCAGCGACGTTGGCAGCCGCCGCGACGATCGTCGCGTTGCCCCCGAAGCACGCGCCTAGTGCAAGCGACCACCAGTAAGCGTTGTCGGTTCCGCCGCCGAGGCTGTCGACGACGGGGATCATCGCAGCCGTGAAGGGAATGTTGTCAACCACCGCCGAACCAATGGCGGCTGTCCAGATGATGCCGAGCAGCTCGGCGACGCGATCGCCGCCCGTGACCGAAGCAATGCCGTTGGCCACCTCGCCGAGCGCGCCGGTTTCTTCGAGCGCGCCGACCATGACGAACAGGCCTATCAGGAAGAACAAAGTCGGCCATTCGATGCCCGCGATCGTCTTGTGCAGATCCTGATTTGTAACCAGCAGCATGACCGAGGCACCTGCCAACGCGACCGTTGCCGGTTCTAGGCCCAGGGCTTTATGGAAGAAAAACAGCAGGATCGTGATCAGAAGGATCGGAACCGTGCGACGCGCTTCGGTCGCGTCCTCGATCGAGCGGGACGCATCGAGGTCCATGACGCGCTCGCGCGACTCCTCGGTGATATGAAGCTGGTTTCGAAATACGAAGTACAGACCGCCGATGACCACGATGCTGGTCAACACCGCGATCGGCCCCAGATTCGTGATGAACTCACCGAAGGACAGCCCGGTGTGCCCTGCGATCAAAATGTTCGGCGGATCACCGATCAGGGTCGCGGTGCCACCGACGTTCGAGGCGAAGATCTCGATCATGATCAGCGGCACCGGATTGACGTCCAGCGCGTCCGCCAGCAGGAACGTGATCGGCACGATCAACAGAATCGTCGTGACATTGTCGAGGAAGGCCGACAACACCACCGTCGTCACCGCCAAAGCTAGTACTACCGCTAACGGCCGACCACGTGACCACTGCGCTGCACGAATAGCCAGCCAGGTGTAGACGCCGGTCGTCTCGGTCATCCGGATCATCAGCATCATTCCGACCAGCAGCCCGATCGTGTTGAAATCGATTGCCTCGATCGCGTGCTCCTGATCACTGACCTGGGTCAGGACCACGGCCGTCATCCCAAGCAGTGCGACCTTCGTGCGGTCGACGCGTTCTGACGCAATCAGCGCTAGCGCGACCACGAAGATCAATATCGCGGCGGTCATCGAGCCCTCAATCGATCACGACATGCGAGGCAATGGGCCATGGGTTCTCTAGCGTCCTTTGGGGTTGACAAATTGACGCCGACCAGTCTTCCCGGCACACCACGTGGAACCCTATCAGCCAGCGACCAATAGCCGCCCGGGAGTGAACCGGCGAGCTAGGCCGACGACATCACATCGCCCGGCGTCAGCGCGATTTCGGAAGTATCCGCTCAGGTAGACTCTCAACAGAGGCGGAAAGGGGCTCACAGCGCTATGCAGATCACAATTCTTGGCAAGTCGCCCTCGGCGCAGGACACTGGTGGGGCCTGCAGCGGATATCTCGTTGAGACGGCAGAGACGACGATCCTGCTCGACTGCGGTAGCGGCGTTTTCGGCAAGCTGCGAGAGCGGATCGACTACGCCGACATCGACGCGATCGTGGTCAGCCACTTCCACGGCGACCACTGCCTTGATCTTGTTCCCTACGCCTACGCGCTTGCCTACTCTCCGCGCTGGACGGCCGCCAACCCGGCGCCTCGGCCGCGGCTGATTGTGCCTGCGGGAGGCCGGGATCTACTTCGCCAGATCGCGATCCTGTTTGGGCCTGAAGACACGATCGTCGATGCCTTCGAGGTCACCGAATACGAGCCCAGTGAGACGCAGCATGTTGGCGATTTGGCTTTCAGCTTCTGCCCCGTCCCGCACTACATCCCGACATTCGCAATCTCCGTCACTGCAGCCGGCGAGAACGGGCGCTTCGTTTTCGGCGCTGACTGCGCACCGAACCAGCAGCTGATCGACTTCGCTAAGGAGAGCGACCTGCTGCTGATCGAGGCGACGCTGCGCGAACCCGAGGACGATGAGCCGCGCGGCCATCTGACAGCGACCGAAGCCGGTCAGCACGGACGAGCCGCCAACGTTGGCCGTTTGGTCCTGACGCACATCTCCGATGAGCTAGATCAGGCGCTCTCGGTGGCCGAGGCCGCTGAAGCCTTTGGTGGCGAGGTGACGCTCGCTTCGGAGGGTGCAGTCTTTGACTGCTGACAGAAACTTGACGTAGCGGCTATGCTGCTGGCTCGGTATTCCAATAGGGAGATTGATGATGGCTTCGGCTTCTGAACGTGCGGCAAGCGCCGCCAGCGCAGCACAAGACCTACTCGGCAACCCGTACATCCGCCGCGTGGTTGAAGACCCTGAGATTCGCGACAACGCCCGCGTTGCTTACGCCGCCGCGCGGGAAGCGATCGACCGCATCTCGAGCAGCGACAACCCTGCCTCGGCGATTCTTGACGACCGCAAGGTCCAGCGCTCAATCAAGCGTGCCGGCGAGGCCGCGTTGGACACTCGCGCGCTGATCATCGAGCCGCGTAGCTCAAACCACTTCGTCCGCAACCTCGTAATCATCAGCGCCGGCGTAGTACTTGCCGTCGCTCTCAGCGAGGGCCTGCGCAACAAAGTGCTTGACCTGCTGTTCGGTGCCGAAGAGGAGTTCGACTACGTGCCGACGACAGCCCCGCCTGCCGCCAGCGCAAAGGCCGAAGCTCCTTCGACTGCTGACGTTGCTGCGACAAATGGCAAGGCCGATACGGCCGACGCCGCTGTAGACAGCGAGTAGCTCGCCGCGCTACGGGAAGATCTTCCCGAACTTTGCGAACAGGCGCAGGTTGCCCTTCGGGCGCAGCCTGCGCGAGAAGAGCAGCTTGCGCGCGTCGACGCGCTTGGCAAAGAGGTCGGCCCAGTCGTCGAACGAGATCACAAGCCTCAGTGACGGCTTGTGCGCCGTGCCGCGTGCAGCGCTGCACTTGCCTGCATCGAAGCTGATCTGCCATGGCTCGGCGTCGGTGAAAGCCCACTCGATCACGGTTCCTGAAGGCACAGCGTGGACGTCTGCTGCGCGCGCGATCGAATCGAACATCACTTCGGTGGCGTAAGGATCGCGCGAGGCTGGGCGGTCCGGGCCAACAAGGTTCGCCTGCAGCAGGACGCGGCCGCGGTCGGCTCGCTCGTCTAGCGGCAAGTCAACAGGGATTGGCGAGCGCTCAACGGTGTGAAGATCAATCCCGACCGCCTTCAGCCGCATCTCGAGCGCCTTGACGCCGTCGCGGCCAAGCGCTTCGAAGGAGGAGTTAAAGGCTTCGAAGTAGCTCTCGTCCCAGTTCGGTGGCTTCGCGACGCCGGTGATGAATACGCCGTTCTCGCGGACTACATCGAGTACGGCTGTCTCAGTGCCCTTCGGGTCTGCGTCGTAGAGGTCGGCTAGCGCCTTGACGCCGAAAGCGATGTGGCGCTGTTCGTCGAGCGCAACATTGGCGATGCCCTCGCGGAAGCCCGGCAATAGATCGGCCTCCTCGAGGAAGCTCTCGATGATGTGCTGGCCGGGCTGAGCGAGCGAGGCCTCAATCAGGACGTGGTAGAGCGTGATCGCCCGCGCAAACTGATGCGGCGACTGGTCGGCGCGCAGCGCCACGCACATATCTTCAAGCCCCTGGAAGATCATCTTGTGGCCCCAGCTGAGCTCGCCCGCGGTGGCGCTCATGCCGCCCGCAATGCTGCCGTCGCCAAGGCCTACGACCTCATTCATGAAGCGGTTGAAGAAGACGCTGTGGCGCGCCTCGTCAACCTGCTGCGTGGCGATGAAGTACTTCTGCTCCTCGAGCGGGGCGGCGTCGATGTAGGGCGAGAGGCCATCGGTGACAGCGTCCTCGCCGTGGAAGAAGAGCGAGAAGAGCCACATCGCCGTGCGGCGCTGCGCGTCGGTCATGTTCTCTTCCCAGTCGATCTTGTCCTGGCTGAAGTCGATCTCGGTCGCCGACCAGTTGCCGCGCTCCCAGCGCTCGTAGAGGTCGGTGTAGCTGATGTCGTCGGCGGCGCGGCGGGTTGCCGGGCGCGGGGCGGTGGTGGCCATCAAAAGTCTCCTCGTTAGCTGCTTTAACTGTTTGACAGTGTGTCAGGCGACAGCATAACGACTCCCGCTTCGGGGTTTGGCCACTTTACGCCAGCTTCGGGCTCTGCCACGGCGCTGCGAGCTTGGCTGAAAGCAGAGCTGGTAGCTCGTCGATCGCGACTCGCTCCTGAGTCAGCGAATCGCGCTCGCGGATCGTGACCGTGCGGTCCTCGATCGAGTCGTGGTCGATCGTCACGCACCACGGCGTGCCGATCTCATCTTGGCGGCGGTAGCGCTTGCCGATTGAGCCGCCCTCGTCGTATTCGGTCGTCATCAGCCCGCGCAGCGATTCGAAGGCTTCGCGCGCCAGCTCCGGCTGGCCATCCTTCTTCACCAGCGGCAGCACTGCAACCTTGACCGGGGCGAGCCGCGGGTGGAGGCGCAGCACGGTGCGCACGTCGCCCTCGACCTCTTCCTCGTCGTAGGCATCAACAAGGAAGGCAAGCGTTGCGCGGTCGGCTCCAGCGGCAGGCTCAATTACGTGCGGCACGTACTTCTCACCGCTGGCCTGATCAAAGTATTCGAGCTTCTCGCCCGAGAATTCGGTGTGCTGCTTGAGGTCGAAATCGCCGCGGTTGGCGATCCCCTCAAGCTCCGACCAGCCGATCGGGAAGAGGTACTCAATGTCGCTCGTGCCGCTCGAATAGTGGCTCAGCTCATCCTGCTCGTGGACGCGAAGCTGGAGGTGGTCGGGGCGGATCCCAAGGTCGGTGTACCAGCGCTGGCGTTCGGTGCTCCAGAACTCGAACCACTTATCTGCCTCGGCCGGCGGAACGAAGAACTCCATCTCCATCTGCTCGAACTCGCGCGTGCGGAAGATGAAGTTGCCGGG
>JANRFB010000030.1:0-21616 GCA_030725785.1 Solirubrobacteraceae bacterium
ATGGCGACCTTCCACCCGACGCTCCCGCGCGGCGCCCGTGTTGAGACAATCCAGAATGGTTCGATCGAAGAGATCCTCACCGGGCCGGCTCACGAAAACGATGGCAGCTTCAACTTGATGGGCGCGCTGCGCACATCGATGGCCACCTGCGGCTACCAAGACATCGCTGAGTTCAATCGCGCCGAGCTGATGGTTGCCCCGGCGCTGCAGACGGAGGGCAAAAAACTCCAGTCATCCCAGGGAGTCGGAATGGGTAGCCGCGGAGCCGGCGCCTCGCCTTCGGCCAACGCGGACAGCACGCTCAGTTCGACGCCAGCGTGACTCACGACGAAGTCGTTGTCCTCGACTACGGGGGGCAGTACTCGCAGCTGATCGCGAGGCGCGTGCGCGAGTGCGGCGTCTTCTCAGAGCTGCTGCCTTACCACGTCGGCCCGGAGGAGGTTGCCTCGAGAGGGGCGAAGGGGTTGATTCTCTCTGGTGGCCCAGCGTCGGTTCACGTTGACGGCGCGCCGCGGCTGGACCCTGGCCTGCTCGAGCTCGGCATCCCGGTACTTGGGATCTGTTACGGAATGCAGCTCTTGGCTCAGCATCTCGGCGGCCGCGTTGAGAGCGCCGAAGTCGGCGAATACGGCCGCTCAGAACTGACGATCAGCGAGCCCGGATTGCTTTTTGCAGGATTGCCCGACGTCCAGCCCTGTTGGATGTCTCACCGCGACACCGTCTACGAGCCGCCGCCCGGTTTCACTGCGCTGGCGGCATCGACGCAGTCACCGGTCGCAGCATTCGAGTCGGCCGAGAAGGGGATCTACGGGATTCAGTTTCACCCTGAGGTCGTTCACACCCCGTTCGGCCAACAGATCCTGACCCATTTCCTCCGTGACGCCTGCGGCTGCACACTCGACTGGTCACCAGCTTCGATCGCCGAAGAGCAGATCGCCGCGATCCGCGAACAGGTCGGAGACGGCAAGGTCATCTGCGGTCTCTCCGGCGGCGTTGATTCGTCGGTCGCGGCGCTGCTCGTCCACCGAGCCATTGGTGATCAGCTGACCTGTGTCTTCGTTGACCACGGCATGATGCGCAAGGACGAAGGCGCGCAGGTCGTTGAAACATTCCGTGACCGCTTCGCCGTGCCGCTCGTTGCCGTCGACGCCGAGGAGCGCTTCCTCAGCAAGCTCGCCGGGGTGAGCGACCCTGAGACCAAGCGCAAAATCATCGGCGGCGAATTCATTCGCGTTTTCGAGGAGGAAGCGGTCAAGCTCGAAGGGGCAAAGTTTCTCGTTCAGGGGACTCTCTACTCCGACGTGATCGAATCCGGCGGCGGCACCGGCACCTCGACGATCAAGTCGCACCACAATGTCGGCGGGCTGCCGGACGACATGGAGTTCGAGCTCGTTGAACCGCTGCGAGCACTCTTCAAAGACGAGGTTCGCGCGGTCGGCGCTGAACTTGGGTTACCTGAGCGGCTCGTCTGGCGCCAACCGTTCCCGGGGCCGGGGTTGGCAATTCGGATCGTCGGCGGCGAGGCAACGAAGGAGCGGCTCGACCTGCTGCGCGACGCCGATGCCGTTCTCCAAGACGAGATCCGCAAGGCTGGCCTCTACCGCGAACTTTGGCAATCGTTCTGCGTTCTGCCCGATGTACGAACGGTTGGTGTGCAGGGCGATGAGCGCACTTACGGCTACGTCGTCGTGATTCGTGCCGTCACTTCAGACGATGCGATGACGGCCGATTGGGCCCGCCTCCCTTACGATCTGCTCGAGCAGATCGCTTCGCGAATGATCAACGAACTGCGTGAAGTAAACCGTGTCGTCCTCGACATCACGTCGAAGCCGCCGGGCACGATCGAGTGGGAGTAACGAGCCGCGCGGCCTCGATCGCCCAAAGGCCGCTATTCTCTGGGACTGCGCCGCGCTGAATGCGTGGCTTTTTATTGCTATGAGAGCCTCAGTTGCATCCAAAACCTACGTCGCCAAAGCGACCGACCGCGAACGTCAGTGGCTGCTGATCGATGCGAACGGGCTTACGCTCGGGCGTCTCGCTACCCAGATTGCCGATCTGCTGCGCGGAAAGCTCAAGCCTGAGTACACGCCGCACGTAGATACCGGCGATTTCGTTGTCGTAATCAACGCCGAGAAGATCTCGGTTAGCGGCAACAAGATGAAAGAGAAGATGTACCGTCGCCACACCGGTTACCCAGGTGGGCTGCGTGAGCGGACGCTCGAAGAGATGCTCGAACGTCGCCCGGAAGAGGTAATCCGCCAGGCAGTGCGCGGAATGCTTCCCCGCAACCGCCTTGCTCGCCAGCAGATTACGAAGCTCAAGGTCTACGCCGGGACCGACCACCCACACGTCGCGCAGAAGCCTAAGAAATTGGAGATCACGACCTAATGGCCGAAGACGAAGCGCCAATCGAAGAGCAGCCGGAAGTTGAGGCCGAAGAGGTAGTCGAGGTGGTTGAGGCGGAAGCTGAGGCCGAGGTCACCGAAGAGGTCGCTGAAGAGGTCGCTGAAGAGGTCGCTGAAGAGGTCGCTGAAGAGGCTGTTGAAGAGGAAGTAGCCGAAGTGGTCGTCGAAGCTGAGGCGGAGGCGGCCGAGGTAAAGGCCGACAAGAAAGCGCCAAAGGAGAAGGCAATTCCTGGCGCCGACCTCGAGGTCGACATTGTTGTCGATGGTGACGACAGCAGTCCTGAGAGTTCGCTTGATCCATTCGCAGATGACCCCGATGCCGTCGTCATAGAGGTTGAGGAGCCGGTTGCCGATGAGCCGATCGCTGCGACAATCAAACTTGCTGCCGATGCGCGCTACACCGCGACCGGCAAGCGTAAGCGGGCAGTCGCTCGCGTAATCCTCAAGCCCGGCAAGGGCGAGTACCTGATCAACGGCCGCTCGATCGACGATTTTTTCCCTCGCCCGGCGCTTCAGCGCAATATTCGTCAGCCGCTGGAGGCTGTCGGCTTCGAGGACAAGATGGACGTCATCGCGCGGATGCACGGTGGCGGCGTTTCGGCTCAGGCTGGCGCGCTGCGCCATGGTATCTCGCGCGCGCTTCTTGAGGCAGACCCAAACCTTCGTGGCGCACTTAAGAGCCGTGGCTTCCTGACGCGCGATGCTCGCGCCAAGGAGCGCAAGAAGGCCGGGCTCAAGAAGGCCCGCAAGCGGCCTCAGTTCAGCAAGCGCTAGCGAAGGCTGGCCCGCGCCAACAGCGCGGATTCTTTACTTTCCTTTAAATGGCTCGTCATCTATTCGGCACTGACGGTGTTCGAGGTCTCGCTGGAGAGAAGCTGACCGGCGAGCTCGCAATGGCTCTGGGTCGCGCAGCGACCGAGCAGGTCGGCGGCGCAGGTTCGCGAGTGCTTGTTATCCGTGACACACGCGAGTCGGGGGAGATGCTCGAAGCTGCGCTCGCTGCCGGAATCACAGCCGCCGGCGGTGAGGCGCTGCTCGGTGGCGTCCTGCCAACGCCTGCAGCGCCGCTGCTGATTGCCCAGTATGGGTTTGATCTTGGCGTCGTCGTCTCAGCCTCCCACAACCCCTATCAGGACAACGGGATCAAGTTTTTTGGCGCCGATGGATTGAAATTGAGTGACGCTGTCGAGGAAGAGATTGAGCAGCGGCTCGAAGACGGTTTCGCAGTCGAGCTGAAGATCGGGCGAGTGCGAGAGCTCCACGGAACCGGGGAAGATTATCTACGCGCGCTCGAGGCGCGATTCGAAGGGCTCGATCTCACGGGGGTCAATCTGTTGCTCGACTGCGCGCACGGCGCTACGTACCGAGTTGGGCCCGAGATCTTTAGACGGCTAGGAGCCTCCGTAACCGTTATTGGCGATGAGCCGGACGGCCGCAACATCAACGACGGGGTGGGCTCAACTCACATCGAATCACTCGCGTCCGCGGTCAGGTCCGGTGGGCACGACCTCGGGTTCGCCTTCGATGGCGATGGAGATCGCGTTTTGGCTGCAGATCGCAATGGGGTCACGGTCGATGGCGACGAGCTGATCGCTTTAGCGGCGATCCACCTGCGCGCTGCGGGCAGGCTTAACGGCGGCGGCGTGGTCGTGACAGTTATGACCAACTTCGGCTTCCACACGGCGATGGCAGCGGCCCAGATCGAGGTCGCAACGGCCGATGTCGGCGACCGCTACGTCCTCGCCGAGCTGCGCGATCGTGGTTGGACGCTCGGCGGCGAGCAGTCGGGCCACATCATCGACATGGGCTTCGTGCCCTCCGGCGACGGAATCGCAAGCGCTCTGCTGACGCTTGAAGCGCTCGGCGGCACCGACCTTGGCGCTCGCTCGGCGATGGAGAAGCTCCCGCAGCGACTCGTCAACGTCAAAGTTGCCGATAAGGCCCTGGCGCTCGACGCCGTTGCCACGCCAGCCGCGGAGGAGAACAGCGCCTTAAGCGGGCGTGGCCGCGTCCTCGTTCGCGCGAGTGGGACCGAGGAGCTCGTCCGCGTAATGGTGGAAGCGCCCGAAGCCGCCGAGTGCGACGCAATCTGCGCCCGCCTAGTTGCCGTCGTCGAAGCTGCAGGCTGACCGGTAGGGCTCACTTCAGCGAGGCCATCTAGCCCACTAGCTAGGCTTCGGCCATGTGTGGAATCGTTGGTTACGTCGGCTCGCGGGCCGCTGAAGAGCTGCTGCTCGCAGGTCTTTCAAAGCTTGAGTACCGCGGCTATGACTCGGCCGGCATCTCCGTTATGTCAGAGGGATCGATCGAGTCGGTCCGCGCGGTTGGAAACCTTGCGCAGCTCCAGACCGCCGTTGAGGCGCGTCAGGCCGCTGGTGGTGCCACAGCAACACTCGTCGAGGCTGCGACGATCGGCATCGGTCACACGCGTTGGGCCACCCACGGCCGCGTCAACGAGCAGAATGCTCATCCGCACTTCGATACCGCCGACCAAGTTCACGTCGTAGTCAACGGCATTGTCGAGAACTACATGGAGCTGCGCGAGCGGCTGATTGCCGGCGGCGCAAGCTTCAGCTCCGAAACCGACGCCGAAGTGATCGCCCACCTCGTAGCCAAACACTTGGATCATGACCTCGAGCAGGCTGTGCGCGATGCCTACTCCGAGCTCGAAGGACACTTCGCCTTCGTCGCGATGGCAGTCGAGTCGCCCGAGCTGCTGGTCGGTGCGCGCAAGGAGTGCCCGTTGATTATTGGCGTCGGCGAGGGTGAGATGTTCCTTGCCTCCGCCGTGCCGGCATTCCTCGCCCAAACGCGCCGCGTGCAGTACGTCGAGAACGAGGAGATAGTCGCCGTTCGCCCCAGCGGCGCCAGCTTCACTACTCCAAGCGGCGAGCCGATCGAGCGTGAGGTCGTGACCGTCGACTGGGATGAGGAGACGGCCGAGAAGGGCGGATACGAAACCTTCATGCTCAAGGAGATCCACGAGCAGGCCGACGCGATCGCTGAAACGATTGCCGACCGAACGGTTCGTGAAGACGGCGTCGACCTCGATGACGTTGGCGCGCTCACCGACGAGCAGCTGAGCATGGCAAACCGGATTGTTGTTGTCGCCTGCGGCACCTCCTACCACGCAGGGTTGATCGGTCGCTATGCGATCGAGGAGCTCGCTCGCGTGCCGGTCGACGTCGAGATCGCCTCCGAGTACCGCTACCGCAACCCAATCGTCGGCCCCGGCGACCTTGTAATTGGCATCACTCAGTCGGGAGAGACGGCCGACACGCTGGCAGCTATGCGGATCGCCAAGGAGCGCGGCGCGACGGTTATGGCGATCACCAACATCATGGGCTCGCAGGCCACGCGCGACGCTGATGGCGTGCTGTACACGCGAGCCGGGCTCGAGGTTTCGGTCGCGGCGACGAAGACCTTCGTCTGCCAGGTCGCAGTTATGTACCTGCTGGCGCTGCGGCTTGCTGAGCTCCACGACGCGCTGCCGCTCGAGCGGCGCGCCCAACTCGTTGCCGACCTAAAGCAGATGCCGAGCCTCATCAGCGAACTTCTGGCCTCCGCTGACCCCGTCGTTGAGGCGGTCGCAGAGCACGTCTGGGAGGCCAATTTCTTCCTCTACCTCGGCCGCCACGCTGGCGTAGCGGTAGCCGACGAGGGCGCCTTGAAACTGAAAGAGGTTTCGTACATCTCAACCGACGCTTACGCCGCCGGAGAGATGAAGCACGGCCCGATTGCGCTGCTGAGCGAGCAGACTCCGGTAGTCACGGTGGCGACCGATTCGCCGGTCTTGGAGAAGGTGATCTCGAATATGCAGGAGGTGCGCGCTCGCGGCGCCTATCTGATCGCCGTAGCCAGTGAGGGCAACCAGGCGATCGACCAGCAGGCCGATGCCGTGATCTCAATTCCGCAGACCGACTGGATTCTGCAGCCGCTGTTGGCAGTAATTCCGCTGCAGCTGTTGGCCTATCGGATTGCTCGTCTGCGCGGACTCAACGTCGATCAGCCGCGTAACCTCGCGAAAACGGTCACAGTCGAATAGATTTAGAGGATGAGTTCAGCTCCCGCTTTAGGCATTGATCTGATTGAGATCGATCGCTTGGAACGCGCGCTCGAGCGGCGCCCGCGCTTGGCTGAGCGGCTATTCAGCACGTCCGAGCGCGCATATGCCGGCGAGCAGGCCCGCCCGGCGCAGCATCTTGCCGCTCGATTCTGCGCCAAAGAAGCGGTTACAAAGGCGCTCGGCTTGTCGGTCCTTAGACCACTCGAGATTGAGGTTTGCTCGCGCGGCAATGGTGCCCCCGAGCTGATTCTCACTGGCGCCGCCGCTGCAAGGGCCCAGCAGCTGGGCGTCCGGCTGGGTTGCTCTCTAACGCATTCGCGTTTGACCGCCGGCGCAGTTGTCGTAGGTGGCCCGCTATGAGCGATTGGTTGAGCCCTCTCTCCGGCGCCGAACGCTCCCGGCGCGCCGACGAGTGGGCGATAGAGAGCGTCGGAATCTCTGGCCTAACGCTGATGGAGGCCGCTGCGGGTGGTCTTGCAGATTACGTTGACCGCTACATCCCGGAAGGCGTGATTGCGATCGTCTGCGGGACCGGCAACAACGGAGGGGACGGGTACGCGGCCGCACGCTTGCTGCGCTCTTCCGGTCGCGAGG
This sequence comes from Solirubrobacteraceae bacterium, assembly GCA_030725785.1. Taxonomy (GTDB): domain Bacteria; phylum Actinomycetota; class Thermoleophilia; order Solirubrobacterales; family Solirubrobacteraceae; genus F1-60-MAGs163. The sequence goes on from JANRFB010000030.1 coordinate 7,066, forward strand.
TCAGCGTCCTTCAGGCAGGTGACCCCGAACGGCTTTCGGATGACGCTCGAGCCCAGCTGAACATGCTTCGGGGCGCGCAGCCAATCCCGTTCGAGCCTGCGTTGCTTGACGGAGCATCGGTCGTCGTTGATGCCCTGCTCGGAACCGGCTTTAGTGGGAAACCGCGCGGCCCGATCGCCAAAGCGATCAAAGCAATCGCTGGCTGCAGCTTGCCGGTCGTCGCGGTCGATGTGCCAAGCGGCGTTGACGCGTCGACCGGAGAGATTCTCGGTGATGCAGTTACGGCGCAGATGACGGTTACCTTCAACTCTGACAAGCCGGGGTTGCACATCAACCCTGGCCGTGAGCACGCAGGCGCGGTCCGCGTCGTCGACATCGGGATTCCTGCCGGCGCGCCGCTCGATGAGGCTACGGTCGGTTTGATCATCGACGAGCCGCTGATCGCGCTGCTTCCACGGCGAGGCGCTCACTCGAATAAGTTCACCAGTGGCCATCTCTACGTTGCTGCGGGTTCGCGTGGGCTTACCGGCGCTTCAGTACTTGCCTCGACCGCGGCTATGCGCGCGGGCGCTGGTTACGTAACGGTTGGCGTCCCTGCAAGCCAACAGCCGGTTGTCGCGAGCCATCTGGTCGAAGAGATGCAGATCGCGCTGGCCGACGAGGGTGGCCATCACTGCCGCAAAGGTGCGAGCCAGCTGCTCGATGCGGTCGACGTGCGCGAAGGCGTTGTTCTGCTCGGTCCGGGGCTCGGGCCAAGTAAGGGCGCGCGGGCTTTCGCACGCGAGCTCGCGGCCAACGTCAAGGCGCCGCTTGTGATCGATGCGGATGGCCTTAATGCCTTCGCCGGCGACCTTGAAGCGCTGAGGGCGCGAAAGCTGCCGACCGTGCTGACGCCCCACGAGGGCGAACTGGCACGGCTGCTCGACTGCAGCACGGAGAAGGTGCGTGAGCGGCGGCTAAGGCAGGTCAGGGCAGCTGCCAAAGCCGCTAAGGCGACCGTCATCTTGAAGGGAGTTGACACGTTGATCTGCAGCGCCAGCGGTCTCGTTGCGGTGAGTCCCGGAGCATCAGCTGGGCTCGCAACAGCGGGAACAGGCGACGTGCTCGGCGGCGTCGTCGGTGCGCTCTTGGCGCGCGGGGCCGACCCCTTCATTGCGGCGGCAGCAGCGGTCAGGCTGCACGCGCGGGCCGCCGGCCTCGCCGCCGAGCGACTCGGGACAGAGGGCATGGTTGCGAGCGACGTCGTTGCCGCCCTGCCGCTTGCGTGGGCCTGACGGTAAGATTCCTGCCATGAGCGCAACAGTCAGCCAGATCATGGACGCCGACCCACAGAGCGTGGGGCCCGAAGACAGCGTCGAAACGGTCGTCCAGCGTATGCATGACCACGAGCTTCCGGGCCTGCCGGTCGTCGACGAAGAAGATCTTTTGATCGGAATTGTCACCGAGAGCGATCTCTTGATGTTTGATGAGCAGGAGGATCTCGACCCGCCGGCGCACGTTCAGATCATGGGCGGTGTGATCTATCTGGGCTCGGTTAAGCACTGGGAAGAACGAATCCGCAAGTCGGTTGCGAGCACGGCCGAGGAGATCATGACTACAGAGCCAATAACCGTTAGCCCCGACGCCGACGCGCACGATGCAGGCCACCTGATCTCCGAGCACGGCCACAACCGCTTGCCAGTTGTTGATGATGAGGGACGTCTCGTTGGCGTTGTGACACGCGTCGACGTGCTCGAGGCGCTGCTCGAAGATCGATAGGTCGGTGAGCTGATCGCAGTGCGCGCGCTGGCCTCGGTTGACCTGGCCGCGATTGAACGCAACATCGGGTTGCTCGCCGCGGCGGCACCGTCGGCGCAGCTCTGCGCCGTTGTCAAAGGCGATGGCTACGGTCACGGCGCAACTGAAGTAGCTGCCGCAGCGATTCGCGCTGGCGCCACTTGGCTGGCGGTCGCGACGGCGCCCGAGGCGCGGGAGCTGCGCGCAGAAGGGCTCGAGCTGCCGGTCCTCGTGATGGGAGCGCTGACCGACGCCGAGCTGAAGATCGCGGTGGCCGCGAAAGCCGACGTCGTCGCCTGGAGCGAGTACTTCTTGACGGGGCTCTCTGCACTCGGCGGCGGCCGCGTGCACATCAAGCTCGATACCGGAATGGGCCGACTGGGCACGCGCGACGTAGAGCTGGCATCGCGCTTGGCAGCGCGCGCCGAAGACGAGCCGTCACTGGATCTCGTTGGACTGATGACCCACTTCGCGACCGCCGATGAGATCGGCGACCGCTTCTTCAGTAGCCAGCTTGAGGCCTTTAGGGAGTGGAGCGATCGGATCGTCGCAACGACGCCCGGGGTGATTCGCCACGCCGCAAACAGCGCTGCATTGTTGCGCGACGACGCTTCGCATTTTGACCTCGTTCGCCCCGGGGTAGCCTGCTACGGGCTCGATCCATTCGGCGACGATCCAGCGGCGCAAGGGCTTGAGCCGGCGCTACGCCTCGAGTCTTATGTCGCCCGCGCTGAGCGCAGCGATGCCGGCCAGAGCAGCGGCTACGGGCGCAGTTTCATTGCTCAGGCACCAACGGTAATCGCGACCGTGCCGATCGGCTACGCAGACGGTTGGAGGCGAGGCTTCTCAAACAACGGCGAGGTTCTTATCGGCGGCCGCCGCTTCGCGGTCGTTGGCAACGTCAGCATGGACAACATCACGGTCGACCTCGGCGCCGACGGCGGTGGGGTCGAACCTGGAGACCGCGTGACGCTGATCGGTGCAGATGGCGCCGAGCGAATCTCCAGCGAGGAACTTGCGCGCCTTGCCGGCACGATCAACTACGAGATCGTCACCGCAATCAGCGCCCGCGTCGAGCGCCGCTACGTTGGCAGCGAGGTCGAGGGCCGATGAGCACCAAAGAGTCGGAGCTCTTGGAGCTCGCAAGAGCAGCAGTGCCGACTGAGGGCATTTGGGTCGTTGGTGGCTCGGTTCGCGACAGACTTGCCGGTGCGCAGCCGCGTGGCGGTGCGGTCGACCTAGACCTGATCATCGACGGCGACAGCGAAGCGGTAGCGCGCGCGCTGCGCGCGGCGGCGCCAGCAGGCGCCGCTGTGTTCGCGCTGTCAGAGCAGTTTGGCGCTTGGCGCGTTCACGGCGCTGAGGGCGAGTGGCAAATCGACTGCACGCCGCTGCAGGGGGCAACGCTTGAGGCCGATCTGCGCGCCCGTGACCTAACGATCAACGCGATTGCGGAGCCGCTCGCGGGCGGCGAGATGGTCGACCCGACCGGTGGCATCGAAGACCTCCAACGCGGCCTGCTTCGGATGGCTGGCGCGCAGGCCTTCGCTGCCGATCCGCTTCGATGCGTAAGGCTCGCCCGCTTCGCTGCTGAGCTCGGTTTTGAGATTGAGGCCGAGACTCTCGCTGCTGCGCAGGCGCAGCCGGGCGAGCTAACTGAGGTCGCCGGGGAGAGGATCTTCGCCGAACTGAACCTGATTCTCGCTTCAAGCCAAGCCGTGAGCGGTGTTCGCCTGCTCGACGAGATCGGCGCTAGCGCGGCGGTGTTGCCCGAACTTCTCGAGCTTCAGGGGGTCGAACAGAACGTCTATCACCACCTCGACGCTTACGAGCACACTCTCGAGGTGCTGCAGTTCGCGATAGATCTGGAGCATGATCCAGCCGCACTCTTCGGTGACCTTGATGGGGCGGCCGTAGCGGTGGTTCTTGCCGAGCCGCTCGCCGATGGCCTCAGCCGCGGAGGGGGATTGCGCTGGGGGGCGCTGCTCCACGACATCGCCAAGCCGCAGACACGGGCCCAGTTTGATGACGGCCGGATCGGGTTCCCCGGCCATGCCGCCGAAGGTGCTGAGCAGTCGCGCGTGATCCTCGAGCGGCTCAAGGCCAGCGAGAAGCTGAGAGCGCACGTCTCAAAGTTGACGCTTGAGCATCTCCGTCTTGGGTTCCTGGTCCACGAGCAACCGCTTACCCCAGAGGCGCTCTACCTCTATCTGACTAGCTGCCAGCCGGTTGAGGTAGATGTGACCTTGCTGTCACTGGTCGATCGCCTTGCGACCAGAGGCCGCAAGGCTGAGCAGGCGATCACGGCTCATCAGCAGCTAGCGCTCGAAGTGTTGACGGAGGCGCTGCGCTGGCGCGCCGACGGGCCACCGGAGCCGCTGGTTCGGGGCGACCGCCTGGCTAGCGAACTTGGCATCGAGCACGGGCCGTTGCTAGGCAGCTTGCTCGAGGCAATCGCCGAGGCACAGTATTGCGGCACGGTCTCCGATCAAGCGGCCGCCATCGAGCTCGCGCGGGCCCTAATCAGCGTTGATAGCTAGTCGTGACCCTGTGCTCGAGCTGCTTCGTTGCGCAGCAGTTGCTCGCACAGCCGAGTGGCGTCAACAACGCTTGAATAGTCAACATTTTCAGCCGTGTCGGTAGGCCAGTGGTAGTTGGAAGGAGCCTTGTAACGAGAGATCGAACCGAGCATCAGCGTCTGGTACCCAGCCTGTAGCGAGATCAGCGCGTCGGTCGCGTTACGAAAGCGCAGCCCTCGCACGAGTGGCAGATCGATCTCGGTCGCGGCGCGCGATAGTTCGGACTTGAATTGCTCGTCGTAGTCGGCCATCCAGAGCATCCCCTCGCCTTCGAGCTGCATCAGCGTTGGCGAGCCGACGCTGTCTATGCAGACAAATTTCGTCGATCCAATCGGTAGAGAGCCAAAGTGACGTTTGGCAAAGCCACGCATTCCTTCCATGAACGACTCCTCGGAGCCGGTTGAAACCAGTAGGACGCGGATGCCTTCCACCGGCCGCTCTCGCAGCAGTCGCGCAAGGCCAACCAATACGGCGACACCACTGAGATTGTCGTTCGCGCCCGGGACGACGGAGCGCGAACCGATCTCGGCGAAGCTCAGTGCACTGCCCAGCGAGAGCACCGCTGCCGCTCGGCGCAGCAGCTTTGAGCCTGTGATCCCGCTGAGCAGCGCAAGCAGCGGACCCGCAAAGACAGGGAACATAATTGGCGGCGTCGTATGCGAGCGCTCTAGCTGCTTCGGGAAGCGTTCACCGAAGAACTCTGGGATTTGAGGTGCGAAAAGCAGGCTCCAGTTGGCTGCGTCGTGGTGGGCGACGAAGACGATCGTTCGCTCCGCGTTTCGGTCTCCGGTCTCAGCGACGACATTCCAGGTGTCACGCTGGGGGAGAGCGGCGCGACGGAACCATTGGCTACCGCCGCTGATGTCGTCGGCCAAGGCTGCAGCGGTGAACCCACCGACAGCTGTTCTCAGTAACCGCGAGCCTTTCAGCGACACTAGCCCGGCGGCGAGCGTCAGTAGGCCAAGAGGCCACCAGTACGTTCCGTGGGCCTGTTCGCACTCAATCTCGGCGCTGCAGCCTTCACTCTCCAGCCGCGCTGTGATCATCTCCGCGGCGCGCTGCTCACCGTCGGATGCAGAGGGGCGATCGAATGCTGCAAGCTCGCCGATCAGGTCGCGCGCGAGTGCATCCAGCTCAGCTTGGTGGCTCATAGACACCCCCAGAGGTTACGCTTTGGGCAATGACCGACTGTCTCTTCTGTTCAATCGTCGCCGGCGAGATTCCAGCCGAGGTAATAGACGAGGACGAGCGAACCATCACCTTCATGGATATCAGCCCCGCAACGCGCGGCCACGCGCTCGTTATTCCGCGCCAGCATTCCAGCGACCTCTACGAAATTTCTACGCTCGACCTAGAGGCCTGCGTAGCTGCCTCTCAGCGGGCTGCACTGCTTGCTCGCGATCGGCTGGGGGCGGACGGGGTTAACCTGCTCAATTCCTGCCAGCCGCATGCTTGGCAGACCGTCTTTCACTTTCACATCCACGTGATCCCTCGCTACGAAGGCGACCCGCTCCAGCTTCCTTGGCTACCGGCCGCCGGTAGCGCCGATGCGATAGCCGAGGCCGCACGGGTTCTGCGCGGCGACTGAACGGCGCCAGGCGTCACAAATCGTGCACGGATTGGGGCGAAATAGCCCATAGGTACGGCATATGCGCCGGAATGGGGGGCTGAACCGGCTCATCTCCTGCGTAGTTACGCTTAGATGTAGGTATGCACAAACGACTACTTCCCCTGCTCGTACTACTCAGCGCGTTCGCTTTGGCCGCGCCGGGAATCGCGTCCGCAAAGATGATCGATCTCGGGGCGTTTGACACAACCTTGAAGCCTGGATGCCCAGGTACGCCGTGCTACGCGATCAGCCGTACCACCGGCTACCAAGCGCGCAGCGGCACAAAAAAGTCACCGATGGTCGTTAGTCGCAACGGTCGGATCGTTGCTTGGACCATCTCCCTCGGCAAGCCGACAGCGACGCAGATCAAGTTTTTCGACTCCAAGCTCGGAGGCGAAGCTACCGCGCAGCTAACGATTCTTTCAGTCACGAAGAAGTCGAAGAAGACTCCAAAAGCGAAGAACGGCGCTGTCGTCGCGCGTCAAGGCGAACTGGTGAAGCTGAAGCCTTACTTCGGTCGCACTGTTCAGATTGCGCTGCAGCGCTCAATCTGGGTCAAGAAGGGTCAGATCGTCGCGCTTACAGTCCCGACGTGGGCTCCAGCGCTAGCCACCGGCCTCGACAGCTCCACCGTGTGGAACGCCTCGCGCGGCAAGAGCCAGTGTGAAGACACGCAGGGTCAAACGTCGCAGCTGGCGGTCAAGCAGTTCTCCGACTACTACTGCAAGTACACAACCGCGCGGATCACCTACAGCGCACAGATCGTCCCTGACCCGTAGGCGCCGGCGCGGTCGTTAGCTGAGAGAGAACCGCTCCCGAGCCGTTCTCCGGCATCGGCTCAAAGCTGCATTCGTCTGGCACTGCGCCGGGCTGGAGTGCCCGGCAGCAGGATCACTCAGGGGTGATTCCGCCGGTGTCGGCTGGTGTGCCGCCGCCGCCCGTATCGCCGCCAGTGTCGCCACCGGTACCGCCGCCCGTATCGCCGCCTGTATCGCCGCTGGTGCCACCGGTATCGGCGCCACCGGTATCGGTCGACCCAGTCGTGTCGGTTGTCGTCGTCGGCGTCGTTGTAGTAGCGCCGGTGCCGCTGGCTACGTCGTTGGCATCAGCCGGCGGTACAAGAGCTGGCGTAGAAGTTGGGATTTGATCGTAAGGACGACTATCGCCGCCACAAGCGGAAACACCCAGCGCGCAGGTGAAAGCCAACGCGCAGCTGGAAACAACAAAGATTGAACGCATGCACCTAACGGTAGCGACTGATCAGGCTGGAGGCGCCATACGGCGGCCGCAGGTGGGGCATTCGTTCAGATCACGCTGAGCCATTGCACGGCAGTGGTTGCAAAAGCGCAGGTTCTCTACGGCCCATGGCAGTTTCGACTCGGACGGCGCAAGCGGCAGAACCTCGCCCACTACCTCAAGTTCCTCGCCAGTGCTCTGATCGCGATAGATCACATCAGGCTTTGCTTCAAGGATCACTTCGCGGCCCGAAGAGGGCTCACGCAGTCGGTATCGCTGTGCCGGTTCCATTGCTTCATCCTATCGGGCTCTGCGGCCGCTTGCTGCGCCGGCTCGGTGGTCGACATCTAGGCGCGGAGCAGCGCTCTGCAGTCCTCGGTTCTCGGTAATATGGCGCTTGATGATTGAGCAACGACGAAATCTTCGCTGGCGCGGCGCGCTCAGCTTGGCCCTTGCCGCCGGCGTGGTAGTGGCCTTCGCTGGTTGCACCAATGATTCCGGCTCCGTAGACAGCGCAAACCTCGTCAACGGCAAGCAGCTCTTCGTTCAGAAGTGCGGCGCTTGCCACGTGATGGCGCGCGCCGGTTCCAAAGGCGTTTCCGGGCCAAACCTGGACGAGGCTTTCTCTAGCGCGCGGCAAGAGAATTGGGGTGACGAGGGGATTCGCGGCGTCGTCTACGGCCAGATTCTCTACCCGAACAAGAACGCGCCGATGCCGGCCAATCTGGTCACCGGTCAAGACGCCACCGATGTCGCTGCTTACGTTTCAACTGTCGCCGGGAAACCAGGCAAGGATGTTGGCCTGCTCGCTAGCGCCGTCGCGCCGGCCGGTGGCGGCAAACCGGCTGTGGCTAAGAATGGGCTGCTCTCAATTTCAGCCGATCCGAATGGACAGCTGCTCTATGTCGAATCGACTGCGACCGCGACTCCTGGCCCGATCAAGCTGGAGATGCCAAACAAGTCGGGCGTCCCGCACAACGTTGTTATCGAAGACACACCAATCCAGACGCCTGTGATTAAGAACGGTGTGGCGAAAGCGGCAGGCACGCTTAAGGCGGGGAAGTTCGTCTACTTCTGCTCAGTGCCAGGCCATCGCGAGGCCGGCATGGTCGGCGAGCTTACGGTCCGTTAGACCCTGCGCAGTCAGCTACAGCGCGCGCGCCACGACGGCTACGGCGATCACCAAGAGGCAACCGCCGACAACCCACACCAGGGCCTTAAAGGCGCCTGACTCGGTGCGGACGGGTTCAAGGATCCGTGGAGCGCGGTTCTCATCGTTAGAGGCATCTGCAGAGGTCTTCTGCGGATCTCGCGGCTGCTCGGCCACCGTGGCGTCGGTTAAAGCACGTAGATCGTCGTGAAGACGACAATCCACATTGCATCGACGAAGTGCCAGTAGATGCCTGGAATTTCGAGGCCTCGGTGGTTATCGGGGCCAACTTTACCCTTGAAAATCCGGACCGCTGACATCCAGAGCAGCAGAAGCCCAATTACGACGTGCGCGCCGTGGAGCCCAGTCAAACCGAAGAATACGGAGGCCGAGGCGCTCGTTTCCGGCGTGAAGCCGAGGTGCAGATATTCGTTTATCTGGATGAAAAGGAAGGTCAGGCCGAGTAACAAAGTGGTGATAATGCCGACGCGCATTGCCGTCTGGTTGCCGCGCTTGGCAGAAACATCGGTCCAGTGCATCGTCACCGAAGACGACAGCAGAATCGCGCAGTTAATTCCAGCTACCGCGACCGGCAGTCCTTCTCCTGGAGGCCAGCCATCGGCGGAGACAACGCGGATGAAGAAGTAGGCCGCAAAAAAGGCTCCGAAGAGCATGATCTCGGAGATGATGAAGAGCAGCATCCCGAGCACCTCTGAATTTACCCGTGAGCTCTGATTGGCGATCGGGGGCCCGTGGTGATGCTCTCCGTCGTGGCTGACAGTGCTTGGGATTGAGGCGGCTTCCATCAGTATCTCCTTAGGCTCCGCTTCGCACGGATGCCGGTTCGGCGACGATGTGGTCAACGGCGAGCCCAGAGGCTTTCTTGACGCGCTCGATCAGGTCGGCACGGAGCCATCCAGACCGCGTCTGCGGGTAGGTCGAGATGACGATGTCGTCAACGTCGAAAAAGGCGAGCGCGTTCATCGTCGCGGTGTAAGGGTCCGGGTCGCCGATTAGGCCGGCCGCGGACATCCCTTGCGCCTGCGCGCGCTCAACGACTTGCGTGAGGCGGGCACGCGCGCGCTTTGCGGCCAGGCCGTCGCCACCCTCGGTCGGTACTAGAAAGACAAAGAGTCGCTCGCGCCCTGCTGGCTCGCTGGTGACAAGTGTTTGGAGCTCGCTGATCAGCGCATCATTGTTGGTGGTCCGGTTCGCGACGACCAGCGTTACGTCGAAAGGTGAGCCGGCACTCTGCTCTGAGACAATGTGCTCGACGGGGATCTCGGTGGCGTTGCTGACGCGCTCAACGACGCTATTGGCTAGCCACCCTGACTCACCTTCCGGCAAGGTCGAAATCAGAATTAGATCGGGGTCGTATTCCGCGATTGCGTCGATTGTCGCTGCGTAAGGGTCGGGATCGCCGACCTCGCCGATGCAATCAATGCCAATTTCGCGCAGGACGCCGCGGGCGAGATCAACGCGAACCTGCGCCGCTTCGAAAACGTTGTCGGCGTAATTGAAGTTCCCGTGCGTTGCGGCGCGGCGGGGAACACAGAGGACGACGCGAAGGTCGCCTGAAGCCGCTTCAGCGCGCGCACGCTCGAGCAAAGGGCCACCGGCCAACGTCTCATTGGCGACTACTAGGATCGTCCGCATTGGTTTAGCCTGCCTCGTCCGCGCCTGCGCCTGCGCCAACCGGTACAGGCTTCGTCTTGGCGTCCTCAAACACAGCGTGCACAGCTCCCGGGACGCCGTACTCGTAAGGCCCCCCGACTACCGATGGAATCGCGTCGAAGTTGAAAATTGGCGGCGGTGACGACACCTGCCACTCAATTGTCAACGAGTTCCATGGATTCGCGCCGGCCTTCGGCCCGGTGCGCCACGAGACGATCATGTTGTAGAGGAAGATCAGCGTCGAGAAGCCGACGACGAACGAGGCGACCGAGATGATCAGGTTCCAGGTTGCGAACTGCTCGGCGTAATCGGACACGCGTCGAGGCATCCCTTGAACGCCGATCAAGTGCATCGGCGCGAAGGTGATGTTGAAGAAAATGAACGTCAGCCAGAAGTGGATCTTGCCGAGCCGTTCGTTGAACATCCGCCCCGTCATCTTCGGGAACCAGAAGTAGATTCCGGCGTAAATCGTGAAGAGTGAGCCGCCGAAAAGGACGTAATGGATGTGCGCGACGATGAAGTAGGTGTCACTGACGTGAATGTCGAGCGGAACCATTGCGAGCATCACGCCCGAAATCCCGCCGAGCGTGAACATCGCAATGAAGCCGGTGGCCCAGAGCATCGGCGTGTCCATCTTCAGCACGCCACGCCAGAGCGTCGCGACCCAAGAGAAGATCTTGATCCCAGTTGGAATCGCGATGATCGCTGTCGTAATCATCATCGGTATTCGTATCCAGTCGGACATTCCGGAGACGAACATGTGGTGGGCCCAGACGGTGAAGCCGAGCAGCACGATCGCGAGCAGTGAGAACGCCATCATTCGGTAGCCAAAGACCGGCTTTCGTGATCTCGTCGCTAAGACCTCACTGATGATGCCAAAGCCCGGCAGCATCATGATGTAGACAGCCGGGTGCGAATAGAACCAGAAGACGTGCTGATACATCAACACGTCGCCACCGTTGGCCGGGTTGAAGAAGTTGAAGCCAAGGGCTCTGTCGAGAATCACCATGAACTGTGATGCGGCGATAAACGGCGTTGCGATTACGACGAGCAGAGACGTCGAGAAGTTTGCCCAAACCAAGAGTGGCATACGGAAAAAGGTCATTCCGGGCGCACGCATCGTGATGATCGTCACGAGGAAGTTGAGCGCCGTTGCAATTGAGGAAGCGCCGGCAAACTGAACCGCGATCGTGAAGAAAGCTTGCCCTATGGGAGCGTCGACAGAGAGCGGCGCGTAGGCGGTCCAACCGGCAGCGAACGAGCCGCCCGGTGCGAGAAAGGAGAGCAGCATCATGACGCCGGCTACCGGCAGCATCCAGAACGAGAGAGCGTTGAGGCGCGGGAAGGCCATATCCGGCGCGCCAATCATCAGCGGAATCACGTAGTTGGCGATGCCGGCGAAGACAGGGATTACAAACAGGAAGATCAGCAGCGTCGCGTGGACCGAGAAGATGCCGTTGTAGGTGTTCGGATCAACGAACTGGCGCCCTGGGGCGGCCAGCTCAGCTCGCACCAGCATTGCCATCAGTCCGCCGATGAACATGAAGATGAAAGAGACGCAGATGTATTGGATGCCGATTACTTTGTGGTCGGTATTGACCTTGAAGTAGTCGCGCCAGCTCTTTGCGCCGTGGTCGGCGTGATCGTCAACGACCTTACGGCCGCTCGCCCAGCGCAGCCAATAGTCGAAGCAGCCAATGCCACCGAGGAAGAAGAGCGGCACCATGAGCAGCGAAATCTGGAGGACCGCCTCGCCGTCATAGACAGGATCGACAGCGAAAGCTGCGCGCAGTCCAGTGCTGAGGCCAAGGCAGACGAGGACGCCAAGGATTGAAAAGGCAAGCGCCCTATACCAGCCCGGCTGTCGAATCTTCGAGGCCATCAGTTAACCCTTTCCGTGCAAGCTCTGGTCAATGTATTTGACTAGCGCTTCAAGCTGTGACTTTGTCATCGTCTTGGCGCCGTTGGACTCGAACATCGTCGTATCGCCGGAAACGAGCATCTACTTGCCGACCCCGCCACCTGCAGCCGCGACCGGCGTGCCAGCTGCCTTCGCGAGCCCGGCCATCTTGGCCGCGTAACGCTCCGCAGTCATGACGGTGACCGTTTGACGCATGTAGGCGTGTCCGAGGCCGCAGAGTTCGGCGCAGACAACGTCGAAAGTGCCGAGTCTTGTTGGCGTCAAGTTGTAGGTGGTCGTTATGCCTGGCACGGCGTCAACCTTGAGTCGGAAGGCAGGTACCCAGAAGTCGTGGATCACGTCCTTCGAGCGGACATTGAACTTGACCGGCTCGTTGATCGGGAGGTACAGCTTTTCGGTCTTTACCGGGCCATCGGGCGTCTTCGTCTCGAAGGCCCAAGCGAATTGGACGCCGTTGACGTTGACTACGCGCGTTCCCTTTGCCGGCGCAGACTGAATATCAACGAGCAGAATCGCTGCGTAGGTCGTGAGCGCAGCGATGATGACGGTCGGGATGATCGTCCAAATCACCTCAAGTTTCGTGCTTCCGTGGATCGGCGGCCCGTCGAGGTCTTCTTCACCGGGGCGCTGGCGCCAGCGCCAGATGCTGAAGAGCATCATCGCCGTCACGGCGACGAAGATCGGCACGGAGACGATCACGAGTACATCCCAGAAGGTGTCGATCTTGGGAGCAACCTCAGATCCCTGCTCGGGGAACCAGTTGAGCGCGAGCATGAAAACGATCCCGATCACGGAGGCGACGACAATGATCGCGAGCAGCACGATCCAGTTCTTTGCGGTAACGGCGCCGCGGTGAGATTGACCGGTCATTGAAGGAGAAGATTACCGGTCACAGGCGACGCAAGCGTGCTGGTTGGGTGGTTCGACGCGTCGCCGCTCATCGTCGTCGAAGACTGTTCGGCCGAGTTGCTCTAAGCGGCTGTGGCAATCGGCACTGAATCGCCGCCACGAACGCTGAACAGTCGCGATTGGGCACGGTAGTCAGATGGTGCGCTGCCGTGTCTGCGGCGGAACGCTTTGGCGAACTGGGCTGGCTGGCGATAGCCGACGCCGTGTGCCACCTCGCGCACCGTCATTTCACTCCCGGCCAGCATTTCAGCCGCCCGATCCATCCGCACGGCGGTCAGGTACTGGCGAAAAGTTGTGTGGCCGACCTCTGCGAAGGCGCGCTGAAGCTGGCGCCTCGACGATGCGACGCGGTGCGCAAGGTCGTCAAGGGCCAGTTCGTCGCCGTACTCGAATTCGACGATTGAAGTTACCTCTTGATAGAGCTCTAAACGGAGCTCGATGGTCGCCTGTCGTTGCATCGTAGATTGAATACGCGCCTGCAGCGCGAAGGGATTACTCGGCCCAAAGGCGGCGCCGAGTGCGCGGCCGCTCTTTACAGCGCAGGTGGCAGCGGTTATGTTCGTTGCAGCGTCGAATTCGGAGGAGGAGCCATGACGATGCATGTCGGTGAAGCGATGAGTGAATCGGTTCTGACAGTTGGCCCAGGCCACACGCTGCGCGAGGTCGCGACGCTGATGGCGGCGAGGCACATCGGTTCGGCCGTAGTTCACGACCCGGAGCGCCCGGGGCCCGGAATCATCACTGAACGCGACATCATGCTGTCGCTCGGCGCAGGCGAATCGCCCGACGAGGAGCTGGTCGAAGCGCACATGGCCAGTGACGTGATCTTTGCCTCGCCGGACTGGTCGCTCGACGATGCCGCTGAAGCGATGGTGCTCCACGGCTTTCGGCACCTGGTCGTCGTCAGCGGCGGCGAACTGGCCGGCATGTTGTCGATGCGCGATCTCGTGCGCTGCTACGTCGAGATTGCTTCGGCCGCGGCGAGCGTAGGCACCCCGGCGGTAGCCGAAGAGAGTTAGTGGCCGCTCGGTAGCTCGCCGTGCTCGCGAACTGCGTCACGGATCCAGCCGTAAATCGCCGCGACCATGATCAAGAGGCCGATCACGCTCAGGTACCACAAGTCAAGTACGCCGATTAGGAGCAATGAGAGGCCTACGGCGATCAGAACCGGCTGAAGGCTGCCGCCAGGGAGGCGGATCTTCTCGCCGGCCGGCTCAGCGTTCTGCTCTTGCTCGCTCATGAGACGTAAAGGGCGGCGGCGACGAAGGAGAGGCCAAACATGACAAAGCCGATCGCGGTGATCAGCAGTCCGGCCCGGTTGTTTTTTCTTGCGAGGTTTTTGTCCATGGTTTGAGTACTGAAGCTTACAGCCAAACGTCGGCGACCATTGCTGCGAAGAGGGCGGCAAGGTAGACCAGTGAGAAGAGGTAGAGCTTCAGGGCCGAGGCACGGTCTGCTCGGCGCCGGAGTTGCCAAGCCATGACGATCAGCGTCAAGCCGAGGCCGAGCGAGACGATCAGGTAAGGAACGCCGAGGCCACCGGCGCAGAACGGAAGCTGCGAGACGGCGTAGAGCAGGATCGAATAGAGCAGGATCTGCCGCCGCGTCTCGTCCTCGCCGCGGACCACCGGCAGCATTGGAATTCCCGCCGCCTTGTAGTCATCCTTCATCAGCAGGCTGAGCGCCCAGAAGTGAGG
>JANRFB010000030.1:21716-31964 GCA_030725785.1 Solirubrobacteraceae bacterium
ACCTTCGGCTTCGTGAGCGCGACGTAATCGTTGACGCGCTGGCGCGCAGCCGACGGCGCGATCGCAGCGGCTACGCCGCTGTTGCCTGTTACAACCTGTGGCATCGCGGTGTCTTAATCTCCGGCCGCTACGCCGGCCTCTTCGCCAACGCGGCCTTGACGCTCAATTTGGCGCCGGATGTCCTGCATCGGCTCAACCGAGCGCACGCGTGGCACGACGTCGAAGTTGTTGACAGGGGGAGGAGAGGGAGTGAACCACTCCAGCGTGTTGCCGCGCCACGGGTCAGGGCCGGACTTGGCGCCGCTCCGGAGGCTCTGGACGACGTTGATGATCGTCAGCAGCACTCCAAGCGCGAGAATGAAGGAGCCGATCGTCGAGATCATGTTGTAGGTGCCGAGATTGTTGACGTCTGCGTATTCGTAGACGCGCCGCGGCATCCCGCTGAGACCGGCCGAGTGTTGAATCAGGAACGTAATCCAGAAGCCGCCGAGCGTCAGCACAAAGCTGACCTTGCCGAGCTTCTCGTTCAGCATCCGGCCTGTCATCTTCGGGAACCAGTAGTAGAGCCCGGCCATCATCGCGAAGACGGCGCCGCCGACGATCGTGTAGTGGAAGTGGGCGACGACGAAGTAGGTGTCGTGGAGCTGCCAGTCGACCGGGAAGGTGGCGAGGAAGATGCCCGTGATGCCGCCGAGCAGGAAGGTCGCAAGGAAGCCGATCGAGTAGAGCATCGCGACCGGGAATTCGATCGAACCGCGCCACATCGTGAAGATCCAGTTGAAGATCTTGACGCCGGTTGGAATCGCGACCAAGTAGGTGCCGAGCATGAAGAAGACCAGCAGGAAGAACGGCAGCGGCACCGTGAACATGTGGTGCGCCCATACGAGCGTGCCGATCACGGCGATTCCGAGCGTCGCTGCGACGATCGCCTTGTAACCGAAGATCGGCTTGCGAGAGAAGACAGGGAGGACCTCCGAGATGACGCCAAATCCCGGCAGCACGAGGATGTAAACCTCAGGGTGACCGAAGAACCAGAAAAGGTGCTGCCAGAGCAGCGCCGAACCGCCGTTGGTCGGGTCGTAGAAGTGGGTGCCAAAGTGCCTGTCGGTAAGCAGCAGTGTTACCGCTCCGGCGATCACTGGGATTGAGATGATCAGCAGGATCGCCTGCGTCAGCATCGTCCAGACGAAGAGCGGAACGCGGCCCCAGCTCATCCCTGGCGCGCGCATGTTGGTAATCGTGACGAAGATGTTGAGCGCTCCGATGAACGAAGCAACGCCGGTGAGGTGGACGAGGAAGATCCAAGAGTCAACACCGTTGGATGGCGAGAAGGCAGTCTCGGACAGAGGCGCGTAACAGGTCCAGCCGCACTCCGCTGGGGTGTAAAGCAAAGACCCATAGAAGACGATGCCGCCTGCGATAAAGAGCCAGAGCGAGAGCGCGTTGAGCTTCGGGAAGGCCATGTCACGCGCGCCGATCATCAGCGGCACGAGGTAGTTGGCAAAGCCGGCAATCATCGGCATCAGAAAGAGGAAGACCATCGTCGTGCCGTGCATCGTGAAGAGAGCGTTATAGGTCTGCGGCGAGAGCAGTGTGTTGTCTGGAACCGCTAGCTGGAGGCGGATCAGCAGCGCTTCTACGCCACCGAGAACAAGAAAAACCCAAGAGGCGACGATGTACATGATCCCGATCCGCTTGTGATCGGTGCTGGTGAGCCATGAGAGCCAACCGCTGGGCCGAGGCGCGGCCGAGTTGGTGACGATTTCCGGGATGCCCGGCTTGGTCGGGGTTGAGGTGGTAGTAGTCATCTGCTGATCACTTTCCGTTTACAGCTTCGTCGATGTATTGAACGAGCGCGTCAAGCTGGGCTTTCGTCAACGATGTGCCGTAATTGGCGGGCATGATGTTCGCGGCGTAACCCTTCGAGATCACCTTGTTCGGATAGAGAGTCGAGGCTTTGATCATCGCCGCGCTCTGCCCCTTCAGGACTACGTCGAGATTGGGACCGACAGCAGCCTTGGTGCCTGCGGCTCCAAGTGTGTGGCAGGAGCCGCAGGCGAGGGCACCGGTTGCAGGAACGCCAGCGACAAAGATCTTCTTGCCATCTGCTGCCGCGACAGGAGCCGCAGCAGCGGGCGCTTCGGCCTTCGGCGCCAGTTTGAGCGCCGCCGCATCCTTGGCAACGAGCTTGTTTCGGGCCGCGGCAGCCTCTTTCTCAGCAGCCAGGATTGCCGTCTTCTGGCCGGCGTACCAACTCTTGAACTCAGCCGGTGATACGGCCTTGACGGAGGCGATCATCGTGGCGTGCCCCCGGCCGCAGAGCTCCGCGCATTGACCTTTGTAGACGCCCGGCTCCGAGATCTTGAACCAGGTGTAGTTCGTGTAGCCCGGAACGGCGTCGAACTTTCCTCCGAGCTCAGGGATCCACCAGGAGTGTTGAACGTCGAGTGCTCGAATGCTCAAGCTGACGGTGGTGTTGGTTGGCACGACCATCTGTTCGTAGGAGAAGACGTTGTTGAGGTTGTTGGTGTCGGTGTCGGCATATGTGTAGCGCCAGAGATACTGCTGACCGTTGACGTCGATGTTGAGCGAGCGGCCGTTCGGCGGAAGCGATGGTTTCGCCGGACCGTTGGCGAAGGCGACGTTCTTTGGAGTCGCGAGCCCGTTGGCGCTCGAGTTCGGTGGGTTCTTGATTTGGTCGAGCTTTAGGAAGGTGACGACCGCGATCAGTACGAGCAGCAAGGCGGCGCCAACCGTCCAACCCACTTCGAGGCGGTTGTTGCCGTGGACGCGGACCGCAACGGCACCCTTGCTTGAGCGGAATTTCAAGATCGTCCAGATCAGCAGACCGACGACGCCAAAAAAGACAATGCAGCCGAGTCCGAAGATCCACAGGTACAGCGAACGGATGCCTTCTGCGTTCGGAGACCCGCCACCCGATTGGGGTGCGATCAAATCGGCGAAGGAGGACGACGCCGGAACCAGCAACGCGGCTATTAGGACGAGCCCGAAGAGGACGCTGTTCCTGGTTGGGCGGAAAAGATTCGAAGGGCTCACGGGAGAAGGCAATCCTATAAAGGATTCGGACGGGAGGAAGCGCGCCTTAGCGCCCAGTGAAAGAAGTCTCTCGCTTTTCGACAAATGCGAGCACTCCTTCTGCGAAGTCAGCGCTGCTCGCCATCTCCTGTTGGATCGATGCTTCTAGCGCTAGCTGATCGTCAAGCGCACCGAAAATCCAATTGTTCAGTTGCCGCTTTGAACCGGAGTACGAGCGGGTCGGTCCATTGCCGAGACGTTCGGCCAGCGACTCGATTGATCGGTCGAACTCGTCAGCAACTAAGACGCCGTTAATGAGACCCCAGTCCGCTGCCTTGGTGGCGTCTACACGTTCACCGAGCATCGCCATCTCGGTCGCCCGCGCGAGCCCGATTCGTGCCGGGATGAAGGCTGACGATCCGCCGTCGGGGACGAGGCCGATGTTGACGAAGGCCAACAGGAAGTAGGCGTTCTCAGTTGCGTAGACGAGGTCGGCGCAGAGTGCCAACGAGAGGCCGACTCCTACGCAAGGCCCTTGCACGGCGCTGATGACCGGCTTCGGCAGCCGGCGCAGTCCCGTGATCACCGGGTGGTAGCGCTCGTGTAGGGCGCGCTCAAGGTCGGGGCGCCCATCTTCTTTTGTCATGCCGCCGGCAGCGCCGTCCTTGAGGTCGGCGCCCGAGCAGAAGGCTCGACCTGTAGCTCCAATAACGACGGCACGGATCTCGTCGTCGTCGCGGACGGTCTCGTAGGCGGCGAACAGATCGCTGCTCATCTGGCCATTCCAAGCGTTTAGCGAATCGGGCCGGTTTAGTTCGATCTTCGCCGCGGCGCCAGCGCGGAGCAGATTCACGGTCTCAAACTCAGTCTCGATCTCAAACTTGTCCATCCGCGCATCCTATGTACTCGAAGCAGGAATCGGGCTGTGGCTCTAGCCTTGCGCCGATGGCCGACAGACGACCACTGATCGCGATTAGCTCCTACGTTGAGCGCGCTCGCTGGAGCCTTTGGGATACCGAGGCCGCGCTGGTGCCGCAGATCTTCGTCGAGGCAGTTCAGAGAGCGGGCGGCTTTGCGCTGCTGCTTCCCCCTGATGCATCGTTCGCGGAGGGCGGTGCGGATCAGGTTCTCGCTGCCGTTGATGGTTTGTTGCTGACCGGCGGCCCCGACGTCGACGCGTCGCTCTATGGCCAACAGGCGGCCGCGGAGCATGAGGGTTCGCGGATCGAGCGTGATCAGAGCGAGCTGGCGCTGATCAAAGCAGCGCTCAAACTCGACCTGCCGCTGTTGGCTGTCTGTCGCGGCATGCAGCTCTTGAATGTTGCGTGCGGAGGGACACTCATTCAGGACCTGCCCTCTTACCACCGCCCAAACCCTGGCTCATTCGAGGGCAGTGAGCACGACGTGCGTTTGGCCGAAGGCTCGCTGGCCGCGACGGTCGCTGGCGAACTTCTCCACTCTGCGATGCAGCATCACCATCAAGGCGTCGATCGCGTCGGAGATGGACTCTCCGTTACGGGCTGGGCAATAGACGACGACTTTCCCGAAGCGATCGAGATGGAGGATCGTCGTTTCGTGCTCGGCGTGCAGTGGCATCCGGAGGCCGACCCGAGCAGCCCTGTGGTCGGCGCGTTTGTTCGCGCCTGCGGCGATGGCCTCTAACCAAGAAGCCCCTCTGCGCGCAGCCAAAGTTCAGTCCGCCGCATTCCCTCGTCGAATCCAACCTTCGGTTCCCAGCCGAGTAACTCGCGGGCTCGCGCATTTGGATAGACGGCCTGCCGTGAGACATATCGGATTGCTTCGCGGCTGACGCTCGGCTGTGTGCCGCGAAGCTTCGCGATCGCTTCCGTAGCCAACGCGACGGCTTCGATCAGCGGTGCCGGCGCAGTGCGAACCTTCTCCTGACCGAGCATTCGCGCATAGCGACCGAAGAACTCAGAGGTTGTTACTGGCACACCGTCCCAGGCCGTGACTGCCTGGCCGGAGGCTGCCCCGGTCGTGAGCGCCCGGATGATGCAGTCGACGAGGTCGTCGATGTAAACCAGTGTCATCAGCGCGTCGCCCTTGCCCGGTAGCGCAAATGTGCCGCTGCGGAGCGCTTCGATCGGACGTATCGCCCATGGAACTGAGCCGGGGCCGTATACATCGCCTGGTCTTACTACGGCCGCGCCACGGCGCAGCGCGAGGTAGTCAGAGGCTGCCTTTGTGTCGGCGTAGGGAGCGCCACTGACTCGCGGCGCAGCATCCTCTTCGAGGTCGCTGCTGAATTCGTACCCCCAGCTAGCGACCGACGAGAGATGTGCGATCCGTTTGATCCCGGCCGCCTCCGCGGCGTCGAAGACGGTGCAGCTTCCTCGCACATTGACCTCGATGAACTGTTCCATCGAGCCCCAGTCGCCCACGATCGCGGCGGTGTGAATCAGTCCATCGCAGCCGCTCAGTGCCGCGGCCATTGCGTCCGCGTCAAGCACGTCGGCGATGACGAAACGGGCACCGCTTGCCTCGACATCGGCGCGCCTATCGGCACGAACGTCGACCCCGACTACCTGGGCACCGTCGTCGGCCAGCCTTCGGCAAAGAGCCTCTCCGATGAAGCCGCCTGCGCCGGTCACTGCGATTGTTTGCCCGCCTAGCTGCACGGTGCAACCGTATACTGCGCCAACCTTGAGTCCCTCGAAAGCCCTGCGAATAGCGGCATTGGCAACGGTTGCCGTCGGAGTTGCCGCACCGCTTTTGCGCCGGCGGGTGAAGATTCCCAAGGCGGTTGTACTGGCCTCTGCTTGGAGCGCCCCGGTAGCGCTCTGTGTCGCGGCGCCGCGTTCACCCAAGCGCGATATTGCCGTCTCAATACTTCAGATGTGGGCCTACTTCGCGACCTATGAGATGCCCGCCGACGACCCCGACGAGTTAGAGCGACGAGCCTTTGTCGACTACCCGGTCAAGGTCGACCGGCTGCTCGGGCTCGGTGAACTACCTGGTGTTCGCTTCCAGCGAGCGCTTGCCGATCCAGGTCACATCCGTCCGCCGGAGAAGCTTCTCGTCTGGGCCCACTGGGTCTGGTTCCTCGTTCCCCACGCAACGGTCGCGTACGTATTTCTTCGGCGTCGAGAGCAGTTCCCGCGAGCGGCCGCGATGATCTACGGGACCTTTGACCTGGGCTTGATCGGTTACTGGCTCGTGCCCACAGCGCCGCCTTGGTATGCAGCCCAAAAAGGTCGCCTCGGTGGCGACGTAGCGCGCACCAATCTTGAGCTGCGACGGATGATGGTTGATTACGGCGAACAGTTCTGGCGTGGCCGCTGGCCGACGCTTTACGATGGTCTGGCTGGTAATCCATTGGCCGCAATGCCCTCGCTCCATTTCGCAACATCGGTGATGTCCGCCCACGTTCTTTCCGACGTGGGCCGCGCTGAGGGCACTATCGGTTGGGTCTACGCTGGCACGCTCGGCTTTGCCCTCGTTTATTTGGGTGAGCATTATGTGATTGACCTGCTGGCAGGGCTCGCGCTCGTTGAGGGGCTCCGCACTGCGGCCCCACGGCTGGCTCCTCTAGCGGAGGGGTTCTCAAGACTGGTTCAAGGCCTTGAGCATCGTGCCCAAGGAGCCTGATGGAGCTGCCTCAGAGCGAGGTTGACGCGCTAGTCCCCAATGTCGGTGACGACGAGCAGATGCCAACGCGGCGCCTCTCTCGCCGTCACCTATTCCTTGGGGGTTTTTTCGCGCTCGCGATAGTTG
Source organism: Solirubrobacteraceae bacterium (assembly GCA_030725785.1). Classification (GTDB taxonomy): domain Bacteria; phylum Actinomycetota; class Thermoleophilia; order Solirubrobacterales; family Solirubrobacteraceae; genus F1-60-MAGs163. The sequence continues at coordinate 28,488 of JANRFB010000030.1, forward strand.
TATTTCTCTACTTCGGTCTTCCGCAGATCGCCGGCATCAACAAGACTTGGGATCGAATTCAGGACGGCGACCCGAAGTGGCTGATCGTATGCGCGATCTTTGAGCTGATTTCGTTCGGCGGTTACATCTGGCTCTTCCGCGGAGTATTTGTGCGTGGCAGCACACGGATCAGCTGGCGTGTGAGTTACCAGATCACGATGGCCGGACTGGTCGCCGCGAGGCTCTTCGCTGCCGCGGGCGCGGGTGGTGCAATTCTTACGGCTTGGGCGCTGCGCCGTTCGGGAATGCCCGGGCGCACCGTTGCAACGAGGATGATCGCTCAGTACGTAATCCTCTACGCGGTCTACATGTTCACGTTGCTGATTGCCGGGGTCGGCCTCTACGTCGGTGCGTTCAACGGCAGCCGAGTTTTTGCGCTAACGATGGTGCCGGCGATCATCGGCGGGTTAGTAATACTCCTTGCGCTGGCCGCCACTTTGATCCCCGAGCAGATTGACCATCGGATTGAGCGCTGGGCCGAGGATTCGGGGTGGTTCGGGCGGTTGGTCACAAAGCTAGCGCCGGTTCCCGATGCGCTTGCGGTCGGTGTTCGCGAGGCCTTGGTGATTATTCGCGAGCGAGACGGCGCGGTCTTCGGTGCCGTGATCTGGTGGTACTTCGACATTTTCACGCTCTGGGCGGCCTTCCACGCATTCGGTGACCCGCCTCCGTTCGCCGTATTGGTGATGTCGTATTACATCGGCATGTTTGCCAACCTGCTGCCGCTTCCCGGTGGGATCGGCGGCGTTGAGGGTGGCATGATCGGCGTGCTGATTGCCTTCGGTGTTCCCAGCAGCTTGGCGATCGTCGCCGTCCTGAGCTACCGCGCGTTCTCATTCTGGCTGCCGACGATTCCTGGCGCTATCGCCTACTTCCAGCTGCGGCGCACGGTTCAAGGCTGGCGCGACGAGGGCCGCGATAAAGCGGCTACGCTATACAAAGTAAAGTCCCCTGCGACCTGAGTGGAGAAGAGCATGGCCGAGATCGAGAACGTAATCATTGTGGGCAGTGGCCCAGCCGGCTACACAGCCGCGCTCTACACCTCGCGCGCAAACCTCTCTCCGCTCGTAATCGAAGGCTGGCAATGGGGCGGACTGCTTCAGCAGACGACCGAGGTTGAGAATTACCCAGGCTTTCGCGACGGCATTCAGGGCCCCGAGCTAATGCAGACAATGCGCGACCAAGCTGAGCGTTTTGGCACGCGTTTCATTACCGACCTAGCGACCAAACTTGAGCTATCCGATCAGCCCGGAGGTGTGCACCGCGTCTGGGTTGGCGAGCAGGAATATCAAGCACGCACGGTGATCCTCTCGATGGGCGCTGAGCACAAGAAGATCGGAGCCCCCGGGGAGGACGAACTATCGGGCCGTGGCGTCTCCTATTGCGCCACCTGCGACGCGGCCTTCTTTGTCGACAAAGAGACGATCATCGTCGGCGGCGGCGACTCGGCGATGGAGGAGGCGCTGTTCCTCGCCAAATTCGCCTCAAAGGTGACGATCGTCAATCGGCGCAGCGAGTTTCGTGCCTCGAAGATCATGCTCGATCGTGCGCGTGAAACCGAGAACATCGAGTGGGCGACGCCTTTCACGGTCGAGAGCTTTGAGGCCGGTGAGAACGGAGCGCTCGAGAGCGTCAAGCTGCTCAACGCTGAGAGCGGTGAGGAGCAGATCCTGCCTACCCAGGGCGCTTTCATCGCGATCGGCCACGAACCGCAGTCGCAGATCGCTGCGGGCATGGTTGAGATTGATGACGAGGGCTACGTGATCACTGAAGGGCGCTCAACTCGCACGAAGCTGCCGGGCGTCTTCGCCGCCGGCGATCTTGTCGACCACACCTACCGTCAAGCAATCACAGCTGCCGCGCTTGGCTGCCAAGCCGCGCTCGACGCTGAGTGGTACCTGCGTGACACTCCGGAGATCGAAACTCCGGCCGGGGTAGCCGGCGACGATCTAGTCGCCGAGCAGTACGGCAGCACGCAGGCCTAGGCCGCAGCCACGGCGCTGCTCAGTTCCAAGCCCAGCAGCGTCGCCTTGCGTTGCTCGTGGTCCGCTCCACCGTAGCCACCGAGGCTGCCATCAGAACGGACCACGCGGTGGCAGGGAATCACGATCGTGATTGGGTTAGAACGCAGCGCGTTGCCAACGGCGCGCGCAGCCCGGGGCGCACCGATCTCCTCAGCCAGTTCGCCGTAGCTGATCCGGTCGCCGAACTCAATCGTCGCGCAGCGCTGCAGCACTCTCCGCTGGAACGGCTCGAACTGCGACCAATCGATCGCTACAGAGAAGCGCCTGGGCGAGCCTGCGAAGTAGGCATCGAGTTGGTGCATCAGCGCGGTCGGCGCTGTGGACTGCTCTATCGCGGTGGCGCCACGGGCATCGGCGATCTCGGCTGCTTGCGCGTCGGCGCCGGCGCCATCCAAGAAGCTGACGCCTATCAGTCCAGCATCGCCACCGATCAGCAAGAGAGGCCCTAGTGGCGAGTCGTGCTGCGTCCAGCGGAGCTCACAGCCGTGCGACATCGCGAACGCTATTGGCCTTCGGCAACCATCGGCTTGAGCGCGTCCTGGCCGGTCACGGCGCGGCCGATGATTAGCTGCTGGATCTGAGATGTTCCCTCGTAGATCGTCGTCACGCGCGCATCGCGGTAATAACGCTCGACTGGATGCTCGCGGCTATAGCCAGCGCCACCGTGGACTTGAATCGCCTTGTCCGAGCACCAAACAGCGGCCTCGGTGGCGTAGTACTTGGCGATCGATGTTTCGAGCGTGCTCGGCTTACCTGCGTCTTTAACCGAGCCAGCTTTGTAGACCAGCAGCCGCGCGGCTTCGGTCTTGACGACCATGTCAGCGATCATTGCCTGGACGAGCTGGAAAGCGGCTATCGGGCGGTCGAATTGCGTTCGCTCGTTGGCGTAGGTGATCGATTCTTCGAGCGATGCGCGGGCTAGTCCGACGCAGCCCGCGGCGACCGAGTAGCGCCCGGAATCAAGCGCGCTCATAGCGACCTTGAAGCCGTCGCCAACTTCGCCCAGCATCGAGTCGGCCGAGGCGGTTACGTCGTCAAGCGCGATCTCAGCCGTGTCTGAGGCCCATAGCCCCATCTTGGCCGTAATCGCTGAGGGCATGAAGCCGGGCTGGTCGGTCTCGACGAGGAAGCAGGCCAGGCCGCGGTGGCCGAGGGAAGGATCTGTCTGAGCGAAGATCAGCGCGAGGCTGGCGTTATTGCCGAGCGAGATCCACATCTTCGCGCCGTTGATCAGCCAAGACCCGTCGTCCTGTTGCACGGCACGCGTCTTCTGGTTTGCGGCGGCCGAACCGGTCCCGGGCTCGGTGAGGCCGAAACAGCCGAGCCATTCGCCCGAGCAGAGCAGCGGCAGGTAGCGCTGCTTCTGCTCTTCGGTTCCCCACTTCAGGATCGTTGAGCAGACGAGCGAGGTTTG
>JANRFB010000031.1 GCA_030725785.1 Solirubrobacteraceae bacterium
CCCAGCAGCGCTTCGGCCCCGGATTCCTCAATCGTCTGCACAAGACCTTCGCGCAATCCAACCTTCGGCTCCCACTGCAGAAGTTCCTGCGCGCGGGTGATATCTGGCTTGCGCTGCTTCGGGTCATCTGTAGGCAGTGCCTCGTAAATGATCTCCGATCGCGAGTCCGAAACCTCAACCACCATCTGCGCCAGCTCGAGGAGCGTGAACTCATCGGGGTTGCCAATGTTGACCGGCTGGTGCTCGCCCGATTCGCTTAGCGCAATCAGTCCACGAATAAGGTCACTGACGAAACAGAACGAGCGCGTCTGCGAGCCGTCGCCGTAGACCGTGATCTGGCGGTCAGCCAAGGCTTGGCGCAGGAAGGTAGGGATCGCACGGCCGTCGTGGGCGCGCATCCGCGGGCCGTAGGTGTTGAAGATCCGCACGATCGCTGTGTCAACGCCCTGCTGGCGGTGGTAGGCCATCGTCAAAGCCTCGGCATAGCGCTTCGCTTCGTCGTAAACGCCGCGGGGGCCGATCGGGTTTACGTGGCCCCAGTAATCCTCGGTCTGCGGGTGAACCTGCGGGTCGCCGTAAACCTCGCTCGTTGAGGCGAGCAGGAAGCGGGCGCGGTGTTCCTTCGCAAGCCCAAGTGTGTGATGAGTTCCGTGCGAGCCAACCTTCAAGGTCTGCAGCGGCAGCCTTAGATAGTCGATCGGTGAGGCCGGCGAAGCGAGGTGGTAGACCGAGTCGATCGGCTCCTCGATGAAGTACGGCTCGGTGATGTCGCAATTGACGAAGGTGAACTCGTCGGCGCGAATGTGCTCGATGTTGTGCAGCGAGCCCGTTTCAAGGTTGTCGACGCAGATAACGCGGTCGCCGCGGCGCAGCAGTTCGTCGCAAAGATGCGAACCGAGAAAGCCTGCGCCGCCAGTAACTAAGGAAGTGGCCATTGGTCAAGGGTACGGAGTTGAAGATCTCTTCGGCGGGCCGTTTCGTGCGGCCGAAAGGCGTAGGCTCTTCCTATGACCTCAACCGCCTTTGCCGACGCCGTAAACGAGCAGATCGGCCATGAATACGCCGCTCACCAGCAATACGTAGCGATCGCCGTCTTCTACGATGCGCAGACGCTGCCTCACTTGGCACAGTTCTTTTACAAGCAAGCGCTCGAAGAGCGCGGCCACGCGATGATGATGGTGCAGTACCTGCTCGACCAGGACGCTGGCCCAATCGTTCCCGGGATCGTGGCGCCGCAGATCGATTTTGACGACATTGCAGCGCCGGTAAGCCTCGCGCTCGAACAGGAGAAGATGGTCACCGACCAGATCAACGCGATGGCCGCCCTGGCTCGCGACGAGAGCGACTTCGCCGGTGAGCAGTTCATCCAATGGTTCATCAAGGAGCAGGTCGAGGAGGTCTCATCGATGTCCGACCTACTGACCGTTGTGCAGCGACTGATCGACACACCGATGCAGATCGAAGATCACCTTGCGCGTGAAACGGCCGCATCGGGCGGTGGCGCCGGCGACCCGACCGAGCCAGCGCAGGCGGGCGGCGCTTCGGCTTAGTCCTGAGGACGCTTCGGCGCAGCGCCGGCAACACGCCTGCGCTCTTCGCCTTCAACCTCAACCTTCCAGATCGGCGCGCAGGCCTTTAGCTCGTCGATGATTTCGCGCGCGCCAGCGAAAGCTTCACCGCGGTGCGGAGCGCTGGCGGCGACGATCACGCTCGCCTCGCTCAAAGGAACTTTGCCGACGCGGTGCTCGGCGGCGGCGGCGCAGAGGCCGTGGCGCTCAATCGCCGCGCCAACAATGCGGGCCATCTGCTCCAAAGCCATCTCGGCGTAGACCTCGTAGTCGAGCGAATCGACTTCGCGCGTGACACCCGAGAAGCTGACGACCGCCCCCGCCCGCGGGTCGCGGACCCGCTCCAGCAACGCATCTAGCGATAGCGGTGAATCGCTCAGCGCGACATGGGCTTGCGCAGCGCCGCCGGAGACCGGCGGAATCAAAGCCAGCTCATCACCAGCGGCGAGAACTAGATCATCGTCGGCGTACTCGCGGTTGACTGCCAGCAGGCAGCCGCTGGCGTCTACTTGCCCGCTCAGCGCGGCGAGCGCGTCGGCCACGCTGGCGCCATCGGCCAGCTCGAGCTGCAGCGAATCGCTTCCCACTAGCTCGCGCAAGCCTGCAAATAGTCGGACCGAAACCTCCACAGCGGGCAGCCTACGGCACAACGTCTTTTTCGATCCGGCGGTACGGTTCCCCAATGGCTTCTTCAGAGCAAGACGAGCGCCTCACGATCGCGCCGATCGTCGGCCCCGACGACCCGCGCCGCTTCACCGATTCAGGGATTGAGATCGACGCCCTCTACGGCGAGGCGGACGTGCCGAAAGATCTCGAGCTCGGCCAGCCCGGCGACTTCCCTTACACGCGCGGCGTGCACGAGCAGATGTACCGCTCGCAGCAGTGGACGATGCGACAGTACGCCGGCTACGCCAGCGCGAAGGAATCAAACGAGCGCTACCGCTACCTGCTCTCGCGCGGCGGCACCGGCCTCTCGATGGCATTCGACCTGCCGACCCAGCTTGGGCTCGATTCCGACAACGCGCTCTGCGAAGGCGAAGTTGGCCGCACCGGCGTGGCGATCGACACGATCGACGACATGCGCACCGCGTTCGATCAAATCCCGCTCGATCAAGTTTCAACTTCGATGACGATCAACGCTCCCGCCTCGGTGCTGCTGATGCTCTACGACCTAGTCGCCGAGGAACAAGGCGTGCCTAGCGACCAGCTGCGCGGAACGGTTCAGAACGACATTCTCAAGGAGTACATCGCGCGCGGAAACTACATCTACCCGCCCGAAGCGTCGATGCGTCTCACGACAGACGTCTTTTCCTACTGCGCCGAGAACATTCCGAAGTGGAACACGATCTCGATCTCCGGCTACCACTTCCGCGAGAAGGGCTGCTCAGCAGTTCAGGAGGTCGCCTTCACGCTCTCGACCGGAATCGCCTACGTGCAGGCGGCAATCGACCGCGGCCTTGACGTCAACGAGTTTGCGCCGCGGCTGGCCTTCTTCTTCAATGGCCACAACAATGTCTTCCAAGAGGTCGCGAAGTTCCGCGCCGCGAGAACGATGTGGGCTGAGATCATGAAGGAGCGCTTCGGCGCAACGAACCCGAAGGCGATGATGCTGCGCTTCCACACCCAGACCGGCGGCGTCACGCTGACCGCTCAGCAGCCCGAGAACAACATCGTCCGCGTAGCGCTGCAAGGCTTCGCCGCCGTCTGCGGCGGCACGCAGTCGCTGCACACGAACGGCTTTGACGAAGCGTTGGCGCTGCCGAGCGAGCAGGCCGCGAAGACGGCGCTGCGCACGCAGCAGATCATCGCCGCTGAATCTGGCGCGGCCGACACCGTTGACCCGTTCGCTGGCTCCTATTACGTCGAATCGCTGACGGCAGAGATAGAAAGCCGCGCTTCTGAGCTGATCGCAAAAGTGGATGAACTAGGCGGCGCCGTCAATGCGATCGAATTCATCACGGCCGAGATCGACGAGTCGGCCTGGGGCTACCAAGAGCGCTACCGCACGAAGCAGGACATCGTTGTCGGCGTAAACGAGTACATCGAAGAGCAGATCGAAGTTCCCGGCCTGCTGCGAGTTGATCCAGAGTCGGAGCGCGAGCAGCTGGACCGCCTCGCCGCCTTCAAGGCCGACCGCGACCACGAGCTAGTTGCGACCAGGCTCGAGGAGCTGCGCGCAGTGGCCCGCGGCGAAGAGAACTTGATCCCTGCGATCCGTCTTGCGCTGAAGGACCGCTGCTCAATGGGCGAAGTTTGCGGCGCAATGAAGGACGTCTTCGGCGGCTACAAGCCGGGCTTCTAGCGCCAAGCTCCTAGGATCAAGACGATGATCGCCATGCGCCTCTACGACTTTGTTCTTTGGATTCACGTTGCCGCGGTTGTGATCGCCTTCGGGGCGCCGTTCATCTATCCGGTAATTCTGGCCCGTGTGACGAACGCCAACCCGGAGGCGCTGCCCGGGATATACAACGCGATGGTCCACGCTGGACGAACGTTGATCACGGTCGCCTACCTAGTTCTCTTCCTCGCTGGCGCCTACCTCGCGAGCGACGCCGGGCTCTGGAGCGAGCATTGGGTTTCAGGTTCGCTCGTGATTTTGATCGTGCTGATCGGCCTCAGCCACGGCCTCGCGCTGCCAACCGAGAAGAAACTGAGCGCGATCGCAACTACCGAGCTTGCAGCGCGCGGCGCCGGCGGTGGACCGATGACCTTCTCGGCCGAATATGAAAAGGCCTACCGCAAGCTGAACCTTGTTGGCTTGATCTCGAACGTTTTGGTCTTGATCGCGCTGTACTTGATGATCGTCCAGCCGGCTTAGCGGGGCGCCAGCGCGGGCGCGGCCTTGCAGCGCCCGTTTTCGGCAGGAATGGCCTTCTCCGGAGGGAAGAAAAGACGACGATGTCAGCGCACAGTGCAGAGCGCAGGCTTGTTAAGTCTTCGCCAGAGATCTGGGCCGGGGTCAGCGATCAGGAATCGCTTGGCCGCTACCTCCATGCCTTTGGCGAAATACGCATAACTGGGACCGATCCCGAAACCACCGTCGCCTGGGAGGGCGATGAAGTTAGCGGCACGGTGGCAATCGCATCGGCGGGTTGGGGAACGAAGGTGACGCTGACGGTCGAAGTTGCAGACCGCCCAGTCGCCGCTTCCCCGGCGCCAGCTCCCGAGCCTGAAGTGATCGAGCCTGAGGTGACCGCCGTGGCAGCGCCACCCGCGCCGCTGGCCACCGCCGCGCCAGTTCCTGCGGCAACCGAGACTGAAGCCAAGCCAACGCCCGAACCAGCCAAGGCCGCCCCAGTCAAGCGCGGCTTCTTCGCGCGCCTGCTCGATTTCGGCCCACCGATCCCGGACCCGCCGCGACTAACGGCTACCAGCGACGAGCCAACTCCTGACCCGGATCCTGAACCAGCGCCAGATCCCGAGCCAACGCCGCAGCCCCCGGCCGAGCCCGAACCGATGCCCGACCCAATCGTCGTTCCCGAAGTTGAGCCAGAGGTCAGCACCGAAGCGCCTGAACCGGCTCCAATGAGCGCCGAATCGATCACCGAGATCCTCTCGGGCGTGCTCGACGACCTTGGCGCCGCGCACCACCGCCCCTTCTCGCGCTCCTGAGCGTGATGGCGACCGCAGGCCCTGTCGCCCTGCCCAGCATCTAGACTCAGCCGCCTAATGGCGACCGCACCCGAGGCAGAAGACTTCACCGCAAAGCTGGCGCTGCTTGGACAGATGCGCGAAATGGCGATGCACTCATCGCCCGAGGCCGAGGCGAAGCAGCATGACCGCGGCAAGTACACGGCGCGCGAGCGGATTGAGAAGCTGCTTGACGAAGGCTCGTTCCAAGAGCTCGACACCTTCATGCGCCACCGCACCTACGACTTCAACATGCAAGAGAACCGGCCCTGGGGCGACGCCGTAGTAACCGGCCATGGCACGATCGACGGGCGCCGCGTCTGCGTCTTCAGCCAAGACTTCACCGTCTTCGGCGGATCACTTGGCGAAGTAATGGCCGAGAAGATGTGCAAGGTGATGGATCTGGCGGCGAAGATCGGTTGCCCGGTTATCGGTATCAACGACTCCGGTGGCGCGCGGATTCAGGAAGGCGTCGTCTCGCTAGGCGCTTACGGCGACGTCTTTGTGCGCAACGTGATGTGCTCGGGCGTGATCCCACAGATCAGCCTGATCATGGGGCCTTGCGCAGGCGGCGCCGTCTACTCGCCCGCGATTACCGACTTCATCATGATGGTCAAAGAGAGCTCGCACATGTTCATCACCGGCCCCGACGTGATCAAGACGGTCACCGGCGAGGAGGTCGGCTTCGAGGAGCTCGGCGGCGCGATGACGCACAACAGCAAGTCCGGCGTCGCCCATCTCGCGGCCGAAGACGAGGACGCGCTGCTTGAGGACACGCGCTACCTGCTCTCGTTCCTGCCGCAGAACAACCTCGAGATGGCACCGCGCGTCGCACCGACCGATGACCCGCAGCGGATCGACGAAGCGCTCGACAGCATGGTCCCGGAGAACCCGAATAAGCCTTACGACATGCGCGAAGTCGTCAAAACGGTCGTCGACGACGGCGAGTTCTTTGAGCTTCACGAGCACTGGGCGAAGAACATCATCTGCGGCTACGCGCGCCTTAACGGCTACTCGGTTGGCGTCGTCGGCAACCAGCCAGCGCAGCTAGCCGGCGTGCTCGACATCGACGCCTCCTCAAAAGCTGCGCGCTTCGTGCGCACCT
>JANRFB010000032.1:0-7234 GCA_030725785.1 Solirubrobacteraceae bacterium
AGTCGGCCCAGATTGAGTTCATCAGGTCGCCGAAGAGTGTGAAGGCCTCGTTCTTATAAGCGACGAGCGGGTCTATCTGGGCGAAGCCGCGCAGGTGGATGCCCTCGCGCAGATAGTCCATGTCGTATAGGTGCTCTTTCCAGCGTTGATCGATCGTTTGCAGCAGCAGGTAGCGCTCGAGCGCGCGCATCAGCTCGTCGCCCAGCTCCTCTTCGCGCCCGTCGTAGAGCGCCATCGCTTCGTTTACAACGCGCTCGCTGAGCGTCTCACGGTCGAGATTGCTTGCCAATACTGCTGCGGCGGTCAGCTCGTTGTCGAGCGTGCCGACCGGCATGATGTCGGTGAGCGCTACAAACAGCCCTGACAGATCCCAATCCTCGACGTAATCGCTGGGCGTGTACTCCTCAACCAGACGGCTTGCTACTTCGCCGATCTCGGTCCGCGCCTGCTCACCGAGGTCTGCGCCCTCAAGAACCTCGTCGCGGTATGCGTACACAACGCGGCGCTGCTCGTTCATCACGTCGTCGTACTCAAGCACGCGCTTGCGGATCAAGAAGTTCTGCTCCTCGACCTTGCGCTGCGCTTTTTCGATCTGCTTGCTGAGCATTCCCGCTTCGATCGGCTCCTCGTTGCCTTCCTCATCGGTGCCCCCGAGGCGGTCGAGAATCTTGTAGATCCGGTCGCCGGCAAAGAGGCGAACGAGATCGTCCTCCGCGCTGAGGAAGAAACGCGACTCTCCCGGGTCGCCCTGACGGCCGGCGCGGCCGCGGAGCTGGTTGTCGATCCGGCGCGACTCATGGCGCTCGGTGCCGACGATAAATAGACCGCCCGATTCCAGCACAGCCTCGCGCGCGTCGGCAACCTTTGCTTCCTGCTCGGTAATCAAGGCCGGCATCTGCTCGGCGAACTCAGGCTCGTGCGGCTGGACGCCGCTGGCGATCAGCTCCTCGCGGGCAAGGTGCTCGGGGCTACCACCGAGCTTGATGTCAACGCCTCGGCCGGCCATGTTGGTGGCAATTGTGACGGCGCCGGGGCGGCCAGCTTCGGCGATGATCTCGCCCTCGCGTTCGGCGTACTCGGGCTTTGCGTTTAGAACCGTGTGCGGAATTCCCTTCTGCGCCAGCATTGAGCCGAGCAGCTCTGAAATCTCGACCGAGATCGTGCCGACGAGTACCGGCTGGCCGTTTCCATGGCGGACCTCGATTTCACGCGCCACGGCGCTCCACTTGCCGTCTTTAGTCTTGTAGATCTGGTCGTTTTGGTCCTCGCGCACAAGCTCTTGGTTGGTTGGCACCTGCACAACGCCGAGCTTGTAGATCTTCATAAACTCGGTCGCCTCTGTCAGTGCCGTGCCGGTCATTCCCGAAAGCTTGTCGTAGAGGCGGAAGAAGTTCTGCAGCGTGATCGTGGCGAGTGTCTGGTTCTCTTCCTGAACGCGGACGCCTTCTTTCGCCTCTACCGCCTGGTGGAGGCCTTCGGACCAGCGGCGCCCTTCGAGGATGCGGCCGGTGAACTCGTCAATGATCCTCACCTCGCCGTCGATCACGGCGTAGTCAACATCGCGCTTGTAGAGACTCTGCGCCTTCAGCGACTGAATCAAGTGGTTGACCAGCGGCCCGTTCTCGGCGCGGTAGAGGTGGTCAATGTTCATGAACTTCTCGGCCTTGCCGACGCCGCGCTCGGTGATCGCAACCGTCTTGTGCTTCTCGTCAAACTCGTAATCAAAGTCGGCGACGAAATCCTTCTTTGCGCGCGGGTCCATCCCCTCCGGCGTCTTGCCGGCGACCATCTGCGGCGCGAGCTTGGCGAACTTGCCATAGGAGTCTGCGGCGGCCTCCGGCGCGCCGGAGATGATCAACGGCGTCCTGGCCTCGTCGATGAGAATGTTGTCGACCTCGTCGACGATCGCGAAGTTGTGCATCGCGACGGGGCGGCCGTCCTCACCGATGCGCCCGCCGTGCTGGACCTTCTCCTCGAGCGTCTGGGCCATGTTGTCGCGCAGGTAGTCGAAGCCAAACTCGGAGTTGGTGCCGTAAGTGATGTCAGCTGCGTAAGCGGCGAGCTTCTCGCTTGGGTCCTGCATGTTCTGCAAGACGCCCCAACTAAAACCGAGCCCGTCGTAGATCGGGCTCATCCACTCGGCGTCGCGGCGGGCGAGATAATCGTTGACGGTGACGAGGTGGACTCCCTTATCGGAGAGCGCATTGAGGCAGACGGCGAGCGTTGCCGTGAGCGTCTTGCCTTCGCCGGTCTTCATCTCAGCGATGTTGCCGCCGTGGAGCACCATGCCGCCGATCAACTGAACGTCGAAGTGGCGCATGTTGAGGAAGCGGCGCCCGGCCTCACGGACGATCGCGAAGCATTCGGGCAACACACTGTCGAGTGGCTCTCCCTGCTCGCGGACGCGGGCGCGCAGCCCGTCCATCCGTTCGCGCAGCTCATCGTCGCTTAGCGCGACCAGCTCGTCCTCGAAGGCAGCGATCTCTGAGACGCGCTTCGCGTATTGGCGGAACTGTTTCCCTTCGCCGACATTCAGCGCTTTTTCGAGCAAACCCATTGCCCAAAGTGTAGCCGCGCGCGGCGCCCAGCGAGCCTGCTTAGAGAGCGCCCTCCGCGTGGCCGTGGCGGATCGTCTCAGCGCCGGCGCGACTGCGGGCGCGTGCCCTGTCGCCGCGACGGTTCAGTTGACGTACAACCTCGTCGGCGATGTGACCGATAGCCGCCGCCATGCTGCGCTCGTGAGCTTTGGCGTTGATTGTGCCTCCCTTGATGTGGAGGTTCGCTTCAGCCTTCTGGCCGTCGGCGATCTTTGGGTTGTGTTCCTCGGCGAGGATGACCTCGCAGTGAACGTCCTCTGGCACTCTGCGCTTGATCTTCGCGAAGCGCTTGGCTACCAGCGCGCGCAGCTCTCCGTTGATCTCGATATTGGTCCCGGTCAGGTCGATGCGCATAGGGAGTCCTTTGTCGTGATGGAGGTAAGTTAAATGTACCACCGTTAATGGCTAAGGAACAGAGCAATATGTGACGGCGCTGACGAGCTTGCTTTCGGCCCCCAGCAGCGCCTCGGCGCAGAGATCGAGCGTGGCGCCGGTAGTGCAGACATCATCGATCAAGATCACCCGAACGGGCGCTTTGCGAGCCGCCGTGACCCGCAGGCCGCGGCCGCTAAGACGATCGCTTCGGCCAAGCCCGCGCTGCCCGCGCGCAATCGAAGATTCGCGCCGCAGCGGCCGTTTAAGCGGCAACATCACCAGCCGCGAGAGTTCGACCGCGAGCAGATCGGCATGATCAAAGCCGCGCTGGCGGAGTCGAAGTGGGCTGGCGGGAACGGGAACCAGCGCGCCGTCGGGCGGAAAGGCGCGCGGCGGCAGCGCATCGACCAGCTGCCGCGCCATCAGCCCGGCGAGAGCCGTCGCCGACTGGAACTTCAGTGCGTGCACCAACACCCGCGCAGGCCCTTCGAACTCGAGCGGCGACCAATGGTGTTGGAGCAGGCTGCCTGAGCGCCGTGGCGCCAGCGGCTCAATCCAAGGCATTTGTGATCGGCAGCTTTCGCAGAGCCGGTCAGCGGCTGCCTCGCGGCAAACCCAGCAGAGCGGCGGAACGAGCAGGTTGAGCGCTGCGCGAAGCATCGCGCCAACTCTGGCGCGTCAGTTGAGTCGCCACCAGCAACGGTCTGCGACGATCAAGCCTGATGCCAGTAACAACTTCGCTCCTGCCTCTCGCTGCCGCCGCCGACACCTCATGGACGATCGAGCCTGGGGCGATCCTGATGATCCTGATTCTCGGTGGGCTGTACCTGCCCCGCTGGTGGCGCGTTCGGCGCACCAACGGGCCCTTGGCAGCGCCGATCTGGCGGCTGCTGAGTTTCCTGATCGGCCTGGTTTCGCTGGCAGCCGCGCTGCTCTCGCCGATCGACGTGTTGGCCGAGCAGTCGTTCACTTTCCACATGGCCCAGCACATGCTGCTGCTTGACCTGGTGCCTATCTTCTGCATCCTCGGCCTGAACAAGATTCTGCTGCGGCCCGCAACAAGGCGCCTGCAGGCGCTGGAGCGATCGCTCGGACAGTTGATGAATCCGTGGGTCGCGGTAGTGCTTTACATCGTCGCGATGTGGGCTTGGCACGTGCCTGCGGCCTACGACGCGGCGCTCGAGAACGCCACCGTCCATGTGCTCGAACATGTCTGCTTTCTCAGCGTCGGCTTCCTTTACTGGTGGCAGCTGCTCTCGCCGATCCGCTCGCGATTTCGTAGCGGGGCGATGGGGCCGCTCGTCTACATGGTCTCGACCAAAGTGGGTGTCGGACTGCTGGGGATCCTGCTGACCTTCGCGCCCAATCCGCTCTATTCGTACTACGAGGTCCGTGAAGGCATCTTCGGCCTCAGTGCCGGCGTCGATCAGCAGATCGGTGGCGAGCTGATGGCGCTCGAGCAGACGATCGTGATGGGAATCGCTCTGGCCTACCTACTGTTCCGTGCGATCGAACAGAGCGAGCGTGAGCAGGAGCGCCGCGAGGCGCTCGAAGACCGCGCCGAAGAGCAGCTCAGCTAGCCGCCGAGTACTGCGCCGTCGTCGATTCGCAGCGGTTTGCCTGCCGCCGCCTCGACCGTGACGGCGCCGCTGATCTTCACTGCGCTGCCAAAGCTGACATCACCCTTGACCGTCAAGCGCTCGGCCGCGACGAGCGAAGGCGCGCCCTGTGCGAAGCGGGCTTCGAAGTCATCGATCAAGCCGAAGTAGTCGCCGTCCAACTCGGCCAGAGGCGCCCGCCCTGCACAGGCCGGCGCGAGCCGCAGCGCGCCGTCAGCGGTCAGCTCGTAGGCGTCGGAACGCAACACCAGCAGGTCGTCGCTCGTCTTCACTGGTAGAAACCGCGAGCGCGGCACGCGGATCGCGCGGGCGCCGGGGATTGCGGCGATCGCTGCCCCGATCGCCGACTCGAGCTGAACAACCGGCGTCGAGCCGGCGTCGGAGGGGTCGACGGTCTTGCGATTTACGATCATCGGCAGGTCGATTACGCCGTCGTCGCCAATTTCAGCCGCCAGTGCCTGAAGGTCGAGCCAGATGCTGTTGGTGTTGAAGAAGCGGTGGCGCTCGGTATCGGCAAACGCCCCCCGGTCTGCTTCAGGCGTCTGCGCGATTTCGCGCAGTACGAGCGAGAGATCAGCGCGGCGTGCAAGGTGGCCGCCCTTGCGGTCGGCGGCGGTGCGGTCGGCGACCTCCATCACAAAAGGCGCCTCTTCGGCGGCAATCCAGCAGAGAATCGCCGGGTCGAGTACGGCGCCGAGATTGTCGGCATTGGAGACGAAGGCGTAGCGATAGCCGGCGGCCAGCATTGCGGCGAGCATCCCTGAGCCAACGAGCGCCGGGTAGATGTCGCCGTGGCCCGGAGGGCTCCATTCAAGCTCTGGATCGGCTGGCCAGGCAACCGGAGCAAGGCTGCCGTCATCGACGAGCTTTGGCACGCGGCCTTGGAGGAAGTCGGGGTCAAGCTCGGCCGAGAGCGGGCCGTATCCGGCGAGCGCCGCCAGCGACGGTTCACGCGTGCGGAAGCTGTTGAGCAACACCAGCGGCAGCCTTGCGCCGCCATGTTCGGCTCGCAGCGCCGTGATCTGACGAGCAGTGATGTCGAGGAAGCTGAGCCCATCCTTCACTTCCAGCAGCGATTTTGGCCCGGCCAACCCCATGCTCGTTCCGAGGCCGCCGTTTAGTTTGATCACGACCGTCTGGTCAAGCAGATCGGCGATTGCCTCTGCATCGACTTCCAGCCGCTCGGCGTCGGGGAGCTCGTCGATCGGTTGCAGCTCGGACTCCGGCAGCATCCCCAGCTCGCCTGCCGAGAGGCGTGCGAGCTGCCCGGCAAAGCTGGCAACCGTCGCTGCGGCGGCTCCGTCTGCCTCAAGCTTGGCGATTGCTGCTGCTGTCGCTTCGTCGCTCACGGCCGCCATCGTCGCACAGCGTGGCGCCCTCAGCCGTCGTGCGGCGCCGGCGAGAAGACCTTCAGGTAGGCGAGCTGCTGCTCGCTGAGCGAATCGATCGAGACGCCGAGCGCGTCGAGTTTGAGCCTTGCTACCTCACGATCAACAGCTTCCGGGACCGCGTGTACAGCGGCGCTGAGCGGTTCGGCGGACTGGGCGAGCCCCTCAACGACGAGCGCCTGCGAGGCGAACGAGAGGTCCATTACCGCCGACGGGTGACCGTCGGCAGCAGCGAGGTTTACAACGCGGCCGTGGGCCAGCAGGTTGATGCGGCGGCCGTTGATCTCAAACTCCTCGACGAGCGGGCGCACCTCTCGGCGTGAGCCAGCGACTCGCTCCAAGGCCGGAAGGTCGATCTCAACGTCGAAGTGGCCGGCGTTGGCGAGAATGGCGCCGTCGCGCATCGCGACAAAGTGCTCCTCGCTCAAGACCTCGCGCCCGCCGGTAACTGTGATGAAGACGTCGCCGCTGGCAGCGGCCTCCAGCGCCGGCATAACCTCAAAACCCTCCATCCGCGCCTCAAGCGCGCGCAAAGGGTCAACCTCGCAGACGATCACTGTCGCGCCGAGCCCCTTCGCCCGTAGCGCGATTCCCTTGCCGGTCCAGCCGTAACCGATCACAACGACGACCGCCCCGGCGAGCAGGACGTTGGTCGCGCGCAAAATTCCATCGATCGTTGACTGCCCTGTTCCATAACGGTCGTTGAAGGCCCGTTCGGTGCGCGATTCGTTGACGGCGATCACCGGGCAAGCCAGGCCACCGGAGCGCTCAAGCGCGCGCAGCTGAACCAGCCCGGTCGTCGTCTCCTCGGTAGCGCCAATCATCTTCGCTGCAGGCGGATCATCGCCGGCGTGGAGCGCCTCGATCAGCTCGGCGCCGTCATCGATCGCGATCTGCGGGCCGCCTGCGACCAGCGCCGAAACGTGCTGGCGGTATTGACCAAGCGTCTCGCCGTGAATCGCATGAACCTCGATGCGATCGTTTTCAACGAGCGCCGCCGCGACGTCATCTTGCGTTGAGAGCGGGTTGGCAGAGCAGAGCGCGACCTCGGCCCCGGCGCCAGAGAGCGCCCGGACAAGGTTCGCCGTCTCTGCCGTCACGTGGAGGCAGATCGCGATCTTCACGCCCTCCAGAGGCCGCTCGGCTGCGAAGCGCTCAGCGACGCGGCTGAGCACCGGCATCTGCCCGGCCGCCCACTCGATCCTCGCCAGCCCGGAGGCGGCGAGGGTCAAGTCTGCAACGTCAGATTTGGGCA
>JANRFB010000032.1:7334-10966 GCA_030725785.1 Solirubrobacteraceae bacterium
ATCCTCGCCAGCCCGGAGGCGGCGAGGGTCAAGTCTGCAACGTCAGATTTGGGCAGGACCGACTCCTTAGTAGCGGTAGCTGTCGGGCTTGTACGGGCCCTCGACCGGGACGCCGATGTAGGCGGCCTGATCGTCGCGGAGCTCTGTCAGGTTGATGTTCAGCGCGTCGAGGTGGAGCCGAGCAACCTTCTCGTCAAGGTGCTTGGGCAGCACGTAGACCTGGTTCTCGTACTCGTCGTTCTTCGTGAACAGTTCGATCTGAGCGATCGTCTGGTTCGTGAACGAGGCCGACATCACGAATGACGGGTGGCCGGTCGCGTTGCCGAGGTTCAGCAGGCGCCCTTCCGAGAGCATGATGATCGAGTTTCCGGCGGGGAAGATCCACTCGTCAACCTGCGGCTTGATGTTGTTGCGCTCGATGCCGCTGAGCTCCATCAAGCCGGCAATGTCGATCTCGTTGTCGAAGTGGCCGATGTTGCCGACGATCGCTTGATGCTTCATCCGCCCCATCTGCTCGACCGTGATGATGTCGCGGTTGCCGGTAGTGGTGATGAAAATGTCGGCGCTCTCGAGGTTGTTCTCGAGCGTGTCGACCTGGTAGCCCTGCATTGAAGCTTGGAGCGCGCAGATCGGGTCGATCTCGGTAACGATCACGCGGGCGCCCTGTGCTCGCAGCGACTCGGCCGATCCCTTGCCTACGTCGCCGAAGCCGCAGACGACGGCCGTCTTACCGGCCAGCATCACGTCGGTGGCGCGGAAGATTCCGTCAACCAGCGAGTGCCGGCAGCCATAAAGGTTGTCGAACTTCGACTTCGTGACCGAGTCGTTGACGTTGATTGCGGGGAACAGCAGGTCGCCGTTCTCAGCCATCTGAGAGAGGCGCAGAACGCCCGTCGTCGTCTCTTCCGTCACACCCTTGACGCCAGCAGCGATTTTCGTGTACCGCTGTGCGTCTTCGGTCAGCGAGCGCTGCAGAAGACCGAGGAAGACTTGGAATTCTTCCGACTCGGCGTCAGCCGGGTTGGGAACGGCGCCAGCGGCTTCGTACTCGCGGCCCTTGTGGACCAGCATCGTCGCGTCGCCACCGTCGTCGAGGATCATGTTCGGACCACCGTCAGGCCAGTTAACGGCCTGCTCGGTGCACCACCAGTACTCCTCCAGTGTTTCGCCCTTCCAGGCGAAGACGGGAATGCCGGTCGGTTTATCAACCGTTCCGTCGGGGCCTACGACAACCGCAGCGGCAGCGTGGTCTTGCGTCGAGAAGATGTTGCATGAGCACCAGCGAACCTCGGCGCCGAGCGCGACCAGCGTTTCGATCAACACGGCGGTCTGAATCGTCATGTGAAGTGAGCCGGTGATGCGAGCGCCCTTCAGCGGCTGAGCGGCGGCGAACTCTTCGCGCGTCTTCATCAGGCCGGGCATCTCGTTTTCCGCAAGGCGGATCTCCTTGCGGCCAAATTCGGCGTCGCCAAGATTGGCAACCTTGTAGTCGTTGTCGGTAAGTACGGCGGTCGTGGTCATTAGGCAGCGGTCTCCATCGTTTCGTTGGTTGTCAAGGCGGCGATGATGCGGGCGTGTTTCTCCTGCTCCCAGCGCAGCCATTCATCAGCAGATACAGCTTCGGGGCGTTGCGGCTCAGCTTCAAGCCAACTATCAACCGCCCCACTAAGTGCTTCGTCGCGGCGCAACCTCAGCGCGAAGGCGACGTCTCCAAGGCCAATTTCGTGATCGGCGAGCAGCTCGCGCAGTGTGCGCAGGCGCTGCAGCTCACCGGGGCCGTACTGGCGATAGCCAGCTTCGGTGCGGGCAGGCTCAATCAGGCCGATGCGCTCGATATAGCGCAGCATTCGCGGCGTCCAGCCGGTTGTTTCGGCTGCTTCGTGGATTGTTAGCGCTTCCATTGAGACTCAACCTTATCAAAGCTGTGTCAAGGTTGAGGCATTTTTGGCCTGCAGCCGCTACTCGTGCTCGGCTAGACCGTTCTTAAGTGCCGTGATCACTGAGATATCAGCTGGGTCCTGCTGGTTGCAGACAGCCAAATAAGTCGAAAATAGGTCGCCGAGCAAAACCAGCGAGAAGGCACGCTCGACCGCCGTCTGACCAAGCGACTCAACGACGTGAACTGATGCTCCATCGGACTCAATCAACGAACGCGTCAGCTCGATCCGGCGCGCGATCCGTGGTGGGTCGTCGCTGTCCTTGAAGAAGAGAGCGCTGAAGCGACCGAAGTCGGCCGCAGTCCCCCAGCCGACGATCTCATTGTGGTCGAGTTCCGGAAGAACCGAAGAGAAGGCAAGCTGCTTGGCGTTTTCGTTTACCTGCGTCTTCCAACGACTGGCGACAGCCTCGGTCAGCCCGAAACCGGCGATCACGGGAATCGTCCCGTGAACCCCGCGGGCAAGGCTCTTGGCGAGCGAATCCTCAGGCGAGTCGGGGGCCCACTCGATTGCCAGCTGCTCAAGATGGTCAGCGGCAACGTCGACTTCCGTTGTCAAACGCGGGCCGGCGCCGCAAGCGGCGGCAACCTCAAGCGCGGCGACCGTCATGTACGCAACGGCAGCGCGGGGCTGCAGGCCGCCGGCGACCGGGATTACCGGCACACCCTCGGCACGGGCCGCCTGAGCCAGCGTGCCGCCGGTTGTGACAACGACGCGGTTGCTGCCAATGATGCCCGCCGCTTCAAAGCAGGCCAGCGTCTCCTCCGTCTCCCCGGAGTAGCTGGCGCAGAGAACGGTCGTCTCTGCGGTCGTCCAGCCCGGCAGTGAGTAGCCGGCGGCGCTGAGGATCGGTCGCGAGGCTTGGTCGCCAAGGATTCCACGCGCCAGACGGCCACCGATCCCGGAGCCGCCCATACCAGCGACGAGCAGGCCGCCGGGCGAATCAACCTGTGGCAGCTCGGCCGATTCAACCTTGAAGACGGCGTCGCGCAGCTGCTCGGGCAGCGAAAGGACGTCGGCAATCTGGTCGGTTGGGTCAACCTTCGCAACGGCGGCGCGGTCGAGTGGCTGGGCTGATGAGCTGTCGGCGATCAAGGTGGCTCCTTGGCGCAAGTTTGCCGCAGTGGCGCCAACGGTGCCGTGCGGGTACTACTCGTCGCCAGCAGCGAAGAGTTTGGCGCCAGCGCCAACTCTCGCGTCGGCGGCAACCTTGACGCGCGGCCCGACGACCGACTGCTCGCTGATTCGCGCCCCGGCGCCGACCTCTGCGCCGGGAGAGAGGATCGCGTCATCAATCTGCGCGCCGGCACCAATGCGGCAGCCGTCGAGAACTGCCGAAGCTTCGATCTTGGCGCCAGCGGCTACCTCTACCCCGTCGCCGAGCGCCGCCCCTGGCCCCACCGTCGCACCGGCGGCGACGCTGCAATTGTCGCCCAGCACCGCCGGGCCTACCAGCTCACCCTCAACGCTGCAGCCTTCACCGAGCGCTATCCCGTGGCCGTCGAGCCGCGAGCCGGCTTCGCTCTTCACGGCGCCGCCGAGAATGTCAGCGGTCGCTTTGAGATAGCGGCCGGGCGTGCCGATGTCGAGCCAATAGGCATCGCGGTCGGCAACAGCGCAGAGCCCTTCACCAACCAGCTCGGGCCAGACTTCACGCTCAATCGAGACAGCGCGGCCCGGTTCGATCAGTTCAAG
>JANRFB010000032.1:11066-13260 GCA_030725785.1 Solirubrobacteraceae bacterium
CGCCAGCCACTCGAGCATGAAGGCCATCATCGGCCGGTCAACCAACTTCACGGCCGGCTTTGGCAGCTCCGAGGTCAGCGGCCTCAGCCGTGTCCCCTCGCCGCCGACGAGGATTACGGCGCGCATCGCTTTAGGAGCGGCCGACGCCCTCGTAGCGGAGCCCTGCAGCGGCCGCCGCCTTGGGGTCAAATAGGTTGCGCCCGTCGATCAGCACGTCGCCTGCCATCGCGCTAGCCAGCTCGGCAAGGTCGAGCGCCGCGAACTCATCCCACTCAGTTACGAGAACGACGGCGTCGGCGCCGCTGACGGCGCTAAGCGCATCGGCTGCAAAATCGACCCCCGGCATCATCTCAGCCGCGGCTTCTTCAGCGATCGGGTCGTAGGCGGTGACGGTCGAACCGGCCGCTTGAAGCCGCGCAGCGAGCACCAGCGACGAGGCTTCGCGCATATCATCGGTATTGGGCTTGAAGGCGACGCCGAGCAGCGCAACATGCTTGCCGACGAGCGAGCCAAGATGCTTCTCGAGCTTGCCAATGACGCGGCGCTTCTGAAGTTCGTTGACCTCAATCACGGCGCCCAGCAGCTGGAAGTGATAGCCGCTGTTGCCTGCCAGCTGCTTGAGCGCGCTTACATCCTTCGGGAAGCAGCTGCCGCCGAAGCCAATTCCGGGCTGGAGGAACTTTGGCCCAATCCGCTGGTCGAGCCCCATACCGCGTGCAACTTCGATTACGTCGGCGCCGGTCTCCTCACAGACGTTGGCGATCTCATTGATGAACGAAATCTTCGTTGCCAGAAAAGCATTTGCTGCCAGCTTGACCATCTCAGCACTGGCCACGTCGGTGCGAACCAGTTCGCTGCGCCCCTCGCCGCCATGCTCGGCGCTGAGAAGTGGCCGGTAAAGGTCGGCGACGGCGTCACCGGCCCAACCGCCATCGTCGCCGATCACAACACGGTCCGGGTCGAGAAAGTCGGCAAGCGCCGTTCCCTCTTTGAGGAACTCGGGGCACGAGACGTAGCTGAACCCCTCCTTGCCCTGCTCCGAGAAGATCCGCTCAATCGCTTCACCGGTTCCAACCGGGACGGTCGACTTCATCACCAACGCATGATGGTCCGAGGCAGGCATCGCCTCGACGACTGCGTGAACGGCACTTAGGTCGGCGTCGCCGGAATAGGTCGGCGGCGTGCCAACGGCAACGAAAAGCAGGCGCGTGTGCTCGAGCGCTTCGCCAAGATCGGTCGAGAAGTGCAGTCGCTCGCGGTTGCGTTCGATCGCTTCGGCCAGACCGGGCTCATGGATTGGAACCTCGCCGCGATTGAGCCCGGCGATCTTGTCGGCGTCGATATCCACGCACCAGGCTTCGCTACCCAGCTCGGCGAAGCCGACCGCCGTGCAGAGCCCGACATAGCCGGTCCCGATTACTCCGATTGCTTCGCGTTCAGAATTGCTCATAGCGAGCCGCGAAGAGTACCGGCGTTGCCTCGAAAACCACGGTTGCTAACTGCCGAGCCGCGTCAGCGAGCGTGCGATTGCCAACATCTGGGGATTGGTTAACGTCAGCGAAAGCGTATTTGAAACCCAGTAGACGCCCTTCGGCGTCCGAAGCGCAACCAGCCGCAGCCGCGTTCCGTCATAGAACAGTTCGAAGTCCCGGCCGCCCATCTTCATCGTCTCGCTCGGCGTGTCAAGGATCGGCGGCGCCGACCAAGTGGTTCCCTGAACGCCGTAGTACTGCCCCGCTTCCCCGGTCGAGAGAACCATCCGGTAGGCGGAGAAAATGGTCTTGGCGCGGTCCCTGATCTTGTAGGCGCGGGTTGCGGGGTAATCCGGCTCACCGGAGTTGTAGCCACCGCTGGCAAGCCGGTTGGCGGGGAAGTAGACCGGCATCGGAGTCTTGGCAGCGGCCGTGATCGCTTGCGCCTCGCCTTCGCCTTTGGCGCGGACTACGCCGGCCGGAAGACTGCCGGAGAGCTTCTTCTTCTGCTTGCTGCGCGCCTTGGTGCCCTTCTTGCTCTTATCGCCCGTCTGGCTCGCGCCGCCGCTCGCCTGCGTGCTCTCGAACTCGTCGACGGCGGTTCGCAGAGCACTGGGCGAGATTGCAAGGTCGCTGCCGCCGGCGATATCGGCTGCCGGGAATTGAACCTCGCGGATCGGGTTCTTCGATGAGAGGAAGCCGAGCTTGAGCAGCTGAAGAAT
>JANRFB010000032.1:13360-22465 GCA_030725785.1 Solirubrobacteraceae bacterium
CCGGGCAGATCACGGATAAAGACAGCCAGCGCTTGCCGATAGCACTTCAGTGATGAAACCGAAACCCACTCGTTTGGCCCGTGATGACCGCCACCTTCGGGACCAAACTCGACAGCCGGAATGCCGGCCTCAAGAAATGAGATCGCATCGGAGGCCCCGTCGCGGCCGATCGATAGCGCCTCGCCTTCGCGAACCGAGCTGACCGCTGCACGAAGCGCCAGTACGTATGGGTCTTGGCGCGAGACGATCGCCGGCACGCGGTGGAACTTGCGCACAATTTTCAGGTCGTCGATCCGTTCGATCTGTTCGATGATCTGATCTGGGTCCTGCCCCGGCAGGTAACGGATGTCAACGTCGATCAGGCAGCGGTCGGGAACCTTGTTAAAGGCGTCGCCTCCGGTAACGCGCGCAAGGTTGATCGATGGACGGTCGAAAAGATCTGAAGACTGGCGGCTGAACGGCAGCGTTTCGATCCGCCGGTAGAGATCGTTGGCCTTAAGGATTGCGTTGTCACCGAGCCACGGCGTTGAACCGTGGGCGGCTGTGCCGACGACCTCGAGCCTGAGCGCCAGCACACCCTTGGCTTGAACGCCGATGTGAAGGTCGGTCGGTTCGCCGGTGATTGCGAAGTCAGCGTCGATTCCCTCGCCAACGATGACGGCGGTGGAGCGATTCTCGACGTTTTCGGATTCTTCGTCAGGGACGCAGATAAGCCGCACGCGCACCTCGTCCTGAAGGCTTGCGTCGTGCACGGCGCAA
The DNA here is from genome assembly GCA_030725785.1 of Solirubrobacteraceae bacterium. Taxonomy (GTDB): domain Bacteria; phylum Actinomycetota; class Thermoleophilia; order Solirubrobacterales; family Solirubrobacteraceae; genus F1-60-MAGs163. Next base: position 14,120 of record JANRFB010000032.1, read on the forward strand.
ACCAGTGCGGCCAGCGCCCCTTTCATGTCGTAGGCGCCGCGGCCAATCAGCCGGTCACCTTCAAGTCGCGGCACGAACTGCTCCGCAAAGGCAGGAACTACATCAAGATGGCCGTGGAGGACGACCAGCGGCCCTTCGAGCGGCCCGGCGTCGGCGATTATCACCGGCAGGCCTTCATGGTCGCGGCGAGTGACCCGCACTTCGCGCGTCTCCAGCCAGCCCTTTACGAACTCGGCGGCGGCGCGTAGACCGTCCTCCTTCGAGGTGTCGTAGGCGATCAGCCGTTCGGCAAGAGCAAGCTCGTCCATCACCGCTGAGGATAGAGTCCCGCCCATGAGCTCACGAATCGTCCTATTTGGTGCAAGCGGCTACACCGGTGACCTAACGGCCCGCGAGATGGTTGCGCGCGGCATGACGCCGGTTCTCGCCGGCCGCCGCCGTGAGCCGCTCGAGCGGCTCTCCGCCGAGCTCGGCGGGCTCGAGGTGCAGCTTGCTGACGTTGAAAACCCGGCTAGCGTCCGCGCCCTGGTAGGACAAGGTGACGTGCTGGTCAGCACCGTAGGCCCGTTCATGCGCTTCGGCCAACCAGCGCTTGACGCCGCACTGAGTGCCGGCGCCCACTACTTGGACTCGACCGGCGAAGGTCCGTTTATCCGCCGCGTCTTCGAGCAGGCAGGCCCACGCGCCCGCGCTGAGGGGACGGTGCTGCTCACGGCAATGGGCTACGACTACGTGCCCGGCAATCTTGCCGGCGCGATTGCGCTGCGCGAGGCCGGCGACGCGGCCAGCCGCGTCGAAATCGGCTACTGCTGGCAGAACGCCAGCGGCGGCTCAACCTCAGGGATGAGTGGCGGCACAAGAGCTAGCGCCGCTGGCGTGGCGTTCGAGCCATCCTTTGCTTGGAGCGGCGGCAGGCTTGTAACTGAGCGAGGAGCGAAGGAGATTCGAACCTTTGACACCGGCGAAGGTCACAGCGCTGATGGAATCTCGATCGGCGGCAGTGAGCACTTTGGCCTCCCCCACATCGACCCTCAGCTCTTGGACGTTGGCGTCTACCTAGCTTGGTTTGGGCCGATGACGAAGCCGATGCAAATCTTTTCCGCCGGCGGCGCCGCTGTCACGAAGATCCCCGGCGTCCGCGCCGGTCTTAGCGCGCTCAGCTCGAAGTTTGTCACCGGCTCAACTGGCGGCCCGGACGCGGCGGCCCGCGCCGGCTCGCGCTCGATCATCTGTGCTGTCACCTACGACCGGGCCGGCAAGGAGCTCAGCTCGGTTCGCCTTAAGGGACCGAACGGCTATGACCTAACGGCCGATTTCCTCGCCTGGGGCGCCGAGCAGGTCGCTGCCGGCAATGTCAGCACGTCGGGCGCGCTCGGCCCGGTACAGGCCTTTGGTCTCGACGCACTGACGGCCGCGGCCGCAGAGTACGGCCTCAAAGCCGACTGAGCTGGCGCCCCTACGCTTCGAGAATGCCGAAGAAGATCTTCGCGCGGCGCTGATCGCGCAGCGCTTTCTTCTGTGCTTCTGTGTGCGGCTCAGATTCCGCGATAGCCGCTTCAGCAGCATCGATCTGGGCTTGAAGTTCCTCGCGCACCAGCTCGTCCGCCTTGATCGCCTCTTCAACCAGCACCAGCGCATGGTTATCGGCAACCTGGATGTATCCCTCACCCTGAGCGAAACTGACGATTTCGGTCTCCGAGAGGTAGAGCTTCAGCTCGGCCGGCGCGAGCATTCCAAGCAGCGGTGTGTGATGCGCAAGGATGCCGATCGAACCGACCTCTGTGCGGGTTGAGACCATCTCAACTTCGCCGCTGAAGATCGGCCCTTCCGGCGTCAAAACCTCTACTTGGAACGGTGTGCGGGCCATCGTCGCTACTAACGATCCTTGGCTGCCGCTTCGACGACCTGCTCAATCGTGCCCTTCAGCAGGAAGGCCGACTCAGGCACGTCATCATGAACGCCTTCGATCAGCTCGCGGAACGAGCGAACCGTCTCAGCGACCGGCACGTATTCACCGGGTGTGCCGGTGAACTGCTCGGCGACGTTGAACGGCTGCGAGAGGAAGCGCTCGACCTTACGCGCGCGCTGCACGGTGATCTTGTCCTCCTCAGAGAGCTCGTCGATTCCGAGGATCGCGATGATGTCTTGGAGCTCCTTGTAGCGCTGCAGGATCTCCTTGACGCGGGTCGCAACGTCGTAATGCTCTTGGCCGAGAACGTCGGCCTTGAGGATCGTCGAGGTTGAGTCGAGCGGATCAACTGCCGGGTAGATGCCCTTCTCCGAGATCGAACGTGAAAGAACGGTCGTCGCGTTGAGGTGGGCGAATACCGAGGCAGGGGCCGGGTCGGTGAGGTCGTCGGCAGGGACGTAAATCGCCTGCACCGAGGTGACCGAACCTTGGCGGGTTGAAGTGATTCGCTCCTGCAGCTGACCCATCTCCGATTCCAGCGTCGGCTGGTAGCCGACCTGAGAAGGCATCCGGCCCATCAGCGCCGAAACCTCTGAACCGGCCTGAACAAAGCGGAAGATGTTGTCGATGAAGAGCAGCACGTCCTGGCCTTGATCACGGAAATACTCGGCCATCGTCAGGCCCGAAAGGGCGACGCGCATACGAGCTCCTGGAGGCTCGTTCATCTGACCGAAGACGAGCATCGTCTTGTCGATAACGCCCGACTCCTTCATCTCCAGCCAAAGGTCGTTCCCTTCGCGTGAGCGCTCGCCTACGCCGCAGAATGCGGAGAGGCCACCGTGTTCCTTGGCGAGGTTGTGAATCAGCTCCTGAATCAGAACCGTCTTACCAACGCCGGCGCCGCCGAAGAGGCCGACCTTGCCGCCCTTGGCGTAAGGCGCGAGCAGGTCGATTACTTTGATGCCGGTCTCGAACATCTCGGTCGTTGGCGTTAGGTCCTCGACGTCTGGGGCTGGCTGATGGATCGGGCGGCGCTCGTCAACCTTGATTTCAGGGCCGCCGTCGATCGTCTCGCCGAGCAGGTTGAAGATGCGGCCGAGCGTCTGCTCGCCAACCGGGACTGTGATCGGGCCGTGCGTGTCGGTTACGGCAACGCCACGGGCGAGGCCGTCGGTCGTGTCCATCGCGACTGCGCGAACGCGGTCGTCGCCGAGCTGCTGCTGCACCTCGCAGACCAGCGTTTCACCGCCCAGCTCGACGGTGATCGCGTGGTTGATCTCGGGCAGCGAGTCGGGGAAGGAAGCCTCAATAACGACTCCCTTGACCTCTTCGATGCGTCCTGTGTTGCTGCTTTCAGATTCCATTTGTTCCTCTGATTTGATTGTGATCAGGTCAGCGACTCAGCGCCGGCAACGACTTCCATAATTTCCTGCGTGATCTCTGCTTGACGGGCACGGTTCATTTCCAGCGTGAGGTCATCGATGACCTCGGCGGCATTCTCGGAGGCGCTGCGCATCGCCGTCATACGAGCGCCATGCTCTGATGCGGTCGATTCGAGCAGCGCGCGGAAGACTGAAATTTCAACGTAATCTGGGATCAAGCGCTGAAGGATTTCCGCCGGCTCGGGCTCGTACTCAACCAGCGCGTGGTGCACCTCGCTGCCGTCGCTCTCCTCTTCAGCGATAGCGATCTCCTCTTCAACAGTGGCTTGCTGCAGCGGCAGCAGAACCTCGCGGCGAACCTCCTGCGTTAGCGCTGAGACGAAGCCGTTGTAAAAGATCTCAACGCGATCGACTTCGTCGTCGACGTAAGCGGCCATCAGCTCGCCGGCTATGTGGCGGGCGTCAGAGTAAGCGGGGCGATCGGTGAAGCCAACGTAGCGCCCGGCCGGATCAAGCTTGCGGAAAATCAGCGACGAAACGCCGCGGCGGCCGACAGCGTAAAAACTCACCTTGACGCCTTCAGCTTCATAGTCGGCGGCGGCGATCAGACCGGCGCGGATGATCTGAGAGTTAAAGGCACCGGCGAGGCCACGGTCACCGGTCACGAGCAGGATTGCCGCCGTCTCAAGCTTCTCGTGCTCTTGGAGAATCGGATTGGCGGCAACTTCGCCGCCTGCGGCCGCAGCAGCTTGGCGCGTCATCCTGCGGATCGCGCCGGCGTAAGGCCGCAAAGCTGCAATCCGCTGCTCGGCGCGGCGCAGCCGTGCGGCCGCGACCATCTGCATCGCGCTAGTGATCTTGCGGATGTTCTTGACGGATTCAATCCGCTGTTTTACGTCCCGCTGGGACATGTGTTGAGCTTGCGGCGCGCGTTAAATCGCGGTCGCCGCTGCCTCCGTTTCGGCCTTCTCGATTGCGCGCAAACCCTCTTCGCCACGCGTCGTATCGCCGACGCCGGTCTCGATGATCGGCTGGCCCTCTTCGTCGAGGTCGTAGCCGAAGTCGTCGGCAAAGCCGTTGACGATCTTCGCCAAGGCTGCCTGCGTCTCATCAGACCAGTCGCCGCCCCTGATCTTGTCGAGCGTCGCGGTGTCCTCGGCGCGGACGCGCTGCGTCAACCCGTCGAGGAAGTCAGGAATCCGCTCTACCGTGATCCGGTCGAGCGCCCCCGATGTAGCGGCAAAGATCTGCGCCACCTGAATTTCGATCGCCAGCGGGTCGCGCTCAGATTGGTTGAGCGTTGCTACGAGCCGCTCGCCACGAGCCAGCGTTCGCTGAGTATCGGCGTCGAGGTCGGAGCCGAACTGGGCGAAGGCCTCTAGGTCGCGGAACTGTGAGAGCTCGATCTTTAGGCGACCGGCGATCTTCTTCATCGGCGCGATCTGCGCGTTACCGCCGACTCGCGAAACCGAAATACCAACGTTGATCGCTGGGCGCACTCCGGAGTTGAAGAGCTTCGGCTCGAGGAAGATCTGACCATCGGTGATCGAAATCACGTTCGTCGGGATGTAGGCCGAAACGTCGCCGGCCTGAGTCTCAATGATCGGCAGCGCTGTTAGCGAACCTCCGCCGAGCTCGTCGCTCAGCTTGACCGACCGCTCGAGCAGGCGGCTGTGGAGGTAGAAGACGTCGCCTGGGTATGCCTCGCGACCCGGCGGGCGGCGCAGCAGCAGCGACATCTGGCGGTAAGCAAAGGCGTGCTTGGTGAGATCGTCGTAGACGGCAACGACGTGGCCGCCCTTGTAGAGGAAGTACTCACCCATCGCGCAACCGGCGTAAGGCGCGAGGTACTTCATCGGCGCCGACTCATCGGCAGCCGCGGCGACGATGATCGTGCGCTCAAGTGCGCCTGCCTCAGCCAGCGTCTCAGCGAGCTGAACGACGGTCGCCATCCGTTGCCCGATCGCGACGTACACGAAGACCAGTTCGCTGTCCTTGTTGTTGATGATCGTGTCGATCGCGATCGAGGTCTTACCAGTCTGGCGGTCGCCGATGATTAGCTCGCGCTGGCCGCGGCCGATCGGGATCATTGAGTCGATTGCCTTAAGGCCGGTCTGCATTGGCTCGGTGACCGGCTGGCGCTGAACAACACCGGGTGCTTTGAACTCTGCGAGGCGTGTTTCGGTCGTGTTCAGTGCGCCTTTGCCGTCGAGCGGCCGGCCAAGCGGATCGACGATCCGGCCCAATAGTTCGTCTCCAACTGGCACTTCAAGCAGGCGACCGGTGCGCTTGACGATGTCGCCTTCAACGATCTCGGTCCAGTTGCCGAAGAGGACGGCGCCGACGTTGTCGGATTCGAGGTTAAGAGCGAGCCCTGTAACGCCGTGGGGAAGCTCGAGCATCTCCAATGACTGGCAGTTCTCGAGCCCGTGGATACGGGCGATTCCGTCGCCGATCGACAGCACTGTGCCGACCTCGGTTAGCTCAGCTCCGCCGGCTTCGAGGCCTTCAATGCGGGACTTGAGGATGCTTGTGATCTCGTCGGGCTTGATCTGCATGGTTTTCTTATCTTCTCCTTGGGATTCGCCGCGCCCTTAAGCGCGTGCGACCTCTGTTCGAAGCTGCTCTAGTCGGTTACGGATTGATGCGTCAAGAATTGAGTCGCCGGCGCGGACGATGAAGCCGCCGATGATTGCTGGGTCTACCTCTTCTGCAAGTTCGATCTTACGGCCGGTCTGGCGGCCAATCTGATCACCAATACGGCTAACAACGGCCGGATCAAGCGTCACCGCGCTTGTGACGGTTACGGCGAGTAGATCCTCTGCCTCGTCGCAGAGTCGATCGTACTCTTCGCGAACACGGAAGATCACCGGCAACCGCTGGTTCTCAGTCAGCAGCATTAGGAAATTTTCAACCGCCGGGTCGGCGCCGTCGATCGCCTTCATCAGCCCAGCCTTCTTCTCCTCAGTCGAAAAGTAAGGCGAGAAACAGAACAGCTTCAGCTCTTCGTTCTCGCCCAGCGCGTCAGCAAGCTGGCCGAGCTGCTCGCGGACGAGCTCAAGGTGATTCTGCTCGCTCGCGACCTCAAACAGGGAGCGCGAATAAACCTGGGCTATCGCTTCCATTTGCGTTAATTCCGCCGCTCGCCGCTGATCGCCGAGAAGTCGAGTTCACCGAGCGCCTCGTCAACGAGCCGCTGCTGATCGGCGTCGGTCAATACCCGACCGGTCACCTTCTCAGTAGCGAGCACCGTCAAGTTGGCGACTTCGGAGCGGATCTCTTCGATCGCGCGTCGCGTTTCGGCGTCGATGTCGCGGCGAGTCTGTTCGAGCATTTCGGCCCGCTTGGCGCGTGCCTCTTCGCTCGAATCATGCTCGTGCGTCTCGGCCGCCTTGCGCGCCCGGGCGACGATCTCGTCGGCCTGAACGCGCGCGTCCTTGAGCCGCTCGCGATACTCAGCGAGCAGAGCGTCGGATTCCTCGCGCGCCTTCTTGGCGTCCTCGATCGAGTCATCGATCATCTTGACGCGCTTGTCGAGCGCGTCACGGATCGCCGGGAAGGCGAACTTGTTGAGCACGACCAAGGTCACGCCGAAAGCGAGCAGCGTCCAAATCATCAGCCCCAGATTTGGGCTGACGAGGAAGCTGCTGCCGCCGCTCTCAGACGAGGCCAGTGGCGTTAGTACGGCAAGCATCGCCTTATCCGAGGAAGAAGGCGATCAGGCCGAAAATGAAGGCGTAGAAGACGATCGCCTCAGTCAGCGCGAATCCAAGCCACTGAATCGAGGTGATCTCATCCTTCATCTCAGGCTGACGGGTGACCGATTCGATCACCTTGCCGAAGATGAATCCGACGCCGATGCCAGGGCCAATCGTGCCGAGACCGGCGCCGATGCCAAGAGCGATCGCTTTCATACCTAGACGCCCGTAGTTTTGAGCCACTTCCGTCGTGACGCCCGACTGGGCGAATTCGCTAATCAGGTGGAGGTCCACTGTGTTCTTGCTCCTTAGTGTTCTTCGGCGACGGCGCCGCCGAGGTAGATCGCTGACAAAATGGTGAAGATAAAGGCTTGGAGTGTTGCGACAAGGCCAACCTCGAAGATGAAGAAGGCTACGGCCAGAGTACCGGTCACGAGGCCTAGGATCAGTGACCCTACGACAGCCAAGTTGAGCAGTACGACGAGGCCGCCGCCCATGAACAGGATCAGCAGATGGCCGGCAAGGATGTTGGCGAAGAGACGGACTGAGAGCGAAACGATCCGGACGAACTGCGAGATCACCTCAATGAAGAAGATCGGCACCGCCGCCACGCCTTCGACTCCCGCCGGGACCCAGCCCTTCATGTACTTGATCAGCCCTTTGGCTCGGACGCCTTCGAAGTGGTAGCTGATAACGACAACCAGCGTTAGCACGAGCGGAACCGAGATGTTGGCGGTTGCCGCGTAGAGCGCCAGCGAAGGCACCTCGATGCCAAAGATCATCACCGGCTCGTGCGTGTTTGTAGGCAGTGGGATGTAACCAATCATGTTCGAGTACCAGATGAAGAGAAAGATCGTGGCGAGGAAGGGGAACCAGCGATTGACCATCTTGCCGCTGAGGTTGCCCTTGGTGATGCCCTCAATCAAGCCGTAGTACATCTCGACTGCGGCCTGGATACGGCCTGGCTTCATCTTCATTCGGTGGCCGACATAGATCAGCGTGGCGCAGGAGAGAATGGCGGCGATCGCTACATACATGACTGCTTTGTTGATCGACATGTCGATCCCGAAGATCTCGATTGGGATCCAAGGGTCGAGCGCGAACTCGTCCTGCGGCTTGTAGTCCTCGTTGACGTTCAGCGCGAACGCCCCGGCCGGAGAGGCAAGCACGGCACCGACGGTCGCGGCGGCGGCCGCGAAACGCGCGCGCATCATGCCGTCGACCCTGTCTTCGGCTGATCAAACGGGCGCGTGGCGATCGAGACCGTGAAGTAAAAAGTGAAGACGACGACGAAAAGCACGCCAGCGGCAAGCCCAGCATCGTTCTCGATCATGCCGACACCGAAGATTGAAAGCGC
>JANRFB010000032.1:22565-43519 GCA_030725785.1 Solirubrobacteraceae bacterium
GGCCGGGAGCGGAAACTCGCCGCAGGCCGGGCGAGCGTATCGCATCGGCGCGCGTTTCTGCGTGCCCGTAACACTTCGTAACGGCTGCCACAATCGCCGCTGAGCGGTTCTACGCTGCAACCGAGCGCAGCCGCTGCCGCGCGCCGCCGGCCAGCTCAAGCTGCAGCAGATTGCCGACCTGCTGGTAGACCTCACGGTTGACTGCCATGCCGCAGTGCGAGCTGTTGACTTCGATCTGAATTGCCTCCGAGTCGAGGCAGGCGCGCCAGTTGAGGACGCCGTCGCTGCGTGAGTAGATCGAGGCAAAGAGCGTTCGCGCTGGCATGTCCTCGTCAAGGTCGCTCCAGAACTGGCTGCAGCATCCGCTCGGCTCAAGGCCAAAGGTGTAGGCCTGCCAGCTGCGCTCACAGGCCTCACCGATAAGGCCCGGTGCACCGAGCCGCTGGGCACCCTGCAGCGCGCGAATCTGAAGCCGCAGCAGCACGTGAATGTCCTCCATCTGGGCGACCAGCGGCGAGCCGAGCCCAATCACGCGATTGACGCGATCGGGCTGACGCACCGCGAGCACGCGGGCGCAGCTGCCGCCCCGGCTCTGCCCGACGAGCGCGACCGGCTGGCCATAGCGTTCACTGAGCGCGATGACGCGCTGCTCGATCTGGTTAACCGTCTCCTCCGAGCAGCCGACGTGGGCGCTGATCCCGGAGCCATGGGTTCGGTAGCCAATTCGCCGCAGCCACTGCCCCATCAATGTCATCGAGCGGTCGCCGGCAAGAAAGCCGGGGATCAACATCACCGGCTGCCCGTCGCCGTGGGCTACGCCGTGCCCGCGCCAGAGCGGGCTGCGCAGCAACGAGAACGCTTCAGCGGCGCCGCGACCCTCGCGCCACATTTCAGGGCCATGGTCATTTGCCATCGGACAAACCGTACGCGGCAGCGTGGACGACCGGCTTGCTGCCCCGAAAACCCCCGCAAACAGGTGGTCGGTGCAGGTTCGCTGGTAGCCTCGCAGCGATGGCCGCAACATCGAGACAGAGCAGCGCGCCGACCGCGAAACGAGCGGCGATCGAAGCAGCGCTGCTCGACGCGACCGAAGCGCTGCTGGCTGAGGGCGCATCGTTTGCCGACCTCGGTGTCGAGCGAATCGCAACGCAGGCCGGTATCACGCGAACCGCGTTCTACTTCTATTTCGCCGACAAGCGCGAGCTGCTGATGGCCTTGACGGCCGACGTCAACGAGCTCCTGCTCGAACAGGCCAACCTTTGGTGGTCGGGCGAGGGCGAGCCGGCGGTGCGGCTGGAGCGCGCGCTGACAAACGTCGCCCGACTCTTCGGTGAGCACGCCGTGCTGCTCAAAGCGCTCGGCGAAGTCGCGGCCTACGATGAGCAGGTCGCGGAGCACTGGCAGCGTCTGATCGGCCAGTTCCTTGAAGCGACCGAGGAGCGGATCTGCGAGGAGCAGGCGGCCGGCCTGGCGACCTGCAGCAACCCGTCAGCAACGGCCTTCGCGCTGACTTGGATGACCGAGGGCGTGCTGAGCCAGCAGATCCTCCAGCTGGGTTTACCGGCCGATCCGCAGTTGATCGACGCGCTGGTTGAGATTTGGGTCCGTTCGGTTTACGGATCTGCCTGAGTCGCGCCTGAATCGTCTGAGCCGACGGCGTCGAACTGGCCGGTCTCAAGCTTCGTGACGACGTCACGGGCGAGCTCTTCCTCCGAGAGCTGCGGGTCGGCGCGGCGCAGCCGCCGCTCGCGCAGCCTGCGGAACTTGAGGATCTCGAGCACGTAGACGAGGTAGACGCTGGCCGCCAGCACCAGCAACCCGACGGCAAGCAGAACCAACGACCAGCCAAGGTTCAGCTGCCCGGCTCCATCGGAGTAGGGAACAAAGCGCAGCGCAACTGCGAAGCCAGCTACCAGCGTCGTCCAGGCGTAGAGGTAGAGCACCGTCTTGCGCTGGCTGAAGCCGATCCGGTTCATCCGGTGGTGGAAGTGGCTTTGATCGGCGACGTAAACGGGGCGGCCGTACTTGAGCCGCTTGAGCACAACAAAGGTTGTGTCCAGGAACGGCACTGCCAGAACCAGCAGCGGGAATACGAGCGCCAGCACCACCTGCGTCTTTACGGCGCCCTCGACCGCCACACAGGCGAGCAGCAGGCCAAGCAGGTTCGAGCCGGCATCGCCCATGAAGACCTTGGCCGGGTGGAAATTGAAGACCAGGAAGCCGGCTGCTGCCCCGGCGATGATCGCCGCCAAGACGGCCGCCGAGCCGCGCCCGAGATCAAACGCGATGATCGAAAAGGCGACCGCGCTTATCGCACAGACGCCGGCCGCGAGGCCGTCAACGCCGTCGGAGAAGTTGACGACGTTAATCACAAACACGATTCCCAGCACCGTCAGTGGCGCCCCAGCCGAGCCAAGATCGACGGCGCCGATGAATGGCAGCGTGATGTTGGCGACCTCGACCCCGGCGACGACTGGAATTGTCGCCGCGACGATCTGGCCGATGAACTTGATCGCCGCAGGCAGGTCGAAGCGATCATCGAGTGCGCCGACCAGCGTGACGAGAATCGCGCCAACAAGAATGCCCCGGATCTTCTCGTCCTCGGCAACCCCGGGATCGATGAAGATGAAGCTTGCGGCAAGTACCGCTGCAAGAATTGCCAACCCGCCGAGCAGTGGCGTTGGATGTTCGGAGAGGCCGCGTTCGCGGGGCTGATCGACGGCGCCAACGCGGCGCCCCAGCCTCGCCGTCAGCGGCGTTAGCGCGACGGCGACGATGAAGGCAACGGCGAAGGCAAGGATCGCGTCGCGTTCGGTCATCCGCGGCCTAGCCTAAAGCGCCCTGCGGCGCGGCGCTGATTTGCCCCTAGGCAGAGACGAGGTGCTCGTAGAGCGGGTAACGGTCGGCAAGCACTGTCACGCGTTCGGCCAGCTCGGGCCGGCGGCTCTCAAATTCATCGGTCAAGGCGATCGCGATGATCTGGCCGATTTCGCTGAAGTCTTCAACCTGAAGGCCGCGCGTCGCCAGCGCGCTGGCGCCGATCCGCAGGCCGCTGGTGACCATCGGCGGGCGCGGGTCAAACGGCACGGCGTTGCGATTGACGGTGATGCCGATCCCATGCAGGCGATCCTCGGCCTGCTGGCCGTCGATCTGCGAATCGCGCAGATCGACGAGAACGAGGTGAACGTCGGTGCCGCCGGTGAGGACGGTCACGCCCTCTTGCGCTGCGCTCGAACCAAGGATTGCGGCGGCGACGGCGCGCGCGCCTTCGACGGTGCGCTGCTGACGCTCGCGGAACTCTTCGCTCTGGGCGATCCCAAGCGCCACAGCCTTGCCGGCGATGATGTGCATCAGCGGGCCACCCTGCTGGCCGGGGAAGACGCCTGAGTTGATCGCTTTGGCGTACTGCTCACGGCAGAGAATCATCCCGCCGCGCGCGCCGCCGAGCGTCTTGTGGATCGTCGTGGTCATAACGTCGGCGTAAGGAACAGGGCTTGGGTGGACGCCCCCGGCGACGAGCCCGGCGAAGTGGGCCATGTCGACAAGCAGCAGCGCGCCGACCTCGTCGGCGATCTCGCGGAATCGTGCGAAATCGAGATAGCGCGGGTAGGCGGACCAGCCGGCGATGATCATCTTTGGCCGCCGCTCGCGTGCCAGTTCAGCGAGCGCGTCCATGTCGATTAGATAATCCTCGGGACTAACCTCGTAGGCGGCGATGTCGTAGAGACGCCCCGACATGTTGATCTTCATTCCGTGGCTGAGATGGCCGCCATGGGCGAGAGAGAGCCCCATCAGCGTGTCGCCCGGCTGAAGAAGAGCGTGGTAGACGGCCGCGTTGGCTGATGCGCCGGAGTGCGGCTGGACGTTTGCGTGCTCGGCACCGAAGAGCTCCTTGGCGCGATCGATCGCGAGCTGCTCAGCAACGTCGACGAACTCGCAGCCGCCGTAGTAGCGCTTGCCTGGGTAACCCTCTGCGTACTTGTTCGTCAGCACGCTGCCTTGGCATTCGAGGATCGCCTCGGGAACGAAGTTTTCGGAGGCGATCATCTCCAGCGTCTGCTGCTGGCGACCGACCTCGTCGGCGAGCACGGCGGCGATCTGGGGATCGACCTCGTTTAGTGGGCGGTTGAGAAAGTCTGGTGCGAATTGAGCCATAGTCTGGCGATTCTAATCGTCGCGCTAGGCGGCGGCGCGCCCGTTAGCTTTTTTCGCTCAGCAACGCATCGATCTGAGCATGGCCGAGTGGCCCTTCGCGCAGCAGCTTCCAGCGGCCTTCACGCTCATATTCGCGCAGATCGAGAACGCTCGATGAGAGCTCACCGAGCGATCCGCCGTCAAGCACCAGATCAACCTCACTGCGCAGCGTCGGGTCGAGCTGCGCGATCGAAGTTGGCGCCGGCTCACCGGCCTTGTTGGCACTGCTTTGCAGGATCGGCCACCTCAGCTCACTGAGCGCGGCGAGCTGCGAGCCCAGAGCAGGCACGCGTAGCCCGAGCGTCGCGGGCTCTGAGCCACATGCCAGCGGGAAGCGGCCGGCCGGGTTGTCAAGCAGAACCGTCAGTGGGCCCGGCAGCAGTCGCTCCAGCGCAAAGCGCGTCCTTGGGCCCATCTCGGAGATCGCCGCCAGCGCCAAGCTAAGCGAGAAGAACATCACCGCTGACGGAGATTCCAGCGACCGTCCTTTGAGCCCGTAGAGGCGCATAACCGCCTCGCGCTGCGACGGATCGCAGGCGAGTCCGTAAACGGTGTCGGACGGGAAGACGGCGACGCCACCAACCGCCATGCACCGCGAGAACGTCTTAACCTGCTCGTCTGTCAGCGGCGGCGTCACCGCTCCCCCACGACGACGCGTTCTATCCCGGCGAGATCGGCGTGAGCGACCACGTTCGTGAACCCGGCGGCGGCGACGAGTTCAGCGACAGTGCTGGCCTGCCCAGCGCCGAGCTCGATCGCCAGTAGCCGTGCCTCGCTCTGCGCTGCAGCGATGATCAGCGGACGGATGACGTCGAGGCCGTCAGCACCAGCCATCAACGCCAGCTCCGGCTCGTGGCCGATTACGTCGATCGGCAAAGTCGAACGCTCGCTCTCGGCGATGTACGGCGGGTTAGAGAGGATGGCGTCCCAGCCCGTTCCAAGGCCAACGAGCAGGTCAGCCTCGAGGAACTCGACATCCAATTGCAACCGCCGGGCATTCCCGCGAGCAAGCTCAATCGCAGCGGCGCTGATGTCGGAGCCACTGATGAGGAGGTCGGGGCGCTCCTGCTTCAGCGCCAACGCGACCGCACCGCTACCGCTACCGACGTCGAGCACGCGCGCCGCCTGCGGCAGCCCAAGCGCCAGCTCAACGAGCAGCTCAGTTTCAGGCCGTGGCACCAGCACGCGGCTATCGACGGCAAGCTCGATCGAGCGGAAGCCTTTACTCGCGACCAGGTATGCGACCGGCTCATGGCCGACCGAGCGGCGGCGGACAAGATCCTGGAATACGCGCACCGGCGGCCCAACCACCTCGCGCTGCGGGTCGGTGATCAGCGCCGCGCGGTCAACGTCGAGCGCGAACGCCAGCAGCAGCTCGGCATCCAGAGCAGGTGACTGGCTGCCAGAAGCACCGATCGCCGTGCGGGCGCCGTCGAGCGCGTCGCGGACGGTGACGCCGCGCATCAGGACTGTGTGGCCTGGGCTTCGAGCAGGCGGCTCTTCTCGTCGGCCTGGAGCGCTGCCGTTAGTTCATCAAGTTGGCCTTCGAGCACGGCGTCGAGGTCATGGACGGTGACCTTGACGCGGTGATCGGTGACGCGACGGTCGGGGAAGTTATAGGTGCGGATCTTCTCCGAGCGCTCGCCGCTGCCAACCTGCGAGCGGCGGTCGGCTGCAATCTCGGCGTTCTGCTCCTCCATAGCGCGCTCGTAGAGCCGCGCACGCAGCACTCGCAGCGCCTTCTCACGGTTCTGAAGCTGACTCTTCTCGTCCTGCATCGAAACGACAACACCGGTCGGCTTGTGCGTGATGCGGACCGCGGAGTCTGTCGTGTTGACCGACTGACCGCCCGGTCCGGACGAGCGGTAAACGTCGACCTGAAGGTCATTCTGGTCGATCTTGATGTCGACCTCTTCAGCTTCCGGAAGCACGGCCACCGTTGAGGTGCTGGTGTGGATTCGGCCTTGCGACTCGGTCTGGGGCACGCGCTGAACCCGGTGCGTTCCGCCTTCAAACTTGAAGACGGAGTAGGCAGCCGAACCCTTGACAGCGAAGGTGTATTTACCTTCGCTCAGCTCCAAGGGTTCAACCGTAAAGCCGAGCCGCTCGGCGTAGCGAGTGAGCATTCGATAGCAGTCGCCAGCCCAGAGCCCGGCCTCATCGCCTCCGGCGCCGCCTTGAATCTCGATGATCACGTTCTTTGCATCGTTGGGGTCGGTCTCGACCATCGCGAGGCGAAGCTCTTCTTCGATTGTCTCAAGCTGCGCTCGCGCGTGACTGAGCATCTCATGCGCTTCGGCCTCGTCACCGCCCTCAGCGATCAGCTCCTGCGCGCCGGCGGCGTCGTCGGTCGCGCGCCGCCAGGCCTCGGCCAGCTTGGCCGGCTCCTCAAGGCGGCTGTACTCGCGGCCAACCTGCGCGTAACGCTCGCGGTCTGCAATCACGGCAGGGTCGGTGATTTCACGCGAGAGCTCGGCGAAGCGCACTTCGATCTGGGTTACGAGGGACTCGATCATCGGCTCGGCTTAGGCTAGCCGCGATCGTCGCGGCGGGATCGCGAATGGAGCAACCTGAAGAACTAAGCGGCGATCTCGACGCCGACGAGGTCGCCGTCGCGCTCGGCGCCTGTTTCGTGCTCAAGCACTGACTCGAGCGCGACGATTGCTACGGCGAGCTGGTCAAGATTCGGCTCGCGCGTAGTGAGCAGCTGCAACTTCAGGCCGGGCCAAATAAATGCCCGAACAACCTTGTGCGTGCGGTGCTTACCGGCAAACTTGATGATCTCGAATGAGATTCCTGCAATCAGCGGGATGCCGATGATGCGGCTTACGATCAGCGCCCACCAGGGCAGCAGGCCAAGCGGCGAGAAGACGAAGATCGAAACGATCATCACGATCAGCAGGAAGCTAGTGCCGCAGCGCGGATGGAGCCTCGAGAAACGCTGCGCGTTCTCAGGCGTCAGCTCGAGGCCGGCTTCATAACAGGAGATCGTCTTATGTTCGGCGCCGTGGTACTCAAAGGTGCGGCGCAGGTCGCGCAGCTTCGAGAGCAGAATCAGGTAGCCAAGGAAGATCACCGTTCTGAGCACGCCTTCGACAATCCAGAACAGAACCGCCGAGCCGAGCTGATCCTTGATCAGGTTGGTTGCCGTGACCGGGATGATGAAGAAGAGCCCAACGGCTAGCACCAGCGAGAAAAGAATCGTCAAGCCCCACATGAAGCCTGAGATTGGCTCCTCTTCGTCAGGCAGCTGGGCGTTGGCTGAGATGCCGAGCGCGCGAAAGCCGATTACAAGAGATTCGCCGAGAGCAACAACGCCGCGGATAATTGGCAACCGCAAGACGCGGTGGCGCCCGAGAACGGATGTGACGGCGGTGCTTTCAACGACGATCTCACCGGTCGGCGGGTCGTTAGCGTCAATTCGTTCACCTTTCGAATCAACTTGATGCGGAGCTGGGGCGCGTACAGCCACTGCCCAGCCGCCAACGCCGCGCATCATCACGCCCTCGAGAACGGCTTGGCCGCCGATTGGAGCGTCGCGCGTTGCAACCCACTCGGCAGGCTCAGCGTCGAGCGCAGGAGCCGCTGGGTTCTGCGCGGTTGACACAGCGACTCCGGTCAGGAGCCAACGCCGGAGCGCTTGGCGGCGCGGCGACGGAAGCGCTCAACGCGGCCACCAGTGTCCACCAGCTTCTGCCGGCCGGTGTAGAACGGGTGGCACTCGGAGCAGATTTCAACGCCAATTTCGGCTTCGGTTGAGCGCGTCACAAACTCGTTGCCACAGGTGCAACGTACTTGCGATTCAACATACTCTGGGTGTAGATCGGTCTTCATCAAGATGAAGTCTAGCCGCCGACGACGGGGCAGGCAGACTCGACAACGTTGTTGAGCTCATTTGGCTCGACGATCTCTTTCGAGAAGTCGGCCTCGGCCTTGATCTTCGAGCCGCTCGCGCAGGCGGCGGCCGTGAAGGTGACGATGCGCGACTTGCGCGCGCCAAGTGATTTGACGCGGGCGGTCGGAAGTTCGACGCCATTGACGGCGAGCGCAACGCTGAAACCGCTGCTGGCGCTGAGGCCAAGGTTGCGAACGAGCAGCGTGTAGAGCGTTTTTCCGTTCGTCAGCGATCGCGCGCCGACGAAAGAAGCCGCCAAGTCGGGTCGTGTGTCGTGCTGTTTGCAGGCTGGTGATGAGAGCACTACGCGCCTGATCACGCGGCCACTCTTCGAGAGCCAGCGGTGCGTAACTAGCACGCGGTAGCTCTGGCCAACGCTGAGCCCGCCGACTCGCTTCGACCAAACGACCCTGCTGCTGCTGGGCCGGTCCCAGCTACCAAACATCGGCACGCCCGTGACCGGCTTCCACGCGCCGCCGGCGATCGGCCGCGCATAAAGATCAAAGCGAAGTTCCATTGAAGCGGCTTTGCTGCCGCCCACCATCTTCGAGCTGAAGCTGGCTGAGCGACCACTGCTGCCGCCGAGCGTGCAGCCAGTCAGCTTGACGGCGGCACTGCCCTTGGTCGAGGCGGTCGTCGGCACCGAAGAGATCGGAAGCAGCGTTGCTGGCGGCGCGGCCGTGTCGGCGATCGCGGGAAGCGGGGCGACAAGGCCACAGACGGCGACCGATGCGGCACAGATTGTTACTCGAAGCGAAGGCATACGACCTCATTAACACAGCGTTAGCGCAATGGTTGCGGTCCAACCGGCAGTTTAGGTCAACTGGTAGAGCGGACCGTCGCCACCCTCAGGGGCCGTGAGCCGACCACCCTTGGCAGTGATAGCGCCGCACTGGACGCAATTTGTGTAGTTGACGATCACGTCAACCAGCCCCTCTTCGGGTGCATCGTCAGGGATCTCGTAGACGCCGGCGGGGCACATCCACTTCCACGTCTCAGCAACTTCGCGCGGCACGTGGGTCTGAACTCGAATGTGATTGGGCGCATCGTCACGCGTTTGATTCCCGGTGATAAAGACGCTGGAGAGCTTGTCGAACGTGTACTTACCGTCAGGTTGGACGTACTCCTCCGAGGTCTTGCCGATGAACATCGGTTGCGCATCGTTGCGGTGCAGCGACCAGCGGCCGCCGGGGAAGTGCCCCTTCGTGGCAATCATCAGATTGACCAGCGGGCCACCCTTGATCAAGCCCTTAGCAAACGGTTGGCGCACGTTGCGAACCTCGTAGAGATCCTTGCCAACAACCGAATCGGCAATTGCATCCTCATAGTTCTCAAGCGATTCGCCGCGCGCGAGGTTGGCGTAGATCGCCTCGGCGGCTGTAATCCCAGCCTCAATCGCATAGTTGAGACCCTTTAGAGCGGCGGTGTTAACCATGCCGCCCGCGTCACCAACGACAACGGCCCCAGGCATCGAAAGCTTCGGCATTGCCCAGTAACCGCCAGCCGGCAGCGCCTTTGCGCCCCAAGCGACACGCTCGCCGCCTTCGAGAATCTTCTTCACCATTGGGTGCGTCTTGAAGGTCTGCAGCATGTCGTGAGCCGATGTCGTGGCGTCGGCGTAATCAAGATCGACTACGAAGCCGATCGAAACCAGATCGTCACCGGTCTTCTCGTCTTTCATCGGGTAGATCCAAGAACCACCGATCTGGTGATACTTGGCCGAGATCTTCAGCGGCCAGCCGGCAACAGTATGGATCACTCGGTCGAGCGGCTTGTCAACCTTCCAGACCTCTTTCACGCCTAGTTCCCAAACCTGCGGCTCGCGCCCTGCGCCAAGCTCGAATTCGCGGATTGCGGCGCCGGTAAGCGTGCCCCAACACCCTTCCGAGAGAACGGTTACCTGGGCGGTTACGTCGGCTCCTGGCTCGAAGTTGCCAAGCTGCTCGCCCTCCTTGCCGCGGCCCTTGTCGCCAGAGCGAACGCCGCGCACGGTTCCGTCCTCTACCAGGAGCTGGCTGGCTGCAGTTTCGGTCAGCAGGTAGGCGCCCTTCTCCTCTGCCTTGGCGGCCATGAAACGGCACATACCGGCAACCGAAACGGACTCGTTGCCGTGGTTCTTCAGCGGCGGCGGCGGCGGGATGCGAACTTTCAGCTTGCTGTTTGGCAGCAGGTAGACGGCTTCCTTCTTGATCTCGCCGAAGGCAAAGCCCTCTTCGCGCCACTGCTGGCGCGTTACGTCGGGGAAGAGCTTCTCCAGCCCCTCAGGGCGCATCACGGCGCCGGAGAGATTGTGGCCGCCGCAGGTCTTAGCCTTCTCGATCACGGCAACCGGCACTTCGCCGAGCCGCTCAAGCGTCTCCGGATCATCGGCGAGCAGATCGAGCAGGCGGTTGGCGCAGGCTAGGCCTGCCGTGCCGCCGCCAACGATCGCCACGCCAACGTCGATCCGCTCGTCCTCAGCGTCAAGCTCGCGCTTGATGAACTCTGCGGGTGAATCAACCGGAGGCGGATATGACCCTGGAACGACTTTGCCGTTTTTCCCCGCCATCTTCGATCAGGCGCCCTTCTTGGCCTTAACGGCTTCGGTCAGCTTCGGCATGATCTTGTTGAGATCGCCGACAATTCCGAGGTCGCTGAACTCGAAGATCGGCGCGTTTGCATCCTTGTTGATCGCGACGATGTTCTCAGCGCCCTGCATGCCAACCTTGTGTTGGATGGCGCCTGAGATACCAGCGGCGAGGTAGAGCTTCGGTGCGACCGTCTTGCCGGTCTGACCGATCTGCCCGGCGTAGGGGAACCAACCAGCGTCAACAACGGCGCGCGTTGCTGCCACGGCCGAATTGCCACCAAATGCAGTGGCGAGAGCTTCGCAGAGCTCGAAGCCTTCCTCTGCTCCGAGGCCGCGACCACCGGCGATCAGAACGTCGGCGCCTTCGATGTCAACATCGGCGCCACGCTGCTCGCCGCGGGTGATCATCGTGGCCTGGCCTGAGAACGGTGAGAACTCAACGCTGAGCGATTCGACTGCTGCCGTGCCGCCGGTCTCCTTGATTTCAAAGGCGTTCAGTCGGCTGATGATGATGCCGACGTCGCTGCGGAATGAGATCTGCGAGATCGCCGAGTCACCAAGGATCGGGCGCTCAGCGACGAGCTTGCCGCCTTCGACGCGGACGGCGGTGATCTCCATTGCAACGCCTGCGTCGAGACGGGCAGCAAGACCGGCGCCGACCTCGAAGCCGAGCAGTCCGCCACCGAAGATCGCGTAGCCGTAATCGCCGGCAGCAACAGCGGCTGCCATTGCGTCAACGACCGGCTGTGCGAGCCCTTCAGGGCCCTCGACGTTCAAGACCTTGGTAGCTCCGTAGTTGCCGAGCGTGCCGGCGAGGTCATCGCTGACGCCTTGGCCGACGACGATTGCGTGCGCTTCGCCACCGATCTCGGCGGCCAGCTTTGCGGCCTCCGAGACGGCACCGAGCGAGTTCTTATTGAAGGCACCTTCGTACTGCAGTGCATAAACCAGAATGTTGGCCATTTAGATCAGCTTCCTCTCGTCGAGCCAAGCAACGATCTGATCGACCGTCTCGGCTGTGTCTTCGTCTTCGATGATTCGTCCAGCTTCCTTCTTTGGCGGCTCGCTCGAGCCGGTCCACTGGGCGGCGGAGTTGTCGCCGCCGACCTTGGCTGCGTCGATCCCTGAGTCCGCAGCCGAGACCTTGTCGAGCGGCTTCTTCTTCGCGCCCATGATCGCCTTCAGCGATGGGTATCGCGGCTCGTTGATCGCGTCACCGACGGAGATAACTGCCGGCAGGTTGATCTCGACGGTGTCGTAGCCGTATTCGGCCTGACGCTCGGCGCGCAGCTTCGTGCCGCCTTCAACGTCGATCTTGATCACCTGGGTCAGCGATGGGAACTCGAGATGGTCGGCGACAACTGCACCGATCGTGTAGCACTCGCCGTCATCGGACTGCTGGCCGAGCAGGACGAGATCGGGGGCTTCCTTCTCGAGCACCTTTGAGAGTGCGTAGCCGGTAGCTGCGACATCTGAGCCGGCGAGCGAATCGTCGGCGAGGTGGATTGAGCGGTCGGCGCCGAGTGAGACGGCCTTGTGCAGTGCGCGCTCAGCTGAGTCAGGGCCCATCGTGACGGCGACGACTTCGTCGACGGCCATCGCTCCGCTCTCCTTCAGCTGCATCGCAGCTTCGATCGCGTGCGTGTCATATGGGTTGAGGTTCTTTTCGCCGCTGCGATCCATTCGGCCCGTTGCAGGGTCGATCTTCTTCTGGACGGCAGCGTCCGGTACTTCTTTAACGAGAACGCAAATTTTCACTTCGTCAATCTCCTATTTCGGCTTGTTTAAAAGTGTATCGGTGGTGTTGACTGACTAGTCAATCGGCTTCGGACTGCGGGACTAACGAGGTTCTCTATCCCCTACGGCGCTAACGAGAAAGTCGATGATCGCCTGCGTCGGCGCGCCCGGCGTGAAGACTGCGGCGACACCAAGCTCTTTGAGCTGCGGGATGTCGTCGGCTGGAATTGTGCCTCCGACGGTCACGACAACGTCGTCAATGCCTTGCGCTCTGAGTAGATCAACGATCTTTGGCACCAGCGTCATGTGGGCGCCGGAGAGAATTGAAAGGCCGATCGCATCGGCGTCTTCTTGGACGACGGTCTCAACGATCTGCTCGGGCGTCTGGTGGAGCCCCGTGTAAATAACTTCCATGCCGGCGTCGCGCAACGCGCGGGCAATTATCTTGGCGCCGCGGTCATGGCCGTCGAGGCCGGGCTTGGCGACGACTACGCGGATCTTTTGGGTTGAGGTGGCGGCGGTCATAGAGAGCGGGGCGCGCCCGCTTCGAGCGCACCTCGCGATGGTAGTAGACCGACGCCGATTAGCGCCTTCTGGCTTTAACGAACCCGAACTGAAAGCTTCATCCCGCGATGGATCGTGCAGACGTAAGTTCCGGAACGGGCCTTGACCGAAGCCGAGCCCTTAACGCGCGCGCCAATGTTTGCGCCCGGTCCGACGACGTTGTGCGGCCTGCGGCCGCTCCAGACGAAGCGCAGCTTCGTTCCCTTCGAAACGGTGATTTTCTTAGGGCCGAAGTAATCGTCACGAACCGAGATTTTCTTCGTGCCAGCAACGCTTGCGGTCTGGTCGGCCCCCGCGGCGGCGCCGCCCGCAGCAGCGCTGAGGGCAACTGCGAGACTGGCGGCGGTCAAAGTCAGTTTGCGATTCATCTGTTTCTCCCCCTCGGTTTAAAAAACTGGTGATTCGGTGTACTTGCCAAATACGTCTTGCAGAGCTTGAACGATTTCTCCTTCAGATGCGTCAGTTCGCGTGCAATCGATCAGCAGTGGCATGAGGTTAGCCCCTTCTTGGGCGGCAGCTTCGCGCAATTTGACAAGCGATGACTCGGCAGCAGCGCTGTCGCGACCTGCGCGCACGGCATTAAGGCGATCAACCTGGCCGCGCTCCATCGCCGGATCACTGCGGTGCAACGGAGTCTGCTCTTCGTCGCCTTCGGTATAGGCGTTGACGCCCACCACAACGCGGCGACCCGAGTCGATCTCCTGCTGGAGCTCGTAGCTGGCGTCGGCAATTTCGCGCTGCGGGTAATTGGCTTTGACGGCAGCGACCATTCCACCCAGCTCGTCGATCTTGTTGAAGTACTCGTAGGCTTCGGCTTCGATCTTGTCGGTAAGCGCCTCGACGAAATAGGAGCCGCCGAGCGGGTCGATCGTGCTGGCCACACCGGTCTCGTCGGCGATTATCTGCTGCGTGCGCAGCGCCAGGCGAACGGCGTCTTCGGTCGGCAGCGCCAGCGCCTCGTCATAGCTGTTGGTGTGGAGCGACTGCGTGCCGCCGAGCACGCCAGCGAGCGCTTCGATCGCTGTTCGAACGACGTTGTTTAGCGGCTGCTGCGCCGTCAACGAGACGCCCGCCGTCTGCGTGTGGAAACGCATCAGCCAGCTCTTCGGATTCTTCGCGCCAAACGTCTCCTTCAGCTCGCGGGCCCAGATCCTGCGCGCTGCTCGGTACTTGGCAATCTCCTCAAAGAAATCAATCTGAGCGTTAAAGAAGAACGAGAGCCGCGGCGCAAAGTCGTCTACGTCAAGGCCGCGCTCGACCGCCTGCTCAACGTAAGTCAGCCCGTCCTTGAGCGTGAAGGCAAGCTCCTGCGCGGCCGTCGAACCGGCCTCGCGGATGTGGTAGCCGCTGATTGAGACCGGATGCCAGCGAGGCATCTGCTGCGAGCACCACTCGATCATGTCGCCCATGATTCGCATCGCTGGATCGATTGGGAAGCACCACTCCTTCTGCGCGATGTACTCCTTCAGGATGTCGGCCTGAATCGTGCCGGCGAGCTGCTGCGGCGGCACGCCCTTGCGCTCGGCGGCGACGACGTAGTAGGCCAGCATGATCGCCGCCGGCCCATTGATCGTCATCGAAACCGAAACCTCGCCGAGGTCGATCCCCTTGTAGAGCGTCGTCATGTCCTCAACCGTGTCAACGGCAACGCCCTCGCGGCCGACTTCGCCGAGCGAGAGTGGACTGTCGGAGTCGTGGCCCATCAGCGACGGCATGTCGAAGGCAGTCGAGAGCCCGGTCTGCCCGTGGTCGAGCAGATAGTGGAAGCGCTCGTTTGTCTCTTCGGCACTTCCAAAACCAGCGAACTGGCGCATTGTCCAAAGCCGCCCGCGGTACATCGACGGGTAGACGCCGCGCGTAAATGGGTACTGACCGGGCAGGCCGATCTGTTCGGCAGAGTCCTGCGGCAGGTCGGCCTCGGTATAGAGCGGCTCGACCGGAGTGCCGGAGAGCGTTGTGAACGGCACGTCGCGCTCCGGCGTCGCCTCGAAGGCCTTGCGCCACTGCTGCTCGGGCGACTCGTCGCTTGCGGGGGTCTTCGCCATTGCGGGGAGAATACGCGCAGCCCGATCGGACTGGTCGTGGGATCAGTCTTCGCGCGCGATCTCGCCAAGCAGGCCGCGGGCAATTACGAGCCGCTGGATCTCGCTTGTACCTTCATAAATCTCGGTGATCTTGGCGTCGCGAAAGTAGCGCTCGGCTGGAAAATCCTTCGTGTAGCCGTAGCCGCCAAGGACCTGAATCGCCTCGCCGGTCCAGTGGCGCGCTACTCGGCTGGCAAAGAGCTTCGCCTGCGCTCCCTCGATCGTGTGCGGCAAACCGGCGTCCTTGAGCCTCGCCGCGCGCAGAGTCAGCGCGCGCGCCGCCTCAATCTCAGTCTGCATCTCGGCGAGCTTCTGCTGGATCGCGCCGAAGCCGCCGATCGGGCGGCCGAACGCGACCCTCTCCTTGGCATAGCCGACGGCAAGGTCGAGCGCCGCCTGGGCGATACCGGTGGCTTGAGCAGCGATGCCAATCCTGCCGCCATCCAGCGTCGACAGCGCGATCGCCATTCCGGAGCCGGGCTCGCCGAGCCGCTCGACAGGCGTCGCCTCAAAGCCGATGTCGGCAGTCGATGACGAGTGCTGTCCGAGCTTCTCGGCCTCGCCCAGCAGCGTCATTCCACTCGCGCCTCGGCGGGCGATGAATGCGCTTGGCTTCATCGCGGCGGCCGGATCGAGTGCGAAGACGGTGAAGTTATGGGCCTGGGAGCCGTTGCTGACCCATTGCTTGGTGCCGCTAAGCAACAGCTCGTCGCCTTGCTCTTCAACCCGGCTGAGCATCGCGCCGGCGTCGCTGCCGGAGCCGGCCTCAGTCAACGCGAAGGAGGCGATCTCGTGCCCTTGGGCGAGCGGCGGAACAAGCCGCTGGCGCTGCTCTTCGCTGCCGTGGACGACGATTGGCATCGTTCCAGCGCCGGTGTGGACGGCAAGCGCCGTGCCCAGCCCGGCGTCGGCGCGCGAGATCTGCTCGAGGACCAGTGTGTAAGAGACAAAGTCGGCGCCGCTACCGCCGAGCTCAGGTGGAACGCAGACTCCCATCAGGCCAAGCTCTCCGAGCGCCGCGACCGTCTCGCGCGGGAACTCGTGGTCGCGATCCCAGCGCGCCGCCTGCGGGGCAACCTGCTCGTCGGCAAAGCGGCGAGCAAGCTCGCCGATCTCGCGCTGCTCGTCGCTGAGAAATTCGATGCTCATCGGCGCTTCCAAGGGGTTCGCAGCCGTGGCCCGGCGGGCGGAGCAGCGCTACGACGGGCGGCAACGGTGCGGCCGGCTGTTCCGACCAGCCCCATCAGGGCGAGCGCGCCGAGCGCCAGCAGCTTACGCCCAAGCTGGTCGAAGCGCATCACCTCCCAGCCCTCCTCAGCAGCGATCGCCTCAAGCTCGCTGTCGGGGTTGACGGCGACCGCGCGGCCGACCAGACGCAGCATCGGCAGGTCGGATTCAGAATCGGAATAGCCGTAAGAGGCGGCGAGGTCGATCCGCTCACGCTCTGCCAGTTCGAGAATCCGCTGAGCCTTGCCGTCACGGTAAGGGAAAACGTCGGCATCGCGGCCGGTCATCTTGCCGTCGATGATCTCCGGAACTGCGCCGATGCCGCCGTCGAAACCGAGAACATCGCTGAGCATCTCGGCGACGATCTGCGACGAAGCTGTGGCGATGTAAACCTTGCGCCCGGCGTCCTGATGGTCGTAGGCGATCCGCAGCATCTGCGGGTAGAGCCGCGGCAACACTCCCGCCAGAACCTCCGGCATCATCCGCCGCAGCTGCATTGCGTCGCGGCCGGCTACAAGCTCCGCGAGCCGTTCGCGAATCGCGTCGGTCGACTCATCGGTCGAACCACGCAGACGGAACTTAAGGTTGGCACCAAGCAGCCGCACCATCTGGCGGCGCGTGACTATTCCTGCGTCAACAGCGGCCCGCGCCCAGAAGATCCCAGAGGATCCTGCGACCAAGGTGCGGTCGAGATCGAAGAACGCTGCTGCCTGTTTGGCTGGCTCCATCGAGCCTTACTCTAGGCGCCGTTGACGCGCACGATAATTGCGTCGCCCTGCCCGCCACCAGAGCAGATCGCTGCGCAGCCAAGCCCGCCGCCGCGGCGACGGAGCTCGTGGACGAGTGTGCCGACGATACGTGCACCGGAGGCGCCGATCGGATGGCCGAGCGCAACGGCGCCGCCGTTTACGTTGACCTTCTCCTCATCAATGCCGAGCACGTTGATCGAGTTGAGTGCAACCGATGCGAAGGCCTCGTTGATCTCCCAGAGGTCGATGTCACCGGGCTGCAGACCTGCCTTATCGAGCGCCTTCAGCGAAGCACTGGCTGGCGTGGTTGCGAGATAAGCGAAGTCGTTGGCCGACTGAGCATGAGCGACGACCTCAGCCAGCGGCTCATGGCCGTTGGCGGCAGCCCACTCATCGGAAGCGACGACGATCGCGCCGGCACCATCGTTGACGCCAGGCGAGTTTCCTGCCGTGTGGCTCCCCTCCTTGCTGGCGAGCCCCGGCAGCTTGGCAAGTGTTTCAAGTGAGGTGTCACGACGTGGCGCCTCGTCAACCTCAACGACGGTGTCGCCCTTGCGGCTCGAAATTGTCACCGAGACGATCTCTTCCGGCAGGCGGCCGTCGTCGGTCGCGGCGATTGCAAGCTCGTGCGAGCGCGCCGCCCAGCGGTCAAGATCGGGGCGCGAAAGCTCAAGCTCATCGCCAATCTCGGTTGCCTCATCGAACATCTGGCGACCGGAGAAGGGGTTGGTCAGGCCGTCGTTGACCATCGAGTCGAGCGCCTTTGTCTCGCCCATACGGAAGCCAAAGCGTGCACCGGGAAGCAGGTAGGGGGCGTTCGACATCGATTCCATTCCGCCGGCAACGCCAACCTCAACGTCTCCTGCGCGGATTCCCTGGTCGAGAATCACGAGCGCGCGAATTCCTGAAGCGCACACCTTGTTCACGGTCTCCGATGAAACCTCCTTGGGAATTCCGGCGGCGATCTGCGCCTGGCGCGAAGGAATCTGACCCTGCCCGGCTTGGATCACCTGCCCCATCACTACGTGGTCAACCTGCTCCGGGGCAACGCCTGAACGCTCGAGCGCTGCGGCGATCGCGATGCCACCAAGCTCGGTAGCCGGCATCGAGGACAGCGCGCCGCCCATCTTTCCAACGGGAGTGCGGGCGGTTCCAAGAATTACTGTCGTGGGCATTGGGGCTCCTGATCGGCTGACGGTCGTAGGCGGGCAATAGTAGTCGGGCAGCGGCGGCGGCGACAACTCGCAGCGCTTTAGTCGTAGGGTTGCGGCATGGATTTCGCTCTATCCGACGACCACCAGCTGCTGCGCCAGACGGTTCGCGACTTCGCCGAACGCGAGATCGCTCCGATCGCCGAGGAGCTCGACAGGACAAAATCCTTTCCCTACGAGATCGTCAGGCAGATCGGAGAGCTTGGCTGGATGGGGATCGCCTTCCCCGAGCAGTACGGCGGCGGCGGCTCCGACACTCTCGCTTACGCGATCTGCGTTGAGGAGCTCGCCCGGGTCGATTCATCGATCGCAATCACGCTCTGCGCGCACTCCTCACTAGGAATCCAGCCGATCGAGCTGTTTGGCAGCGACGAACAGAAAGAGCGCCTGCTGCCGGAGCTCTGTGCCGGAGCCAAGCTTGGGGCCTTCGGCCTTACCGAACCTGAGGCCGGCTCCGACGCCGGCGCTCTGCGCACCCGCGCCGTGCTCGAGAACGGCGAATGGGTGATCAACGGCTCAAAGCAGTTCATCACCAACGCCGGAACCGAGATTTCAGGCCACGTCGCGATAACCGCGATCACCGGCGAGGCCGACGGGCGGCCGGAGATTTCAAACATCATCATCGAAAACGGAACGGCCGGCTACGAGCAGGGCGAGCCGTATCGCAAGATGGGCTGGAACGCATCGGACACACGGCCGCTCAGCTTTGACGACTGCCGCGTGCCGGAAGCAAACTTGCTCGGCCCGCGCGGCGCCGGCCTGCGCCAATTCCTCAAGGTGCTCGATTCAGGCCGGATCGGAGTTGCGGCGATGGGCGTTGGGCTGGCGCAGGGCGCCCTCGATGAGGCAATCAAGTATTCGGCTGAGCGGCAAGCATTCGGCCAACCGATCGGCCAGTTCCAGACGATCGGCGCGAAGCTGGCAGACATGGCGACAGAGATTGAGGCCGCACGACTGTTGACTTACAAGGCGGCTTGGGAGAAGGACGAAGGGATGAACTTCAGCCTGACGGCAGCCCAGGCAAAACTGAAGACCGGCCGCTTGGCAGTGCGCTGCGCGGAGGAGGCGGTTCAGATCCACGGAGGCTACGGATACATCGAGGAGTACCCAGTCTGCCGCTTCTACCGCGACGCAAAAGTGCTGACGATCGGCGAGGGCACCGACGAGATTCAGCAGATGGTGATCGCCCGCGCGCTGACGAGCTGACCGTGGAAGACCGGCGGCTGTGAGCGAAGCCGCAGCCCCAATCGCAAAGTTTGAGCCGGGCCGACTGGCGCGCGCGTCGTCACGCGGCAGCGGCCGCTCTGGGCTGCTGGTCTTCGTGATCTGCTTCGCCGTCTACCTCGCGGGAATCGGCCTGCCGGCGACACCGCAGGCGCAATTCGCACCGGCCGAGACGCGGATCCTGCTGACGACAACCTCATTACTCAACGACGGCAACTTCGAGCTGACGAACCAGTACCGCGGCCAAGCGTGGCGAACCTTCGGCGGCTCGCCGGTGCAGCCAGCAGGCGTGCTGGTCAACGGCAGCTTGATCGAACCCCACGGATTCCTCTTCCCGGCGCTGATCGCCCCGGCCTACGCGCTTGGCGGCACGGCGCTGGTGCAGGCACTGCTGGCCCTAATCGCAGCGCTTGGAATTGTTGCGGCGGCGGCGCTGGCGCGCAGATTGGTGCCCGACCCGTGGGCCAGCGGGGCGGCGATCGCCGTCGGCTGCAGCCCTCCGATGGTGATTGCTGCGACTGCGGTTCGACCGGCCGCGACTTGCGCGGCGATCGTTGCGGCCGCGGCGCTGCTGGCGCTGCGCGTTCGCGAATCACCTGGCACCCGCCCAGCGTTAGGTGCGGGAACGCTTCTAGCGCTGCTGCCGTGGGTTGGGCTGGTCGGAATCCTCCCCGGCTTGGTGATCGCAGTTGCGCTCTTTCGCTGGCTGCGGCGCCGCTCGCGCGGCTGGATCGGCTTGATTGCGATCGAACTGGTTCTCGTCTCGGTCGTCTTCTATGTCTCAATCAACGCCCGCCTCTTCGGCGGCCTGACGCCGATGGCCGCTTCGGCAATCTCCAACCCGCCGACCGGCGCCGCCAACATCGCCGATTACATCGACCGTCTGCCCCGAGCGGTGGAGCTATTCGTCACGCCGCAGCTGGGCCTGCTGCTGACGGCCCCACTACTGGGATTTGCTTTCGTTTCAGTCGCGCTTGCATGGCGCTCACGCCGCGCGCGGCTGGCGCGGGCGCTGCCCGAGGCGGCCGACGTTGAAGTTGCAGCTCAGCTGATGGCGGCAATCTGCGCCGCCGCGGTAGTCGCGGCGATCTTCTTCCTGCCGAGCCTCAGCGGCCTCTCGCCCGGAGAGCCGCTGGTCGTAGCGCTGCCGACAGCCGCTGCACTCAGCTCGTGGGGGATGCGCCGCTACCCAAAGCTCGGCGTCGCGCTGGCAGTTGTCGGTGTTGCGCTTACGGCGTGGCTACTGATCGCGGCGCGTCTTGCAGCGTCTTCCGGCCTGACGCCACTCAGCGGCCCGCTGCCATGGAGCGTCTTCGGCGGCTGACGCAGCGGCGTCGACTAGTCGCCGAGCTGGTCGAGAATCTCGGTCGCCGCGCTCGCCGGATCAAGCTTGCGCTCAACAACGGCATCGAAGAGTTTGATGAAACGCTCGTCGCCATCAACTCGCTGCTCAAGGTCGCGCCGCATCCTGTGCGTGCAGATCGAGATCACCTCACTGCG
>JANRFB010000032.1:43619-58743 GCA_030725785.1 Solirubrobacteraceae bacterium
AGGAAGTGGTCGGTGAGGCGGATCCGATCGCCGAGCAGCGCGCCTTGCGTGAATGGCGAGGAGGGGTCGATCGAGAGCACACCGACGCTGCGGCCCTGCTCGCGGCGAAGAGCGGTCAGGGCGCTGATCAGCGTTGACTTGCCGGCGCCGGGCGCCCCAGTGCAGCCGACTATCGCCGCCTTGCCAGTGTGCGGGTAGACCTCGCGAACCAACTCCCAGCCGCGCGGGTCATCGGACTCGACGAGCGTTATTGCCCGAGCCAGCGCGCGCTGGTCACCCGCCAAAAGGCGTTCGGCGAGGCTGTCGGCGGCGGCGGAAGTCACGGCCTCCGAGGGTAGCGGGCGAGCCGGTGGTTGGGCGAGCGGCGCGGCTGCCCGGCTAGGCTTGCCGGGCGATGGAAACAACTGCTCAGATCAGCGATCCCGCAAGCTCGCAGGATCGGCCGCAGCCGCGCCCCGCACCCGCGCCGCTGCGCGGCGGACCGATCGCTTTTCTTCGCTTTGCAGCCGCCAACGGAATGCTCAACTTCAAGTACGCACGACTGGTCGCGCGCTGGGTTTGGCTGAAGCTCCGTTGGCGCGGGCGCCTGCGTGGTGATGGACTCTTCTTCGTCTGCCCGAACGTGACATTTGAAATTGGCCGCGAGGCTGTAGTTGAGCTCGGCCGCTGGTCATGGATCGGCGACGGCTGCAAGATCCGCGCGCACGAAGGCATTGTCAGAATCGGCGACCGCACCGTGCTGGGGCAGGAGTGCACGATCTCCGCCTTTCAGCACGTTTCGATTGCCAGCCAGTGCATCCTCGCCGACCGCGTAATGCTGATCGACTTTGATCATGCGACCAACGACGCTGAGCGGCCGATCCGCGACCAAGGGATCTACAAGCGCGATGTGCGCGTTGGCAACAACATTTGGATCGGTTACGGCGCCTGCCTGCTGCGCGGCGTCACAGTTGGAGACAACTCGATCATTGGCAGCCTCGCCGTCGTCACACGCGACGTTGAAGAGAACAGCGTCGTCGGTGGCTCGCCGGCACGTGTGCTGAGAATGCGCGAGCAGCCAGAGACCCTGCGCTGGCGCTAGGCCTCGCTGCGTGAGGCGACAAGAGCCTCGTCGTAGAGCTCACGCGTCTCGCGCGCCACATCGACCCAGTCAAAACCGAGCACGTGTTCGGATGCCTCGGCAATAAGACGCTCGCGCAGCTCGGTATCGGTAAGCATCCGCTCAATCATCACGCCGAGATGATCGGCGTCGCCGCCGTTGAAGCGCAGCCCGACGCGATCTCCCCCAGGAACGACCTCGCGCAGACCGCCGGTGTCGGCGACGATGCACGGGCAGCCACTGGCCATCGCCTCGAGCGCGACGAGCCCAAACGGTTCGTAGAGGCTTGGGATCACGCAAAGGTCGGCGATCCGGTAGAGCGAATGGAGCACATCGTCGCCGATCCAACCGAGAAAAGTTCCAGATTCGCTGAGGCCGAGCTCTTCGGCCTGCTTCTTGAGCTCCGCTTCATGCGTGCCGGAGCCGGCGACGAGGAAGCGCACCTTGCCAACCCTTTCGATGATCGGCGGTAGCGCCTCGAGCGCCAGCTGGAAGCCCTTCTCGTAAACCAAGCGGCCAACGAGGATTACGAGCTGCTCGTCGGGCCTGGCGAAATTGGCGCGCAGCGCTTCGAGGTCATCTACCGGCTGCAGGTCGAGCGGGTCGATCCCGTTAGCGATTACGTCAACGCTCTGCTCTTCGAGATCAAAGATGTCGGCGACATGGCCGCGCATGTAATACGAGCAGGTGATCAGCCGGTCGGCGCGCGCTGCCATAGAGCGTTCAACGCCGTGGATCCAGCTCTGCGGATGCTTATCGACCCAGCCCTGGTGGCGGCCGTATTCGGTCGCGTGGATCGTCACTATCAGCGGGCAGCGGAAGCGGTTTGCGAGATGGTCGCCGGCAACAAAGACGAGCCAATCGTGGCCGTGGACGATGTCGAAGTCGTAACGGTCACCAAGCTCGACTCCGGCCGCGAGCATGTCGGCATTCATGTGTTCAATCCAAGTTACGAATTCGCCGAGGTCGCCGGGCCGGCTTGGTTCGGGGACTCGGTGAACAATTACGCCGGCAACCTCCTCCTCGGCGGCAAGCTCGCCGTCACCGCGTGTCAGCACATGAACGTCAACGCCTTGGGCGACGAGCTGCTCGGCGAGCTTGCGCACATGGCGCGCCAAGCCGCCCTCGACGACGGGCGGGTACTCCCAGGAAAGCATCAGAACTCGGGTCATGGCTCAAGCAGCGGTGCGAGGCTCAGCGTTTGCGCGAGATTACGCAGCGCAGCTTCGCCCAAGGGTACCGAGGCCAGCGCCTCGTTGAAGTTTTCGAGGTGCCCGCTGAAGCGTTCAAGCGGGTACGGGCCGGCCAGATCGTCTGCCTCAAGGAAGGCCCAGTCGCTGGCCTGCAGCGCCAACAATTCGCGCGCGGCGCGAGGCGCGAGGCTCGGGCCGGCGGCAAGCGCGCGCAGCTCGGCGTCGCGCGCTCGGCCGGTGATCGCAGCGACCTTCGGTGACGACCAGGTGCGCAGCGAGTTGGCTTTGCCCCAGCTCGTCGCGCGGTCGAGCCCGATCGGCCAGGGATCGACTTCGGCCTGCTCGAGCGCGTCGTCGAGCGGGGTGAGTTCGAGGCCGCGCTGCTTACAGGCTTCTACGAAGGCCGCAAGGAAGGTCGGGCCCTCATGCCACCAGAGACCGAAGAGCTCGGTGTCGAAGGCGAGAGTGCAGAGCCCGCCATCGGCCACGCGCGCAGCGCAACGCTCAGCAAAGTCATCGGCGTCGTCGCTGGCCTGCTGCTTAGCACGCTCGCAGTCGTAAACCTCGCCGTCGTTGGCCCACGGACGATGGTCGTAGGTTGTGCGCTGGTGGTTGTCGCGGTAAGCGCCGCCGGCCGGATAGCCGCCGGAGCCCCAGACGAGATCGATCAGGGCACGGTCGATCGGCACCAGCAGCGGCCCGTCGGCGCTGAGTAGCGGCCGCAGGTGGCGCGGGTCACCGGCGCCGAAGTGTTCTGTCAATTCAACGCAGGCGGCGTGAACTCCAGCCTCCTCGAGCAAGCGGTCGATCCACGGCTCGTGCGCGCACTCGGGGATCCAAAAGCCGCCGCGCCACTGGCGCTCGAATCGATCGCGATGGCTCTGGACACCGTTCTGAGTTTGAAACCTGACGCCGGAGTTGCTCGCCAGCAGCGGCAGGATTGCATGCGTCGCGCTGCTCGTCCAAGCGGCGTGCGGCGCGAGCCGACCAAGCAGGTCGCCGCCACAAGCGTCGAGCGAAGCGAGCGCGTCGGCGTACTGCCCGGCCGCCCGTTCGAGTTCCGCGGCCAGGTCATCGCGACCACCTTCCCGGCAGCCTTCGGCGTCGAGCCGGTGCGACTGCGGCCGCAGCTGGCGCAGGAAGTCGGCGCAGCGGTCAAGCGCGCCGGGCGCTTCGAGCTGGTCGCAGAGAACCGGCGTGAGCGAAAGCGTCAGCGGTGCTCCGGCGTCGAGCAGGTCGGCGACCGGCAGATAGGAGGTGGCGATCGCCTCCCAGAGCCACTCCTCACCGAACGGCCAGGTGCCGAAGCCCTCGACGTAAGGCATGTGCGTGTGGAGCACAATCGCTACGCGGCCCGGCTGCGTCATCGTTACGGCCTCATCACGGCGAGCAGATCAAGCGCGCCGTCGAGCGAGCGGTCGCGCTCGCTGACGAGCGCAAAGTCACGCTCTGAGATTGAGGGAACGAAGCGGTCATAGAACGGTTTCGTCAGCTTCAGCCGCTGGTGGATCGAATCCCAGCCGAAGCGCTCGATCGCAATCTGGTGGGCGCGAAGCGCACGAGCGTGGTGGAGGCCAAAGATCTCAAGCTCGCCGAAGTGGCCTGCGCAGAGCGCACGGAACTCGTCCGGGCGGTACTCGTGGACGTGCCACGGGTTGCCTGAGCGGTCGGCGCCCTCGGGCGCGAGCGTCAGCACGTTGGGGGTCGAGATGTAGACCGCAGGATTCTCGCTCTGCTCTACCAGCCCGCGACAGTGATCGAGGATCTCGCCCGGATTAGTGACGTGCTCGATTGTCTGGAGGAAGACGACGGCATCACGCGCCTGCTCGTAGCTGTCAATAAGCGTGCGCTCAAAGCTGAGCCCGGGCCGCGCGTAGCGGGCCTCGGCGTGTGCGTGGGCGTCAGGGTTGGCATCGACGCCGACGACGTCGGCCGCGCTGCGCGCAAGCACGGCGCTGCCGTAGCCCTCGCCGCAGGCTAGGTCAACTACCTTGAGGCCACCGACGCGCGCGCCGATCCATTCGTAGACGACCGAATGGCGGCGGTACCAGTAGTTCTCCTCCGGAACGTCGGGCAGCGTCCGCTCACCGGTCAGCTCAAGTGGCGGCACGCCTTGCGGCTGGCCGGACTGGAAGATTCGCGGAGCGCCGGGGTCGGTGCGCTCGGGCGGTTCGCCGACGCCCATCAGAGCGCTAGGGCGCCTTGGTCGGCGGCTCCAGCGCCAGCCACCTCGGCGCGCCTGACGACTCGCACGCGGCCGCCATGGTCAGGCACGATAGTCAGCGAGCGGCGCGTGATCCTCTCGGGCCCGCCGGCTGCCTCAATGTCAAAGGTTGTCAGCACGGCGCGCAGCACGGCGCGCATCTCAAACAGCGCGAACGCCGAGCCAACGCAGCGGCGCATGCCGCCGCCAAATGGGATCCAGGTGTATGTCCCGGGAGGCGTTTCGATGAAACGTTCGGGGCGGAATTCGAAAGGCTCGGGGTAGATGTCATCGCGAAGGTGGACGAGAATGATCGCCGGCGCGACGCGCGTGCCGGCTGGCAATCGGAAGCGACCCTGACCAACGGTGATCGGCTCTTTCAGCACGCGGATCACGATCGGGAGCACTGGCCGCAGCCGCATCGTTTCCTGAATCACAGCGTCGACGTAGGCCTCGTCGTCGCCGCCGCGCAGCTCCTCGGTCAGCCGCTCCAGGGTCTGCGGCTTTTGCGTGAGCTGCTCGAAGGCCCACGAGAGCGAGCTGGCAGTCGTTTCGTGGCCAGCCAGCAGAAGCGTCATCAGTTCATCGCGCAGCTCCTCGTCGCTGAGCGGCTGACCGTCTTCGTCGCGGGCCAGCAGCAGCATCGAAAGGATGTCTTCACGCTCTTCAAGGTCAGGCGCGCAGCGGTGCTCGGCGATCACGCGGTAGAGCTCTTCGTCGACCGGACTGAGAACCTCGTCAAGGCGCTGCTGGAGCCGCTCTGAGTCTGGGCCAAGGATCAGGCTCAGCGCCATCTGGCGCATGTTGGTTGTCTGCTGGAGCATCGTTCGCAGCAGCACGCGCAGCCGCTCTTTTCCGAGCCCGTCTTCAATTCCAAATACGGCACGCATGATCACCTCAAGCGTGATCGCTTGCATCCGCGGAAGCATCTCGATCGTCTCGCCCTCTTGCCAAGTCGCCAGCTCGCGCCTCGTAGCCTCGGCCATGATCTGCTCGTAGCGCAGCATCCGCTCGCCGTGAAATGGAGGCAGCAAGAGCCGCCGATGGCGCAGGTGTTCGGCTTCGTCGAGCAGCAGAATTGAACGCGAACCGAGGATCGGCGCGAGCAGCTTGTTCGCTTCGCCAGCGTGCATAACTTCGGCCGAGCCGGTGAAGACTGTGCGGACGTCTTCCGGGTCGCTGAGAACCACTAGCGGCTGCCCGTCAATGAACTCCAGCGTGAAGACGTCGCCAAAGCGCTCGCGTTGGCGAACGACGAACTCCTGGGGCCGCATCACCCACTGCAAAGCCTGCGCGTAGCGTGGCTGCTTTGGGCCGGGCGGCAGGTCAAGCATTGTTGGAGCCTGTGTAGCCATCGGCTCAGTTTCGCAGCTTCTGACCGAGCGGTCAGCAAGCCGCAGATTTCGGCCGATCGCTAGCCTCCGCCTTCGCGATGGCCGCACCACAGACACCAGACGAGATCCGTGACGTCAACACCCGCTACCACACCGGCGCGGCGGCAGCCTACGACGCCAAGTGGGGAATCGACTGGGGCATGATTGGCCGCGACCAGGTGCTTACGAAGATTGAAAAAGCGCTCGGCGGCCCGCTCCCCCACTTCGGCCGCTCGCTCGAGATCGGCGCCGGCACCGGCTACTTCTCGCTGCACATGCTGATGGCGGGCGTGATCGACGAGGCAACCTGCACCGACATCTCGCCAGGAATGATCGAAGCGCTGCAAGGCAACGCCGACCAGCTTGGCCTCGAAGTGAGAACGGAAGTCTGCGACGCCGAAGCGCTGCCGTTCGAGGACGAGAGCTTCGACCTCGTACTCGGCCACGCGGTGCTCCATCACATCCCCGATCTTGATCAAGCCTTCGGCGAGTTCTTCCGCGTTCTAAAACCGGGCGGCGTCGTGATCTTCGCCGGCGAGCCGTCGCGCAATGGCGATCGCATCGCGCAGCTGCCAAAGCGCGCAGCGACGACGGCGGCGCCGCTTTGGCGCGCAGCTCTGCGGGCCGCACCAGCAACCGTCGGCGATAGCGATGGCGGCGCGCATAACCACGATCTTGAGCAGCACGTTGATGTTCACGCCTTCGTTCCGTCAGAGCTGGAGGCGATCACAGACGGCGCCGGTTTCGAAGAGGTCCACGTTCGCGGCGAGGAGCTGCTGGCGAACTGGTTCGGCTGGACCAACCGCGCCCTAGAAGCGACCGCTGCGCCTGAGGATGTGCCGATGTTCTGGCGCCAGTACGCCTTCCGCGGCTACCTCGCGTTGCAGAAGGTTGACCGCAGCCTGCTTGAGGGCCGGCTACCGGCGACGATCTTCTACAACCTGCTGCTCAGCGCTCGGCGTCCGGGCTGAGCCCCGCCAGCTCGTCGCGGGCGAGCGCTGCGCGGCTCTTGATCGCCTGCTGCTCGGCGGCATCGAACTTCTGCCAGCCGCGAACCGGCATCGCCATTCGGTGATTGCCAGCGAAGCGATCCTCGTTGCGGCCGATAAAATCCCAGTAAAGGGCGCTGACCGGGCAGGCATCCTCACCGGTGCGCTTCTTCGGCGAGTATTGGCAAGACGCGCACCAAGCGCCGCCGCTCATCTTGTGGATGTAGTTGCCGCCGGCCGCGTAGGGCTTTGTCATCATCGCGCCGCCGTCGGCGTAGAGCGCCATGCCAGCGGCGTTCGGTGCCATCACCCACTCGGCTCCGTCAACGAAGGCGCGCTCAAACCAGCCGACTACCTCCCACGGTTCAAGCCCGGCCAGTAGCGCAACGTTACCGAGCACCATCAGGCGCTCGATGTGGTTTGCGTAACCGTGACGACGCACGCCGTCAACGACGCCGTCAAGGCAGGCCCATCCAGACGGCTCGCCCCAGTAAGCGGCGGGAAGCGGGGCGGTGGCGTCGAGCGCGTTGTCGCCCTGCCACTGCCCGCTGCGCAGCCAGTACATCCCCCAGACGTACTCGCGCCAACCGATCACCTGGCGGATGAAACCCTCGGCCGCTTCGATCGGCACGCGGCCCTTCTGCCATGCATCCTGCGCAGCCTGTGCCACCTCAAGCGGCTCAATCAGGCCGAGGTTTAGCGGAACGCTGAGCAGCGCATGGAAGAGGAATGGATCGCCGGGAACCATTGCGTCCTGCCAGGCGCCGAACTGCGGCAGGCGATGTTCGACAAAGTCGGCGAGAGCAAGCTGCGCTTCGGCCGCCGTCACAGCGAAGCGGCGCGGCTCGTCCTCGCCCCAAAGGTCGAGCTCCCAGCCAGCCAGGTCGGCGCGCACCTGCTCGTCAATCTGATCTTCGCTCGGCCGCCAAGCGTCGGGAGCTTCTAGTCCACTCTTCGGCGGCCTGCGGTTCTCGGCGTCAAAGTTCCAGCGGCCACCGGCCGGCTTGCCCTCGCCGTCAACCAGCAAGCCGAAGCTACGCCGCTGCTCGCGGTAGAACGGCTCCATCGTCAGCGACTTACGACCGTCGGCCCAGAGCGCAAACTGATCCGGCGTCGTCAGAAACTGGTTGCTGGCGATCAGCCGCACTCCACGCGCTGCCAGGGCCTTCGACGCTGGGGCGCGATTGGGCTGGGCGCAGACGATCTCGCCGCTCTCGCCGCCGAGCGCAGTTTCGAACGAGGCCGCGCCGCGGTGCTGAACGACCTCGAGACCCCGACCGCGCAGCTCCTCCGCGTAATGGCGCATCGCGCTAAGGACGATCTGGGCGCGTGCTCGATGAATCGGGCCGCGCCCGAGTACCGCGAGCGACTCAACCATCACAACCCGCTCGGCGCCGTCGAGCGCGGGGTTGGTGGCCATTAGCTGGTCGCCCAGAACGAGCGCCGTATGGCCCATCGCCGATCAGTCCTTTGGCGGCGAAACCGCTCGGTAGCGCTCGATCGTCGCCAGCCGCGCGGCCGCGTGATCGACAACCGGCGCTGGATAATCTCGCCCGATTACGCAGCAAGCTTGCTCCTGCTCCTGCTCGCTCATCTTCCACGGCTCAGCGAGCCGCGCTTGTGGCACGTCGGACAGCTCCGGCACCCAGCGGCGGACGTAATCGCCGTCTGGGTCAAAGCGCTGCTGCTGGAGGATCGGATTGAAGATCCGCCGGAAGTAGGGCGCTGGGTCGACGCCGGTCGAGGCAATCCACTGCCAGTTGCCGTTGTTCTGCGATGGCTCGGCGTCCAGCAGCATCTCTTCGAACCACTGCTCGCCATGGCGCCAGTCAATCTGCAGATCCTTCGTCAGGAACGAACCGACGACCATCCGGGCGCGGTTGTGCATCCAGCCGGTAGCGGCGAGCTGGCGCATTCCGGCGTCGACCAGCGGGTAGCCAGTCTGGCCTTCGCACCAGGCCGCGAAGCCCTGCTCGTCGCTGACCCACTCAAGCTCGCGGAACTTTGCTTGGTATTCGAGTTTGATGTTGTCCGGGAACATCAGCAGCACGTGGGCGTAGAAGTCGCGCCAGGCGAGCTGGCGGACGAAAGCGTCGGCTCCATCGCCGCCACGCTCCTGTGCCCGCTGTTCGGTCTCCCGCGCCGAGATACAGCCCCAGCGCAGCCAGGCTGAGAGGTCGCTGGTGCCGCCGCTTAGGTCGTCATGGCGCTCGGCGTAGGCGTCGATCGGACCATCGAGCCAAAGCTCAAGTGCGGCCCGCGCGGCAGGCTCTCCCGGCTGGCAGAACGGCTGCGGCAGCTGCTCACCGAGCTGTGGCGAAGTCGGCAGCTCGCCGCAATCAAGGCCGTCGGGCAGTCTCAGCGCCGTAGGCGCAGGCAGCACCGGGCGACGCGGTAGCTCCCGCTCAGCTTTCCAGAACGGAGTGAAGACGCTGAACGGCTTGCCGTTCTTGGTCCGTGGCAGCGATACATCGGCGCAGAAGTTGCCTGGCGACGGGATCGGCAAGGCGCCGATAGCTGTCAGCCGCTCAGTCACCTTGCGATCACGCTCGAGCGCGAACGGTGAGACGTCGCTGGTCCAGTAAACCTCGCTGGCGCCTAGCTGCTCAGCCAGCTGCGGCAACACCTCCTCAGGTGAGCCGGTGCGCACGCAAAGCCCTCCGCCGAGCGCCTCCAGCTGCCCGCCGAGCTCGCGCAGGCAGCCGAGCATGAAGGCCGTCCGCGGCCCGCTGGCAAAGCGACCCTCGAGCAACCGCTGATCAAGCACGAATAGCGGCACGACGCGATCGCAGCTCGCAGCGGCTGCGCTCAGCGCCGGATGGTCATGGGTGCGCAGGTCACGGCGCAGCCAAACAATCGCGATCTTCTCCATCATCGAACTGTACGCCGCCGCCGTACACTTGGATTAGATGGACGAAGAGCGCGTAGAAGACTTCCCGATCTTCCCGCTGGGACTAGTTGCCCTGCCCAGCGAACTTGTTCCGCTGCACATCTTCGAGGAGCGCTACCGCACGATGATCGCCGAGTGCCTCGATAACGAGCGCGAATTCGGGATCGTTTGGACCGACGAAGACGGCGCCCACGCGACCGGCTGCGCGATGGAGGTAACCGAGGTGACGGAGCGCAGCGAGGACGGAAGGATGAACATCCTTACGCGCGGCACGAGACCATTTCGAGTAGTTGAGGAGCGCCACGACCTCCCCTATCCGGCGGCCGTAATCGAATTCCTCGGCGACGCAGAGATTGATCAAGCAAGCGACGACTTCACCGAAGCGCACGCCGAGGCCTGCGAGGCATACGCCGACCTCGTCGAGCAGGCGACCGACAAACAGCTCGAACCTGAAGAGCTGGCGGCGAAGAGCGCCTATGAGATGGCGGCAACGGTTGAGTTTGGCGCCGAGGCTAAGCAGGGCCTACTCGATCTTCGCTCCGAAGCGAAGCGGATCAAGCTGGTTGCACAGCTGCTGCGGGCGACCGTCAAGCGACTTGAGTTTGTTGAGCGCGCACAGGTAAGAGCGGCCTCAAACGGCCGCGTCCGCTTCGGCTAGCGCGGCAGACCGCAGACGTTCTTGGCCAGCTGGCGCGTCAGCTTCGCGAGCGCGAAGAAGACCGGTGGCTGCGGCCGCGAGCTATCGCTGAAAGCGACCGCTCCAAACTCGGTTCGCACGTTGTAGCGCAGAATCGTGTACTTACCGGGTTTAAGATTGACCGCGTTGCGCGCCGGGCCGGGCTCCTCCTCATCGCCATTGAGATCACCGACTATTGCCCGCGCGTCGATCAGCTGAGCGCTGCTGATCTCATATTGCTTGCCACCGTTGCAGCGGACAGTGCCGCCGTCGCCAACGACCATCGTCAGCTTTGCGCCGGGGACCGAACCACTGCGCTCGAGCACGTAGAGATCGGCCGACGGGCCGCCGCAGCCGGCAACGATCGCCGCGCCTGCACAAGCCACCGCCAGCGCCGCAAGCCGCCGCTTCATAGCCCGACCGCCGCGCCGCCGCGCCTAGGATCGCCGCCGCCCTCGCAGCGACCGCTCTTGAGGTCGCGAGCAACCACCTGCGTGCCGCCAAAGAAGAGATTTGCGGCGCGGAACTTGGCAAGCTCGCGCTCACCAACATCGACACCACTCAGATCTACGCCAGGCTCAGCGAAGAGCGTGCCGCCCTCGCTGTGAAAGCGTGGCGCGTTAACCGCGGCTTGCACGCCACTGCCGTGGTCGATCAAGTTGACGATCACTTGCAGAATTGCCGAACGGATCCGATTGGAGCCGGCGCTGCCGATCGCAAGCTCGGCGCTGCCGTCTGAGGCCATCACAACGGTCGGAGCCATCATCGACGGCAACCGCTGACCCGGCGCGGTGCGGAAGAAGCCGAGCGGGTTTAGATCCTCTTCACCCATCATGTTGTTGAGGTGGATACCTGTTCCGGGAACTACCACGGCCGAACCTTCGCCGTTTGAGCAGGTCACCGAGCAGGCGCGGCCAGCGTTGTCGATCACGCTTACGTGTGTAGTGGAGCCAAGGTTGGCGGCAAGAAAGCGGCGCAGGAAATCAGGGTCGATTAGGCCGGCCGTGAACTGCGGCGTTCGCAGCGCCTGCACTTCGTCGACTATTTCGAGTAGTTGGGCGTTGGTCGGAACGCCTTCGGGGCAGATCTGCTGCAAGCGCGAGAAGGCCAACACCAATAGTGCGCCACCGGCTGACGGTGGAGGGTTGGTGAGGATCGTGCGGCCACGATATTCAGCCGCGGCCGGCTCACGCGCAATTACCTCGTAGGCGGCAAGGTCGGCAAGGTCGAGCAGGCCGCCGAGCTGCTGCACCTCGGCGACGATCGCGTCGGCGATCTCGCCCGTGTAGAACGGCGCCGCGCCGTCGGTTCCAAGTCGCTCGATCGTCTCTGCCAGCTGCGGGCTGGCAAACGGCTCCCCAAGCGCCAGCGGCAGTCCGCTGCGCGTGAACTCATCGAGTGCGCCAGGCGTGGAGCGGAGAATCGCTTCGAGAATCTCGAAGACGTAGGCCTGAGCCCCGTTAAGCGGCACACCCTCACGCGCGAGCTGCGCGGCAGGTGCAGCCAAGTCGCTCAAGGGCAGTGTCCCCCAGCGCTCCGCGGCGGCGGCGATGCCCGCTGGGCTGCCGGGCACACCGCAGGAAGCGGCGCCGCAGTGGAAGGTCTGTGTCGCGTCACCAAACGAAACCTCGACCGCTTCAAGCGGCGCGTGGTCCACGTCAGCCCCGTGGCCCGGGGCGGCGACGAAAAAGTCGAGCAGAGTTGGCTCCTCATCCGCTCCGGCTACGAGCATGTAGCCGCCGGCGCCGGGGCCGGTCAACAATGGTTCGCAAACCCATGAAGCGAGCATCGCCGCGACGGCCGCATCGACCGCGTTGCCTCCGGCGCGCAGAACCTCAGCGCCAACTTCGGCAGTCTTCTGATGGCCTGCGGCGACCATTCCTGTAGCGCCGCTCATCAAACGTAAACTAGTGACTACTGCCTCGGCTGCGGGTCTAGCCCGCCGTCGGCTGACTAACCGCCAGGCATGAACTCAGGCACATCGAGCGTGTCAACGCCGGTGCCTGTGCGAACGGTGTTCTTGCCGCTGCGGCCACCGCGGGCGCGTTCAACGCGCGGCTCGCCAGCAGGCTCTTGAACCCGTTGGCGCCGAGCGCGCTGAGCGGTTTCGCCGTAACGGGTGGCAACAACGGTGACCCAAACTTGATCATCGAGCTCGTCGTCAACCATCGCGCCGAAGATGATCGTGGCGTCTGGGTGCGCCGCCTCAGCGACGGCCTTGGCTGCCTCGTTAATCTCCCAAAGCGAGAGGTCGCTACCACCGGTGATCGAGAGCAGGATCGAGCGAGCGCCGTTGATGTCAGTTTCCAGAAGCGGCGAGGCAACTGCCTGCGCGGCAGCGTCGAGCGCGCGGGATTCACCGGTGCCCATGCCGATTCCAAGCAGCGCTGGCCCAGCGTCGGACATGATCGTGCGCACGTCGGCGAAGTCGAGGTTGATGATCCCCGGCAGCGTGACGAGGTCGGAGATCCCCTGAACGCCCTGACGCAGAACGTCGTCGGCGATGCGGAAGGCCTCGACCATCGAGGTGCGCTGGTCGAGCACTTCGAGCAGCCGGTTGTTGGGGACGACGATCAACGTGTCTACCTCTTCACGCATCGCGTCGATCCCGAGCGACGCAGTCGACGAGCGACGTGTGCCCTCAAAGCCGAACGGTCGCGTGATGATTCCTACAGTCAGTGCGCCCACCTCTCGAGCAATCCGAGCAACTATCGGGGCAGCGCCCGTGCCCGTGCCACCGCCGGCTCCAGCGGCGACGAAGACCATGTCGGAACCCTTGAGCAGATGCTTGATGCGGTCGTAATCTTCCATTGCAGCGGCGCGGCCTAGCTCCGGGTCGGCGCCTGCGCCGAGGCCTCTCGTCAATGCTTCGCCGATGTGGACGGTTACGTCGGCCTGGGTCTGCTGGATCGATTGAACGTCGGTATTGACGGCGATGAATTCGACTCCCGCAATGCCGGCTTCGATCATCCTGTCGACGGCGTTTACGCCGGCGCCACCTACGCCGACTACGCGCAGTACCGGGCCGCCCTTCTTGGCCTTGGGCGAGCGGTTACCGACTGGGTCAGGTGCCGGCGGCATCAGCGGCGGCTCAATCACCGGCGCGTCAAGGATGTCGTCGGGGATCTCGGAGCTGAATGCGCT
Organism: Solirubrobacteraceae bacterium; assembly: GCA_030725785.1. GTDB lineage: Bacteria > Actinomycetota > Thermoleophilia > Solirubrobacterales > Solirubrobacteraceae > F1-60-MAGs163. The sequence goes on from JANRFB010000032.1 coordinate 57,187, forward strand.
GCGCAGTCGCTCCTGCGGGGTCGGCGCGACGCGCGTCTCCGGCTCGCGGCCGGCGTCTGTCTGCGCTTCTTCTGGACTGGCAGCCTTCGTCGGCTCGGCGGCCTCGCCTTCCGGCGCGCCCTTCTCAGTGCGGCGGAAAAGTTCAGAGAGCGGGCCTTCACGCATGCTTGCGCGGCTTTTCTTGTCCTTAGCCATGTGACAGCACCTCCTTGGCGAGAGCACGATAGGAATCTGCAGCACTGCCGTTGGGCTCGTACTTGAGAACCGACATCCCCTGGACGGGAGCCTCGGCAAAGCGGATCGTCTTCTTGATCCGCGAAGCGAAGACGCGGTCGCCGAAGTTCTCTTCGAGAATCTCGATCGCTTCCTTGGCGTGAACCGTGCGGGTATCCATCAGCGTCGGCAGGATGCCTTCGATCTCGATCTCCGGGTTGAGGTTCTCGCGAATCATCTGAAGCGTGTTTTGGAGCTGGATCAGCCCTCGCATTGAGAGATATTCGCACTGCACCGGGACGATCACCTTGTTCGCCGCCGTAAGCGCGTTGATCGTTAGAAGACCAAGGCTCGGCGGCGTGTCAATGCAGACGAAGTCGTAATCGTCTGAGACTTCCATCAGCGACTTCTGCAGCGAACGCTCGCGGCCGATCTTTGTTGACATTGCGATTTCGGCGCCGGCTAGGTCGATCGAAGCCGGGGCTAGGTCGATCTCACGCGTGACGATCACGTCGCGAATCGGCTTGTCGTGCACGAGCACGTCGTAGATCGAGTTGTCGAGCGTGTCAGGGTCAATTCCCTGCGACATCGTCAGGTTGCCCTGAGGATCCATGTCGATGCAGAGCACGCGGTGGCCCGATTCGGCAAGCGCAACGGCAAGGTTGAGTGTCGTCGTCGTTTTGGCGACTCCACCCTTCTGGTTTGCGAATGCGATGACTTTTGGCTTTTTCATTTCCACGCGAATGCTCCGGTCGGCTGTTGGACCCGTACTCGCGCTGTATTCGCAACCGTCGGCCCTATTCCTTCCGAAAACCGCAGCATTTGCGAGAACTCGGTCAAATCGTCAGCGCCTAGGCTCTCTGGAGCAATGAGTTCTTCTCTTGACAGCGAGCTGCGGGACTGCTCGGTCGTGATCTGCGCCGGCTCCGGCGGCGTTGGCAAGACGACGACGGCCGCTGCGATTGCGGCCGGCCTGGCGGCGAGCGGCAAGCGCGTGGCGGTTGTGACGATCGACCCGGCGCGGCGCCTCGCCGACGCGCTGGGCCTCGAGCAGCTGACAAACCAGCCTGAGCTAGTTGATGGCAAGCGCTTCGAGGCCGCTGGACTGGAGTTCAAGGGCGAGCTGTGGGCGATGACGCTCGATTCGCAAAGAACCTTCGACGAGCTGATCGAAACGCTCTCGCCCGACGCGCAGACGCGCGACCAGATTCTCGACAACAGGATCTATCAGCAGCTCTCCGGCGCCGTCGCCGGCTCGCAGGAGTTCACGGCGATAGCGAAGCTCTATGAGCTCGACCGCTCAGGCCGCTTCGACGCGATTGTGCTCGACACGCCTCCTTCACG
>JANRFB010000032.1:58843-62423 GCA_030725785.1 Solirubrobacteraceae bacterium
AGCTCGACCGCTCAGGCCGCTTCGACGCGATTGTGCTCGACACGCCTCCTTCACGCAACGCGCTCGACTTCCTTGACGCCCCCGACCGCCTGACCGGCTTCTTCGACGGTCGCGCGCTGAAGCTGCTGCTGGCGCCGACCGGCTTTGCCGCTCGCGCGCTTGGCGTTGGCACCGGAGCGATTCTCGGCGTGCTGAAGCGAATTACCGGTGCCGAGCTGCTCGAAGATCTTTCCGTCTTCTTCCAGGCACTTGGCGGGCTGATAGATGGCTTCCGCGAGCGCGCCGAGGCCGTTCGAACTCTGCTGACCGACCCGCGAACAACCTTTCTCGTGATCACTTCGCCGCAGCGTGACTCGGCCGAAGAGGCGATCTTCTTCGCCGACAAACTGCGCAGCGCGAAGATGAACTTTGGCGCGCTGATCATCAACCGCGTCCACTTCGTTGGCAGCGAAACTGAACCGGCGCCGGCGCTGGCGACGGTCGCCGGCCAGCTCAGCGGCGAGTTTGACGAACCACTGGCGGCGAGGTTGCTGAGCAGCTACTCCGACTCCCTGGCGCAAGCGGAGCGCGACGCGGCAACGATCGAACGTCTAATCGAGGAGACCGGCGAGCTTGAACCGGTGATAGTGCCCGAGCTGGCCGGCGACGTTCACGATGTTGAAGGGCTGGTCGCGATCCACGACCAGCTCTTTGCTGCGCACTAAAAAGGCGGGCGCAGCGATTCGAACTGGTCGGTGCCTTGATCAATCGGCGGCTGCGGACTGAACTCGAGCGGTTCTTCATGCGCGATCTCCGGCTCGGCGTCCTCCAACAGAATCGAGTCGGCAAGACCAACAAGGTCGCCGCTGAGGTGGCCGCAGCAAGCGTCGCGCAGCAGCGCCCTTAGGTGCCCGTCGAGTTCGCTGACGTAAGGCTGCAGCTTTAGATCGCGATCAACGCCGGCGATCAGGGCCGGCTCCAGCGCGGCGGCGTGGGCGATCCGCTCGGTCATGGCGGCGCGACGTTCGCGTTCAGCGCAGAGCGCGGCAAGGCGGCCAGGCATCCGCCCGCTGGCAGGCCCTTCAGGCTCGAGCAGCGCGCGAGCGACGAGCAGCAGGTCGGTCAGCGCCTCAGCGGCAAGGACTCGCTGGTGTGCCATCTCGTAGCGGCGCAGCGCCCAGGCCAGCTCACCCGACTTGGGCTCGCGGCGGCCGACAAGGCTGAGGAAAGCGCGCAGCTCATCCTCCTGCGCCGGCTCAATTAGAACCAGCGGCTCAATTTCGCCCGAGTCGGCGCTGAGCGCAACCGCCTGCCACGGCCCAGCGCCAATCCGCGACCAGCCGAGCGGCGCGATCGCAACCGGGTCGGGGTGGTAAAGCCGTAGCCCTGCGGCCAGTTTGCGCAGCGAAGTGCGCGACGCCTGCAATGGCCCAACATCGCCCGGAACCGGGGAGCGACGGGCGATCACAATCGTCTGCGGACTGCCGTCGAGCCGCGACCAGCGCGCCTCGTCGGGCGCATCGTCGAAGCGCTCGCCGCGTGCCAGCGTAAGCCCGTCACCAAGGCTTACCTCTTCCGAACGAAGCTCAACGCCGAGCAGCACGGCGACCACGGTGTGCTCAGCACGCTCCTCGGCAACGCAGCGCTCAAGCTCAAGGTAGGCCTTGTCGAAGCAGCGCTCGTCGAAGACGAAGTCGTTGGAATCGACGAAAACTCGTGCCAGGAAGCAGTGCAGCGCCGCGTCCGCGCTTTGGCGGCCGGGGCCGGGCGGGCGGACGCCTTGAGAGTCGAGGTAGTCGGCGAGGCTGCCGATCGCGATCAGCGCGTGGGCTGCGGGCAGAAAAGTTGGCAGGCGGGCAAGCACGCTGCCGCGCTCGTTGATGAACTCTGCCGTCATTGGGCGGTAGCAGTAGAGAGGCGAGTCGCGGCGGCCCTCTTCGACAACCTCGAACGGCAGCTCGTGGCCACCCTTGGCGTCACTGGCCAGCTGCCACGCGGCTTCCTGCGTGAATGCGTGCAGCGCGGAGCGCAGTTGACGAAGGCCCATAAGCGACCGTTCGCCAAAGCGGCAGCCGATCCTGCCGTTTGGCCGACGCGGTAGATTTATTGGATGGCTACAACAGGGCACACTCACGAAGATCACGACCACGTCCACGGCCCCGGCTGCGGCCACACGGCGATCGTCCACGAAGGCCACATCGACTTCATTCACGATGGCCACCTGCACCAGCCGCACGGTGATCACGTTGACGAGCACTCGCTACCGGTCAATGACGAGCTCCCCGACGCCTGCAATAAGGCGCACGACTGCGGTGAGCACGTTCACGGATCTGACTGCGGGCACGAGTCAGTGCCTCACGCCGAGCACACCGATTACATCGTCGACGGACGCCTCCACCACCCGCACGACGGTCACTGTGATGATCACGGCGGCCTAAAGCTAGCCTGAGAATCAGTCTCATCGCTAGCCTCTTTGGCGATGGCGAAGATGAAGAAGAAAGAGTCGCAGTGGGAGACAGCGACGAACGAGCGGCTCGCTGAAGCCGGTTTCCGCCGCGGCGGTGCCCGCGCAGCCGTCGTCGCGCTGCTAGATGAGCAGAGCTGCGCGCTGAGCGCCTATGAGATCGAAGAGCTTCTCGCCGCGCGCGAGCGAGCAGTCGGCCGCGCCAGCATCTATCGGATTCTCGAACAGCTCGACGAGCTGGGCGTGGTCAGCAAGGTCGAGCTCGGCCAAGCGCAGGCGCGCTACGAGCCGATCCGCCCCGACCACCATCACCATCACCTCGTCTGCGACAAGTGCGGCGCCGTAATCGCCTTCGACGACGCGCCTCTGGAGCGCGCCGTCGATTCAATCTCTAAGCGCGTCGACTTCGCAGTCGAAGGCCACGAGATTGTTCTCCACGGCCTCTGCGCCGACTGTCGCTAGCCAGGAGGTCGCGCAGACGGCGGGTCAGCAGCGCCACGACAAAGGCGAGGACAAGCGCGCAGGTGACCGCTGCTCCAGCAGCCAGCTCGGCGTGGTAGGAGGCGTAGAGACCTACCAGCGAGGCCACCCAAGCGATCGCGACCGCGGTCAGCATCATCGGCCCGATCCGCCTGGTCAGCAGCCGAGCGCTGGCTGCCGGGCCGATCAACATTGCGACGACGAGAAGATTGCCGAGCGCCTGTACGGCGACCAGTGTCGCGCCGGCAAGCAGAAGAGCCAGAACCAGATCAAGTGGCGCGGGCGAGCGGCCGAGCGCCTTCGCGTTCAGACGATCGAAGCCGGTCGCAAGCAACCCTTCATGGAGCACGAACAGGATCGCGAGGACAATTGCTGCGTAGCCCGCAGCCAAGGCGATGTCACCAAAGCCAACGGCGAGCAGGTCGCCGAAGAGAATCCCGCCCAGGCCTGCCGGGGTAGTGGGCGCCAGCCCGAGCAGCACACCGGCGCCAAAGAGCGATGTGATCACTACCGAGACGGCGATCTCGCTGCTGAGCACTTTGATTCTGCCGACGAGCGCGATCAGGCTGGCACCAACGGCTAACCCAATCGCTCCACCGAGTACGAGCGGCAGCCCCAGCAGCGCCGCACCGACCAGCCCCGGCAGCATTGAGTGGG
>JANRFB010000032.1:62523-98036 GCA_030725785.1 Solirubrobacteraceae bacterium
GGCAGCCCCAGCAGCGCCGCACCGACCAGCCCCGGCAGCATTGAGTGGGCCAGCGACTCGGCGCTGTAAGCGCGGCCCGCGAGCACGATCCAGCAGCCGAGCGTGCCGGAGATCAGGCCGAGCAGCACAAGTTCAGCGAGGCTGCGCGCGACGATCGGTTCGCGCAGCGGCTCAAGCAGCCACTCGATCATCGATCGGCCTCGAAATGGTCATGGTGGTGGGGCGGCGTGATTGCCAGCGACTCGTCACCGGGGAGCGGAACCAGCGAGGAACCGTAGGTCCGCTCGATCACTTCGCGCGTCAGCACCTGCGCCGGGTCGCCGAAGGCGATTTGAACGCGGTTGCAGCAGAGCACCAGATCCCAGCTTCGCGCCTGCTCGATGTCATGCGTCGCCATCAGCAGCCCGCGGCCTTCGGCGGCGAGCTGATCGAAGAGTGCCGCCAGCAATTCGGCGCTGGGAGCGTCGATTCCAGCGAACGGCTCATCGAGCAGCAGCAGCGGCGAATCCTGCACCAGCGCGCGCGCCACCAGGACGCGTTGGCGCTGCCCGCCGGAGAGCTCGCCGAAGGTCGTGTTGGTCTCGTCTTCGAGCCCGACGCGGCGAAGTGATTCGCGCGCCAGCGCGCGGTCGGCGCGCGACGGGCGCCGCCACCACGGCAGCCGCGAGACTGAGCCCATCAGCGCAACGTCGAGCGCGCTGACCGGGTAATCGAGCCGCGAGCGCTCACTCTGCGGCACCAGCGCCGGATGTCCCACACCGAGCTCCAGTTCACCCGAAGATGGCGCCAGCTCACCGGTGATCGCGCGAAAGAGCGTTGATTTTCCGCCACCGTTGGGGCCCAGCAGCGCTACGCGCTGCCCGGCCTCTACGGCGAAGGTGATGCTGCTGATCGCAGGGACAGACGCTCCCGGATACCGAGCCGCCAGCCGGTTGCTGCGAACCAGCGGCTCGCCGCTCAGGACTCGATCGTGCATCTCTCCTTACCCCCGGTCATCCCCGCGACCATCGCTTTGGCATTGGCAGCTTCGGCGCCGAGCACGGTTCCCTCTGGCGAGTCGGCAGCGCCGAGCGTATCGCCATAGAGCGTGTAGTCAGATGAAGCGCCGGTGTCGCTGGCAATTCGCTCGGCAAGAGCCGGGTTCAGCGAACTCTCAGGGAAGATCGCCTTCACCTTCTCCTCGCGGATCAGCTTCTCAAGCGCCGCGACCTCACCGGCAGATGCCTGCCCTTGCGTAGAAGTTGAGGGGAATACGGCGCCCTTCGAGGTAACTCCGTAGCGCTCGGTGAAGTAGACGAAAGCGTCGTGGTCGGTGACGATCAGCCGCTCGTTTGCCGGCACCTTGTTCAGGCAGGCACGAATCTGTTCGTCAACCTTCTTGATCTTGGCGCGGTATGCATCGGCGTTGGCCGTGATCTGATCTTTCGCCGCCGGATCGGCCGCAATCAGCGCCGTCTCCACCTCGGTTGTCGCCGCTTCGAGGTTGGTGAGGTCGTGCCACCAGTGTGGGTCGGTCTCACCGTGCTCCTCGCCTTCCTTCTCATCGGCGTGCGCTTCGCCTTCCCCGGTTGCGTGGCTGACAGGCAGCCCGCTACTGAGATCAACAACTTCAGCCTCCGAACCTGATTCCTTGACGAGCTTTGTCGACCATGCGTCAAGCCCGAGCCCGCTGGCAAAGACGATCTTCGAAGCGGCGACTGCACCGACGTCATTTGGGCGCGGCTCATAGTCGTGGGCTTCGGAGTTGGGCGTCAGGATCTGCTTAACGGTCACTGCGTCGCCGCCAACTTCGCGAACGAGGTCACCGACCTGAGTTGTTGTCGCAGCGACGGTGATCTTGGAGCTGGAAGCTTCGCCACCGTCGTCACTGCCGCAGCCGGCGACAGCCAGCGCGCTCAGGCCGAGCAGCGTTAGCGCCAGCGGAGCCAGCCGCGGGCGGCGTTGATGGATCAATACGGCGACTGCGACGAGCGCGAAGACGATCCCCGCGAGCACGGCGATCGCCGCCCCTGGAGGCACGTTCAATTGGTAAGCGAGGATCATTCCGATCACGCCCTCTGCCGCGGCCAGCGCAGCGGTTGTTAGCTGCCAAGCCGGCAGCCGTTTGATGATCAGCCGCGTTGTCGCGGCCGGTACTACAAGGATTGCCGTCGCCAGCAGAGCGCCGACAGCGGCAAGCGCGGCAACGGCGGCCAGCGCGATCAGCGCGATCAGCAGCGAGTCGCTGTTGCCATTGCGATCGGTGAAACCTGCCGCCAACCAGCGTGGGCCCAAGATCGCCGTCGCGGCTGCAGCGGCGAGGGCAGCGACTGCGGCGAGAACCAGCTCCGGCGTGCCGATCGCCAGCAGACTGCCGAAGAGCAGCCGATCAACGCTCCCCTGCGATCCAAAAACGTCACTGGCGAGAATCACTCCGAGCGCCAGCGCGCCAGCAAGCACAATCGCCGTTGCGCTGTCGCCGCCGACCGAACGCCGGCGCAGCAGCAGCGCGATCAAGGCCGCCATCACGAGCGCCGCACCAAACGCTCCAAAGATTGCCGAGAAACCAAGCCCATCGGCGAGCACAAGTCCGGGGACGGCGGCGGTGCCAACGGCGTGGGCGTAAAAGGCCAGCCCACGAAGCACGATCCAGACGCCAAGCAGTCCGGAAACCGATGCGAGCAGCAGAATCTCAACGATTCCACGCTGAAAGAATGGCAGCGCAAACGGGTCGAACATTGCTTGAGGTTATCAAGAATGATTCTCACTAGCGTCTTCTCCCGAAGCGGATTTGGGCAGGACGGCTAAAAGCGACGGCGAACTAGGGCGGGATGGCCACAAGGCAAAACCGGGCTGCCAGCGGCCATCCCGACCACGGGCAGGAGCATCGGCCAATGCGCGCGCTGCTGGCTTCAACCGCTGGCCGCGTACTGACCGCAGTGGCGGCCGTCCTGCTGGTCGCAACCGTCGTCGCGATGGTCGCGATGTGGCCGTCGAAGGACAAGACCGAGCCGAGCCAAGCGCTCGGCGGAAAGACGGTGGCGGCTGAAGTGCAAAGCACCTCGCTCACGCCCTGCGGTCCGGCCGGCCAGCGCTGCCGCGAGCTGACGGCGACGATCAGTGAAGGCCCGGATAAAGGCGATATCGCTGTACTGACGCTTGGGCCCGAGGAGGCAACGCAGTCGGTCGATCCCGGCGCGACGATCCGCGTCTCGACGGACTCAAGTGCGCCGACCGGCGCAGCCAAGTATGGCTTCGTTGACGTTGACCGCCGCACGCCACTGATCCTGCTCGTGATCGCCTTCGCGATCATCGGCGTCGTTGTCGCGCGCCGCCAAGGTTTCTTCGCCGTGATCGGACTGCTCTGCAGCGTTGCCCTGATCACGACCTTTCTCGTACCCGCGATCCTCGCCGGAGAGCCACCGGTCTTGGTCTCGGTCGTCGCCGGCATGGCGGTGATGTTCATCACGCTCGGGTTGACCTACGGACTAAGTGCGCAGAGCCTCGCCGCAGCGACGGGAATCGGCATCTGCCTGCTGCTAGCAACGCTGCTGGGCAGCCTTGCTCTCGATGGCGCACAGCTCGACGGTCGTGGCGGTGAATATTTCCAGGTCCTCAGCCAAGCCAACGTTGCCGGCATATCGCTACAGGGAATCGTGCTGGCAGGAATGGTGATCGGCGCGCTCGGCGTGCTTACCGATACAGCCGTAACGCAGGCCTCGGCCGTGATGGCCGTCCGCCGCAGCAACCCAGCTCTGGGCGTTCGCGAGCTCTACCACGAAGGGTTCACGGTCGGCCGCGACCACCTTGCGGCGACGATCCACACGCTCGTGATGGCCTATGTCGGCACGCTGCTGCCATTGCTGCTGGTGCTCGAGGCGGCCGACGTTGGAATCAGCGATGCGCTTAACGGCCAGCTGCTCGCCGAGCCGCTGGTGGCGACGATCATCGGCTCGATCGCACTGATGGCAAGCGTGCCGCTGACTACGGCGCTGACTGCGGTTCTCGCCGTGCGCGTGCCGGTCGAAGCGCTCGCCGGCGGCCACGAGCACGCCCACTAGCCTCCGCGCCCAGCGGCCTGCTGCTGCTTTACTTGAGGTGTGTGCGTTCAATGCATGATCGGAGCAGCAAGCGCAGGCGCCGCGGCGACGGGCATTCGTTCGGTTGCGGCCGTAAAGCTCAGTCGCTTCATGACGCCGCTCCGGATGCGCTTGATGACCGGTTCGCTGATCGCCACCGCGCTGATCCTCGCCTCAACCGCGCTTAGCGGTAGCAGCGCTTAATCGCCGGGCGCAGCACCTATGCTCTGGCCGTCCGACAAGCTGGACGCGTCGCGAGAGCACGCGGCCGATCTAAGGAGCTCTGGAGCCAATTAGCAAGCTGCGAAAAGAAAATGGCAGCCTCCGCATTGAACTGACCGGCTTCGAGTCGCTGGTATCGCTGCGCCGATCATTCTCGATCCCGATCAGCGAAGTCGTGAAGGTGGAGCTACTCGAGGATGGGATGAAGGCGACGCACGGGCTCAGGGCTCCAGGCCTCGGGCTACCAGGCCTGCGCAAAGTTGGCACTTGGCGCGGCAGCGACGGCCGAAGCTTTGTGTCGGTGGACCGCAATCAGCCGGCCGTTCGAGTCAGCTTGTCACCAGACGCGGAGTGGGCCGCCGTAATAATTGGCTCGGCCGACGCCGCCGCGGTCGCCCGCTCGATCGAAGCCGGTTAGAGAACTCTGCTAAGCCGTCGGGGCAGTAAGGACTGAATCCGAACTGGCGGCGGGTTCGTTGCAGTCGAGCCAGCGCTCACCGAAGCAGCGCATGTCCTCGATCATCGGCAGCAGCGCGCGACCCTTATCGGTCAGCGCGTACTCCACCCGCGGCGGAAGCTCAGGAAGCTGCTGGCGCTCAACGATTCCCTCCTGCTCAAGCTCGCGCAGGCGAAGAGAAAGTGTGCGCGGGCTAATCCCCGTCAGCGACCGCTCCAGCTCACAGAAGCGCGAGCGACCTTCGTCGAGCTCACGCACGACAAGCAGCGTCCACTTGGCGCAGACGATGTCAGCGGTCCTACAGACAGGGCATTCGGGATCAACAGCCACCCAACCACTTTACCAAGTGAAGTGACGCCGCTGTGGCGTTTGCCTTGCGCGCTCAGGCTACGTCGCGGAGCTTCTGTGCTTCGGCAAGCGACTGCAGCTTCTTCAGCGACTGGTTTTCGATCTGGCGGATCCGCTCGCGCGTGACGTTGAAGGTACGACCAACCTCATCAAGCGTGCGTGGGTGCTCGCCGCCGAGCCCGTAGCGGAGCTCAAGCACGCGGCGCTCGCGGTAGGAGAGATTCTCAAGCGCTTCGCGCAGCGCTTCCTTGGTCAGAACCTCTGCGGCGCGCTCGTAAGGAGACTCGGCCCGCTCGTCGGCGATGAACTGGCCGAACTCGGACTCTTCTTCGTCACCGACCGGCTTCTCAAGCGAAACAGGCGCCTGCGCTGAGCGTTTGATCTGGTCAACCTCTTCAGGATCAATGCCAGTCACTGCGGCGATCTCTTCCGGCGTCGGTTCGCGGCCCAGCTCGGTGACGAGCTTGCGCTCGGCGCGGCCAATCTTGTTGAGCTTCTCAACGACGTGAACGGGGATGCGGATTGTGCGCGCCTTGTCGGCCAGGGCGCGCGCGATTGCCTGGCGGATCCACCAGGTCGCGTAGGTCGAAAACTTAAAGCCCTTGCGGTAGTCGAACTTCTCGGCCGCGCGGACAAGGCCAAGCGTTCCCTCTTGAATCAGGTCAAGGAATGGCAGCCCTTGGTTGCGGTAATTCTTGGCGATCGAAACGACGAGCCGAAGGTTCGACTCAACCATCTTGTGCTTAGCATTGAGGTCGCCGCGTTCAATTTTCTTCGCAAGATCGACCTCTTCTTGCGCGGTCAAGAGACGGACCTTGCCGATGTCTTTCAGGAAGAGCTGCAGCGAATCGGTCGTCATGTCCGGACGCAGGTCGATTGCGGCCTTGGCGCGGCGGCGGGTGCGCTTGTCGGGGGCGCGCTCGACCTGAGCGGTCGGCGCCGCAGGATCGTCGTCGATCAGTTCGATCTCCTGGCTTTCGATCCAGCCCTTCAGCTCCTCGCGGTCTGAATCATCAAGGTCAAGCTCGGCGGTGGCGCTGGCGATGTCGGCGTGCGATAGCACTCCAGTCTGCGCGCCGCGAGCTACAAGCGTCTTGATCTCGTCCAGTTCCTGAAATTCAGTGACGGTCATGGCATCCGTTTCATGCTCGAAGGATCATCTACATCCGGCAACGCCGAACCCTGAAGACAGTAGAAGATCGACGCTGAGACTCCCCCCGGCGGCCGATCTAACGACTGTTCAGAACCACCAGAGTACCGCCGTCGGAGCAATCGCGGCGAAGATTTACACGCTAAATCCCGCATCTTTGTTTCCGGCGTGGCAGAATGAGGTGATGTCGCCATCAGAGCCTCAGCATCCGACAAGTGAGAAGGACGTCCTGACGAACCTTCCGCGCAGCCGCCGCCAGCGTCCAAGCGTGCGCCGTGAGGCGGCGAGAATGTCACAGGCCAGCGCCGACGTTCGCTCCCAAGTGGAAGCCGCAAGTGTCGAGACCGAGGCCAGCTTGGTGCCTGAAGTTGAGCCGGTTGTGCCTCCGACGGCCGCGAAGCAGAAGCGCACCAGCTCGGTCCCCCGCGCCGGCTATGCAACACCCGATCAGGGGAAAAACTTTGGAAATGCCGACCCCGCAGGGCTGCTGACCGAGCTGACGCGAGCAGCGCTTCGCCTGCTGCCCGGCTAGCAGAGCCCGTCAATACGGCGCCTCGTCTGCCCAGTGCAGCTTGCTGTACCCTTTTAGCCGTAATGCCGAACCGCCTTGCGCGCTGCGTGAGGCGGACGGGGGAACCACTGCGAGCAGCGACTCGCTGGGGCGAATCGGACACTGTTTGTCTGTAGGGCCGCTCGTTTGGCCCGAGCCCGTCAGCTCACCTCGTAGGCCACCAACGAGACACGAACAAGATCCGCTTCACTTACCGACACCTACTTTCCGTACCGGCCGCGGCACTTCTGCTGGCTGGCTCCGGTGTGCCCGCTTCGGCTCAAGGACCAGGGGGAACTGAGGCCGGCGAGTCGCTACTGAGCGCCTCCACGGCAACGGTCGGCAACGTCGTGTCGATGGAGGGAATGCTTGCCGGCAGCGGCCCCGGCCGCCGCGCCGAAATTCAGCTCCAAGGACGAGCCGGTGCCTGGCTGAAGGTTGCCAGCGGGTCGGCCGCCCGCGACGGCAGCTTCAAACTCTCATGGCGAGCGCCGGTGAGTGGTCGTTTCCTCGCCCGCGCAGTAACGACAGGCGGCCACCGCAGCGGACTCACTTCACCCCCAACGACCGTCATTACGGTCCACAACAAGACCCAGGCGACCTGGTACGACCAGGCTGGCACAACGTCGGCCTGCGGCGTGAAGCTGCGCAAGAAAACGATCGGCGTTGCCCACAAGACACTGCCTTGCGGCACGCTGCTCGACTTCAGCTTCCGCGGCAAGTCGATCGCCGTTCCCGTGATCGACCGCGGCCCCTTCGTTCGTGGCATCAGCTACGACTTCACGATCGAGGTCGCCAAGCGGCTCGGATTCGTGAATACCGGGCGCGGCTTCGTTGGCGTCTTGCGCAGCGGCACGAAATTGACGCAGCTGAGCGCCGCTCAGCTGCCCGGCGCGATCCCCATCGCAGGCTAGGAAGAGCATGGCCGACGAGCCGCTCGACATCGCACAGGCCCAAGCACTGGTCGCCAGCCACTGCGGCCTGCTGCCGGCCGAAACTACGGCTGTCGATGACGCGCTGGGACTTGTACTAGCCGAGCAGGTGATCGCCGCCGGCGACGTTCCAAGCTGCGCCAATAGCGCGATGGACGGCTTCGCGGTGCAGTCTGGCGAGGCCGGGCGGACGCTCAAAGTAACCGGCGAGTCGCGCGCCGGGCGGCCCGCCGAGATCGCCGTTGGCGCCGGTGAAGCGATTCGGATTTCAACCGGAGCGATGATGCCGGAGGGCGCCGACGCGGTCGCGCCGATTGAGCTGGTCGATGACGAAGGCTCGAAGGTGACGCTGCTCGAAGAGTTCGAGACCGGTCGCAACGTTCGCCTTGCCGGCGAGGATCTGCGGGCCGGTGACGCGGTCCTTGCGCCAGGCCGCGAACTCGGGCCAGCCGAGCTTGGGATCGCCGTCGCCGCAGGGCGGGCAGAACTGCAGTGCGTGCGCCGCGCGCGCGTGGCCGTGGTTGCGACCGGAGACGAGCTGCGCGAAGCGGGCGCCGAGCTGGCCCCGGGAGAGCTGCACAACTCGAACCTGACAACGCTGCGAGCACTGGTCTGCGCCGCTGGCGGCGAGCTCGTGCTCGCCAGCCACGTAGGCGACGACGCTGCCGCAACGGCGCGCTGCCTAGGTGAGGCGTTAGAGCAGGCCGACCTAGTCGTCTGCTCCGGCGGCGTCTCGGTGGGGCCCCATGATCACGTCAAAGGCGCGCTGACCGAGCTGGGCGTCACGGAGCTGTTCTGGCGTGTGGCGCTGCGCCCGGGACGACCAACTTGGTTTGGTAGTCGCGATACGAGGTTGGTCTTCGGCCTGCCGGGAAACCCGGTTTCAGCGATCGTCACCTTCCTGCTCTTCGTCGCTCCCGCGCTGCGCGCGCTCCAGGGCCGTCCAGCGCAAACTGCGACCACGGTCAAGCTGGGCGAGTCGATTGCCCGTCACAGCGGCCGCGACGAGTGCGTCCGTGTGCGACTCGAAGACAACAAAGCCTTCGCGACCGGCCCGCAGGGTTCGCACATCCTCAGCTCGGTGGCGCTGGCCGACGCGCTGGCGGTAATCCCGCGCGGCGCCGGCTCGTTGGCAGCCGGCAGTGAGATCGAGCTGCTACCGCTGCAGCCTTAGGCCGCTTCGAGGTAAGCGACAACACGATTCGTCAGCGCCGTGAGCGCCGGCGCCGAATCGTTGACCGCCAGCGGACGATCAAGCAGAAGCTGATCGAGCTCAGCGCCGAGCGTCGGATCGGTTCGCGCAACAAGTCGCGCGGCGACTTGCGCCGCGCGGCGCGCGGCAAGCGGGTCCAGTGTCCAGATTGCCTCAAACTGGCGGTCGCCATCAGCGGCCGCGCCGGGCTCGGTCACTCCCGGCTGCTCCCAGGCCAACAGGCATACCGAGTAGCCGGGCGCGTCAACGACAACAGCCCATTCGTTACCGAGCGCGTCCTCAGGCGCCAGCGGGATCTCAACCGGCCCACCCTTGGGAGAGCGTTCCGCATCAAAGTCGGCGAAGACGACAGCAGCATCGGCCTGCTTGGCGAGCTGGCGGTAGCGCGGTTCAACGGCGCGGTAGAACGATTCGTGCTGAAACGCGCCGATCAGTACTGGTGCTGAGGCACTGGCCAACGTTTCGTGCTCGATCGCGCGGCTCAGCGCCATCAGCGTCGACTTGCACAGAATCTGCGGCCTGACGTCGTGGCTAGCTGAAGCTACGGCCGCGTAAAGCGAAGGGCGATCAGAGTGGCTGCCGTCTTCGATCGCGCGTTCGATCGCCGATGCGATTGAGAGTCCGCGGTGACGATAGGCCTGAACACGACGCAGCGTCTCGACGTCTTCAGCGCTGTAGCTGCGATAACCGTTGGAGCTGCGCTTCGGCTTCGGGAAGCTGTAGCGCTGCTCCCACATACGGAGCGTTCCAGCGGCAATTCCGCTCTGCTCGGCAACCTCTTTGATGGCTAAATCATTCATCGGATTTGATCGCAGCGAATGCTCGCTGACCTACTCTCCTGCAGCTTATTACGGACAGTTGGCTCAGATCGGTCATCCTTGTAGCTAATCCTGTCCGTACCTGTCACATGAACGCTCACAAAACACAGTCAATCTTGCTCACCGGAGCGACCGGCGCCGTTGGTGGCGCGCTGCTGCCAAAGTTGCTCGAAGATAACCACACGGTCAAGGCCCTGGTTCGCAACCCGCAACAGGCTTCGCTGGGCGGGATTGAGGTCGTCGAAGGCGACGTGCTCAGCGGAGCCGGTCTCGACCAGGCACTCGAAGGGACCGACGTTGCCTACTACTTGATCCATTCGATGGGTCGGTCGCCAGGCGACTTTGAACTGAACGACCGAATCGGCGCGCAGAACTTTGCCGAGGCCGCGGAGCGCGCCGGCGTGCGCCGCATCGTTTACCTTGGCGGCCTTCCCCCTTCCGGCGGCGGCTCAGCCCACCTTTCGAGCCGCGCCGAGGTTGCCGAGATTCTTGCAACCGCGGTTCCAGAGCCTGTTCACGCACGCGCAGCGATGGTGATCGGCGCCGACAGCGCTTCCTTCACGATGCTCAGCCAGTTGGTTCACCGCCTGCCGCTGATGGTCGGACCGAAGTGGATCGATACCCGCACCCAGCCGATCGCTGCCGATGACGTAACCAACTCACTGGCCCGGCTGGCGGACTTCGAAGCCCCGCCAAGCGACGTTGAGCTGGGTGGAGCGGAGATCGTTAGCTACCGCCAGATGATGGACCGCTTCGCGCGGCTTGAAGGCCGTCGCGAACCCCTGATTATTCCGGTTCCGGTGCTCTCACCAAGACTCTCCTCGTACTGGGTGCGCTTCGTCACCAGCGTTGAACCGGCGCTCGCGCGACCGCTGATCGACGGACTCAAGGAGGAGATGATTGTGCGCACGCCGCCACCGCCGGGAATCAACGACAATCCGATGAACTTTGACCAGGCAGTAGAGCGAGCAATGCAGGCGAGCGGTACTTAATTCAGATGAACACGGTCCTCGTAATTGTCGAAGCGCTGGCCGTGGTCGTCGCCTTGGTGCTGTTGGCCCTGGCGCTCGTTGCGCTTGGAACGAAGCTGATCAGTCGCCCCAGCAAAGTCGGCGCGGTCGAGATTGGTGCGCTTCAAGACTCAACTCATAGCGATCAGCGAGGCGCCGTTAGATCGGTTCAGTCTGCCGACCTGCGGATCGACTCAAATGCGCTTGAGGAGATCTGGACGCCGATGAACTTGGAGCGGCTTGCTCGCACCTATTGGCGCTTTCTGACGCGCTGCACGCTGGGCCTGATCCGAATCCAGTACACCGACGAGGAGCGATTTGTCGTCTTCATTCGCAAACCGTTCGTGCTGCTCGCCTTCCGCAAACCGGAGTACGAAATGGACGGGGTCCGCGGCATTGTGCGCTGGCGGATAGAGCGTGGCGTACTCGTCGCAGCACCGGGCATCAACAGTGACGGCTACCTCGAGATCGACGTTGCTCGCAGGCCAAGCGAACAGCCTGGCCTAAGCACTCTCCAAGTCGACGTCGAGATTGCCAACTACTACCCGCGGATCGCAGCCTCGATCGCTCAATGGGTTTACGCCGCGACGCAGTCAAAGATTCACGTGCTCGTCTGTTACGCGTTCCTGCGCTCGATTGCCCGCGGCGACCTCGCCGAATCGAAGACCGCTCGCTTCGCCGCGGTCGATCAGCTATCAGCGCCAAGCGGCGCGCGTCCGCGCGAACGCGGCATCACCGGTGCCAGCGCCCAGAGCGGCTAGCGAGCGAGCCCGCGGCAAGCCTAGAGAGCGGATGAAATAGCAATGGGCGCTGAATCACAGATGCAATTGGTCTGGTTAAAACGCGATCTACGGACGCAGGACCATGCTCCACTGGCAGAGGCCGAGAGATCAGAGTTGCCGTACCGCGCGATATTTATCATCGAGCCCAGCCTGCTTGCGCACCCCGATTGCTCGGAGCGGCATCTGCGATTTCAGTGGCAATCAATTCAAGACATGCAGAAGCATTGGGCGAGCGTTGGAAGGACGGTAGATCTGTTTTGGGGCGAGGCCGACGAAGTGTTTACCTGGCTGCTGGCGCACCATTCGGTGGCGCGGATGTTGTCGTACGAGGAGTCGGGCATTGAGAAAACATTCGCTCGCGACAAGCTGATCAAAGAGATCTTTGCCTCGCGCGGAGTCGAGTGGAAGGAGTACCAGCGCAACGGCGTGGTGAGAGGGATCAAGGACCGAGCAGGTTGGGATAAGCGGTGGTACGGAGTTATGAGCCAGCCGATCGTGACGAACGAATACCAACCGGCGTCAGAATCAGAACGGGAAGCCTTGCTTCACCCCTTTGACCTGCCACGCTCAGCGTCAGCTAATTGGGATTTGCCGGTCGCGGGGATGCAGGTTGGTGGAGAGTCCTTGGCATCGCGATACCTGCAGGGGTTCTTGACCGAACGCCACAAGAGCTACCACTTTCACATTTCGAAACCGTTGCCCAGCAGGAGGTCGTGCAGCAGGTTATCTGCCTACCTTGCTTGGGGAAACCTGTCGATCAAGCAGGTTTACCAAGCCTCTAAGGCCTTGCCGAAAGAGGATCAAAACGGCCGCGCAATGTCGGCCTTCCTGGCGCGCGTGAAGTGGCACGATCACTTTGTCCAGAAATTTGAGCAGGAGTGCAGTTACGAGTTTCGCGCCGTCAACCGGGCCTTCGAAGACCTTGGCGCTCAAAACGATCAAGAGTTGCTGCAAGCCTGGCAGGAAGGGAAGACGGGATATCCGCTAGTCGATGCGAACATGCGCGCTGTCGCCTCAACGGGATGGATTAATTTCAGGATGCGGGCGATGCTGGTTAGCTTCTTAACTCACCATTTGGATATCGACTGGCGTTTGGGCGTCTACCACTTGGCGCGGTATTTCCTCGATTACGATCCGGGCATTCATTTCACCCAGTTCCAAATGCAGGCCGGAACTACCGGGGCCAACACGCTGCGGGTTTACAACCCAGTGAAGAACGGCCTCGAGCACGACGCCAACGGCGACTTTGTCCGCTTGTGGCTGCCCGAGCTGGCCGGTTTGCCAAATTATTTGATCCATCAGCCCTGGACAATGACTGAGATGGAGCGCCTGATGTACGGCGTCGAGGTGGGCACCGATTATCCCTCCCCCGTCGTCCCACTGCAGGGCAGAAGCAATCCGATGGTGGCTCGAATTTACGCGCTGAGGAAAACCGAACTTGCGAAGTCAGAGAAGCAACGGGTCTTGAGAAAACATGCCAGGCCGCCCAGAAAACGGGCTTCAACGAAACGGGGCAAGGCGAAATGAAGGGCGTAAAAAAGTCAAATTTGCCGAGCAAGGATTGTGCAACGTGCGGGCGCCCGTTCGTGTGGCGCAAGAAATGGGAGCGCGACTGGGAATCGGTCAAGTACTGCAGTGACCGCTGTAGCAAAGGCGGTCGCAGCCGCTAACCAGTAGCGATTAGCTCGGCTAGCCGGTCATTTCGCGCATCTTCTCGCGATTGTGGCGCGCCGTCACGCGGCGAACAGTTCCCGAGCTTGCGCGCATCACGATCGACTCGGTCGAGGCAACGCCACGGCCCTCGTAGCGAACGCCCTGGAGCACATCGCCATCGGTCACACCGGTCGCTGAGAAGAAGCAATCGTCACCGCGGACAAGGTCGTCCTGCGTCAACTGGCGCTCAAGGTCATAGCCGGCGTCGAGCGCGGCCTTTCGTTCGCCTTCGTCGCGTGGCCACATGCGGCCGATCAGCGCGCCACCAATCGCCTTCAGCGCGGCCGCCGAGATCACGCCTTCCGGCGTTCCGCCAACGCCCCAAAGCAGATCGACCGGCGAGCGATCGCTCACGGCCAGCAGCGCGGCGCTTACGTCACCGTCGCTGATCAGCCGCACGCGCGCGCCGGCGGCGCGGATCTTCTCAATCTGCTCCTGATGGCGATCGCGGTCGAGCACGACGACGGTTACATCGCCGAGGTCGATGTTACGCCGCTCGGCGATAAGCGCGCAGGTCTCAGTCACGGGCCGGTCGAGGTCAAGCAGATCGGCGATGTCGCCGGCGCCCGCCATCTTCTCCATGTAGACGCAAGGGCCTGGATCAAACATCGTTCCGCGAGGGGATACTGCGATTACGGCCAACGCGCTCGGCATCCCCTTAGCTGTCAGCGTCGTTCCTTCGAGCGGATCGACCGCGATGTCGACCTGCGGCTCGGAGCCATTACCAACCTGCTCACCGTTGTAAAGCATCGGCGCTTCGTCCTTCTCGCCTTCGCCAATCACAACGAGGCCATCCATCGAGACAGTTGAGAGCACCTGACGCATTCCGTCAACGGCAGCCTGATCGGCGGCCAACTTGTCGCCCATCCCGATCAGTCGCGCAGCCGAGAGCGCCGCCGCTTCGGTAACTCGCACTAGTTCAAGGGCGAGGTTTCTGCCGGGTGAGGTATGCGGGTCTGACATCAGCGGTTGCACCTAAATGCGCTTTGCGACCTTATCGCGGCGGCGCCTGCCATTGCCTTGCGACCACCCTGCGAGCTTCGCCACCGCGCCTAGGTGGCAATCTCCCGGCTATCGGCGCGGGGAATCGCTAGCTTTCGCACTATGGAACCACTTGTTCACGACGGCACGCTCCACGGCAGCGCCTACCCGCCTATCGCCGACTATGCATTTCTTTCCGACTGCGAGTCGATCTGCCTGATCGCCCCAAGCGGCCGCGTCGAGTGGATGTGTCTGCCGAGGATGGACAGCCCGTCGGTTTTCGGAGCGATGCTCGACCGTGACGCTGGCGGTTTCCGTATCTCTCCCGCCGACCAGCGCGTACCAGCCGGCCGCCGCTACCTGCCGGGAACGATGATTCTTGAAACAACTTGGGCTACGCGCACCGGCTGGGTGGTCGTTCAGGA
Source organism: Solirubrobacteraceae bacterium (assembly GCA_030725785.1). Lineage (GTDB taxonomy): Bacteria > Actinomycetota > Thermoleophilia > Solirubrobacterales > Solirubrobacteraceae > F1-60-MAGs163. Next base: position 77,183 of record JANRFB010000032.1, read on the forward strand.
CGTACTGCTGGTTGGCCCATGGCACCACGACTCCGAACGTTCGGAGACGCATCGCCGCTCGCCCACCGACACCGATGCCGACCACGTGCTGCTGCGAACGATGCGCTGCATCAACGGCCACGTCGAGATGCAGATGGAGTGCGAACCAAAGCTTGAGTACGGCCGCATCCCTGTTCAGTGGGATTACGCCAGCGATGGTTACGGAGTCGGCGTCGCCTCCGCCGAGGATGAGGATTTGAAACTGACGCTGACAACCGACCTACGGCTCGGCTTCGAGGGCGGCCGCGCCCGCGCCCGCACGACTCTGCATGAGGGCGACACGGCCTTCGTCGCGCTGAGTTGGACCGAACATGAAGCGCCTGCAAGCTTTGACGAGGCCTACCGCCGGCTGACATTCACCGCCGACTTCTGGCATGACTGGCTGGCACACGGCGAATTCCCCGATCATCCGTGGCGGACTTACCTGCAGCGCAGCGCGCTGACGCTGAAGGGGCTGACCTACGCCCCTACCGGCGCGATGGTCGCGGCCGCCACGACGTCGCTGCCGGAGACGCCGGGTGGCGAGCGCAACTGGGATTACCGCTATTCGTGGATTCGCGATTCAACCTTCATGCTCTGGGGTCTCTACTCGCTCGGTTTCGCGCAGGAGGCAGGCGACTACTACTACTTCATTGAGGACCTGGTCGCCGGCGACCGCGATCTGCAAGTTCTGTACGGCATCGGTGGTGAGCGCGAGCTCGAAGAGAGCACGCTCGATTACCTCGACGGCTACGAGGATTCAAAGCCGGTACGAATTGGCAACGGCGCCTACAACCAGAAGCAGCACGATGTTTGGGGCGCGCTGCTCGATTCGATCTACATTCACACCAAGAACCGCGACCAGTTGAGCGACTCGGCTTGGCCGATCATCGTCAACCAGGTCGAGCGCGCGATTGAAAACTGGCGTGAGCCGGACCGCGGCATCTGGGAAGTGCGCGGCGAGCCGCAGCACTTTGTCTCATCCAAGGTCTTCTGCTGGGTCGCCTGCGACCGTGGCGTGCGCCTTGCCGAACTGCGCAACGACCGCGAGCGCGTCGAGCGCTGGGAGGCCGCCGCGAACGAAATTCGCGAGGACATTCTGGCCAACGGAATCGACCCTGATAAGAACCGCTTCGTCCAGGCCTACGGCTCCACCGCGCTTGACGCTGCGCTGCTGCTGGTGGCGCTCTTCCGCTTCCTACCAGCCGACGACGAGCGGATCCGCAACACGGTCATTGGGATCGCCGACGAGCTGAGCGAGGATGGCTTCGTGCTCCGCTACCGAGTCGATGAGACCGACGACGGCCTCAGCGGCGAGGAAGGGACCTTCACAATCTGCTCATTCTGGATGGTTTCAGCGCTGGTTGAGATCGGCGAGCTCGATCGCGCCCGTGAGCTCTGCGAGAAGCTGCTCTCGTTCTCGAGTTCGCTCTCGCTTTACGCCGAAGAGCTCGACGCAAAGACCGGCCGCCACCTCGGTAACTTCCCGCAGGCCTTCACGCACCTAGCCCTGATCAATGCCGTAATGAAGCTGATCAGCGCCGAGGATGCAATCAACGCAGCCAACGAGGAACTCGATGCTGGACGCCCGCTCGAGCAAGTCACAGGCGAGCAAGCAGCAGTTGAACCGGCCGCCGAGGAGCGCGGATGAGCCAATTCAAAGTGCAGCGCTGCGACGACGCTGAGGATGCTTCACAACTGACGGCAACGACGATCACGAAGATGCTCGAAGCCGCGATCAGTGCCCGCGGCGAAGCGCACCTAGCCTGCTCCGGCGGCAACACACCCGACCGCACCTACGAAATCCTCAGCGACCTGCTTGGCAACGGCGACGGCGTTCACCTCTGGCTTGCCGACGAACGCTGCGTCGGGCCCGAGGACCCGCAGGCAAACTCTCTACTGCTGCAGCAGACACTGAAGCTGCCTGGTGCGACTCTTCACCGCGTAAAGGGTGAACTTGGCCCAGACGCCGCCGCCGCCGACTACTGCGAACAACTCGGCGAGACTCAGCTTGACGTCGTGCTGCTGGGCCTCGGGCCTGATGGTCACACCGCCTCGCTATTTCCCGATCATCCAGAGCTCGAGATGACGGGCGCGCGCGTGATCCCTGTTGTCAACTCACCGAAGCCACCACCAGAGAGGGTCAGCCTCTCGCTGCCGACGCTCTCGGGGGTCACTGACATTGTGTTGCTCGTGACCGGCGCCGGCAAGGCCGACGCACTGGCATTGACGCTCGGCGAGCCCGGGCCCCAAGCCCCAGCCTCACTGCTCCCGGCCGACCGCATGACGCTAATCGCTGACGCGGCCGCGCTTGGCGAAAGCGACAGCTAACGGAGCTCCAGATGCCGACGATGCCAGCAAGCGCAGGGGCCGCAGGCCTGCCCGATCTACTTGAGAGCACGAGGCGACGAACGCTCGAGCTGACGGGAGCGGTTAGCGATCAAGAGCTAGAGCGCCAGATCGATCCGATCATGAGCCCGCTCGTCTGGGACATGGCGCACATCGCCGCTTATGAGGACCTCTGGCTCGTTCACCGTGGCGGCGGCAAGCCGCTGCTGCGACCGGAGCTCGCCGCGCTCTACGACGCCTTTGAGACGCCGCGAGCGGTCCGCGGCGAGATCGAGCAACTGAACGCCAACGAGGCTCGTGAATATCTCGCCGCTGTTCGCGCCCGAGCCCTCGAACTTGCCGCGCAGCAGGAAGTTGACGCTGAGATCGCCGAAATGGTGCTGCGCCACGAACTCCAGCATCGCGAGACGATATGCCAGACGCTGGCGCTGGCGCAGCTGCCCGGTTTTGACCCCGACTTCCGCGAATCGCCACCGCCCGCCCCAGGCGGCCACAGCGGCCTTGAGTTCGTCGAGGTTGATGGCGGCGAGTTAGCGATCGGCGCCAGCGGCGAGCAGTTCGCCTACGACAACGAACTGCCGCGCCGCGCCGTGCGCGTCGAGCGCTTTGAGATTGCTCGCACGCCGGTGACGAACGCAAGCTGGCTCGAGTTCACCTCCGAGGGCGGCTACCACGAGCGGCAGTGGTGGAGTGACGAAGGCTGGGCTTGGGTTACGGCCGAGGCGATCACTTCGCCGCTCTATTGGGAACTAAGCGACAGCGAACGGCCACTCGAATTGACTAGCTGCGGCCCTCGCGCGCTTGACCCTGACCGGCCAGTCGCACACATCAGCTTCTTTGAGGCCGAAGCCTTTGCCAGCGCGCGCGGCGCACGGCTACCCAGCGAAGCCGAGTGGGAGGCGGCGGCGCAGTGGCAGCATGGCGCGCCGAGCGACCGCAGCCGCGCCAACGTCGGCCAAATCAGCTTCGACACCGCGCCGGTCGGCGCCTACCCTGATGGCGCTGCCGACTGCGGAGCGCACGACCTGATCGGCAATCTTTGGGAGTGGACGGCAAGCGAGTTTGACGGCTACCCCGGTTTCAGCGCCCACCCGTATCCGGAGTACTCGGAGGTCTTCTTCCGCAAGGGCTACCGCGTGCTGCGCGGCGGCTCTTGGGCGACCGATGGCCGCGTGGCATCGCCAAGCTTCCGCAACTGGGATCTGCCGCAGCGCCGGCAGATCTTTAGTGGTGTTCGGCTCGTTCGCGACGTGCCCCAATGAGCGAGCGCGTGCGGGTAATCTGCCCGCTGAACGGGAACGATGAGCGGACGCTTGCCGACGACGTGCTCGACGGCCTGACGCGCCCGTTCAAGGAGCTGGCGCCAAAGCACTTCTACGACAAGGTCGGTGGCGAACTCTTCGACCAAATCTGCGACCTACCGGAGTACTACCCGACGCGAGCCGAACGCTCAATCTTCGAAGCTCACGGGGCCGAGATCGTCGCCGCCTCTGGGATGGCAGAGCTGGTTGAGCTCGGTTCGGGAACGGCCGAGAAGACAATGATCCTGATCGATCAAGCGGCAGCGGCGGGAATGCTCCAGCGCTACGTGCCGTTCGACGTGACCGAAACGATGGTGCGTCGCTGCAGTGAGATCTGCGGCGAGCGCTTTACCGATGCTGAGATCATCGGCGTCGTTGGCGACTTTGAGCGCCACCTCGGATATATTCCGCCGCCGATAGAGGGCGCGCCGCGCGTCGTCGCGCTGCTCGGGGGGACGATCGGCAACTTCGTTCCCGGTTCCCGCAGGCAACTGCTGCGAGCGATCGCCTCGCTGCTGCGGCCAGGGATCGACCACCTGCTGCTCGGCACCGACCTCGTAAAGGATCCAGCCGTGATCGAGGCCGCCTACAACGACAGCGCCGGCGTAACAGCGGCTTTCAACCGCAACCTGCTGAGCGTGATCAACCGCAGCCTCGACGCCGACTTCGATGTTGAGGCCTTCGAGCACGTTGCCTTCTACGACCAAGGTCGCGAGTGGATTGAGATGCGGCTTCGCGCCAGCCGCGCGATGCACGTGAAGATTGCAGCAATCCCGCTGGCGGTCGACTTCGCCTCCGGCGAGGAGGTGCGGACCGAGGTGAGCGCAAAATTCACGCCCGAGCGACTGGCAGACGACCTTGGGGCCGCCGGCCTGAAGCTGGAGAACACCTGGACCGACAGCGAGGGGCGCTTCGCCCTCTCGCTGTCGAGTCCAGCGGTTTAGCTGAGGCGCTCGATGATCATCGCTTCGCCCTGACCTTGGGCGACGCACATCGTCTCAAGGCCATAGCGGCCGTCGAGCGTTTCGAGATCGTTCAGCAGCGTCGTCATGATCCGCACGCCGGTCATTCCGAACGGGTGGCCGAGAGCGATTGCGCCGCCGTGCGGGTTGAGCTTGTCGATGCTGAAGCCAACCTCGCGGGCGATCGGCAGCACCTGCGCTGCGAAGGCCTCGTTCAGTTCGATTACATCGATGTCGTCGATCGTCAGGCCGGCGCGATCAAGCGCCTTATTGATCGCACCGATCGGCGCGACACCCATGTACTCGGGCTCGTTGCCTGCCGTTGCGGCCGTGATGATCCGGGCACGGGGCTTGAGGCCCAGCTCGGCGGCCTTGTCGGCGCTCATCAGCAGCGCCGCTGCGGCGCCGTCGTTGAGTGGGCAGGCGTTCCCTGCCGTAACCGTGCCGTCCTCGCGGAAGGCTGGCTTGAGGCTGGCGAGCCGCTCGACCGTCGAGTCGGCGCGCGGACCGTCGTCGGTATCAACGACGGTGCCGTCGGGCAGCGTAACGGCGACAATCTCGCGAGCGAATACGCCTGCCTCCTGGGCGGCTACCGCGCGCTCCTGCGAGAGCTGGGCGTACTCGTCCTGCTCCTCGCGCGTGATGCCGTACTTGTCGGCCACGTTCTCGGCCGTAAGGCCCATCGCGATGTAGGCATCAGGCTGGCCGGGCTCCTTGCCCTGCAGCTTCTCGTTCTGATCCTCCGGATGGCCTGCCTCCTGCGCCGCGTTGTAGCGCGAGACGAACTCGACGCCGGCTGCGATGTAGGTGTCGCCCTGGCCTGAGGCGATGTTGTTGGCGGCAATGCGGATTGCGTCAAGGCCGGAAGCGCAGTAGCGCGAAACCGTTGAGCCGTTTGTGGCATCGGTCAAGTGTTCGCTGAGCAGCACTGCGATGCGGCCGATGTTGTTGGCCTGAAGGCCCTGCGGCAGACCGCAGCCGCAAATAACCTCTTCGACGGTGGTCGGGTCGACGCCGCTGTTTCGCTCCAGCAGCTGATCGATTACAAATGCGGTTGTCTCGTCAGGACGAAGCCCCGCGAGAGATCCTTTGAATGCGCGGCCGACCGGTGTACGGACGGCATCGACGATTACGACTTCGGGCATTATTTGCTCCTTGATTTTGGTCCGGCGGTCGCACTCCACGGACGTTTTCCCCGGCGGTCGCACTCCACGGGGCCTTTGTGCCGAGCGATTGCACCGGCTATGAAGAAGCATAAAGCAGACGGCCGCCGACGCGGCGCGCCGCCTTCTCATACCATTCGCGGCCCAACCCAACAGGAGCTTTAAAGAAATGGATATTGAAGGCAAGGGAGCAATCGTCTCCGGCGGCGCATCAGGACTTGGCGAAGCAACCGTTCGCCGCCTCCACGCGGCCGGCGCGCAGGTCGTAATCGCCGACGTCAACCCAGAGAAAGGTGAGCCGCTGGCAGAAGAGCTGGGCATTACTTTCGTTCAGACCGATGTGCGCGAGGAGGACCAAGTTCAGGCGGCTGTCGATAAGGCCGCCGAGGCAGAAGGCGGATTGCGGATTGCAATCTCCTGCGCTGGAACCGGCATCCCGATCAAGGTCGCATCAAGCAAGGGACCACACCCACTTGACGCTTTCAAGGTGATCATCGACATCAACCTGGTCGGAACCTTCAACCTGATGCGGCTTGCTGCCTTCAGCATGCTCAGCAGCAACGAGCCTGACGCCGAGGGCGAACGCGGTGTCTGCATCAACACGGCATCGGTTGCCGCTTTCGAGGGCCAAGTTGGCCAGATCGCCTACTCAGCCTCAAAAGGCGGCGTCGTCGCAATGACGATTACAGCGGCGCGCGACCTTGCCGACAAGGGGATCCGCGTCAACACGATCGCCCCCGGTCTCTTTGACACGCCGCTACTTGGCGCGTTGCCGGAAGACAAGCGCGCGGCGCTCGGCGCTCAGGTTCCGTTCCCAAGCCGCCTTGGCCGGCCGGAGGAGTACGCGCAGCTGGCTCAGCAGATCGCCGAGAACCCGATGCTCAACGGTGAGACGATCCGCCTTGACGGCGCAATCCGGATGGCGCCGCGCTAAGCGAAGTTCAAAGTCCTAGACCCTGCACCCCGAGCTCGTCAAAGCCAATGTGGTGGGCGAGCTCGTGGCGCACGGTCACGACTACCTGTTCGCGCAGCAGTGCCGGGTCGTGGCCGAAGTCGCGGCGCAGCGTGTCGCGGAAGATGATGATCCGATCGGGGTAGTTGTCACGTGTGGCGCCGTCGCCCTGATAAAGGCCGTAGGCGCGCTGACGGCGACCACCGTTTGAGATCACGACGGCAACGTTGCGCTGCAGCGCATCGCGCAGCAGGTCCGGCAGATCATCAAGCGCGTCGCGAACCAGCTCTTCGAAGTCCTCATCGTTGAAAGGGTCAAGGTCGAGGAAATCCTCCTCATCCGGCTCTACCGCCAACCCCTGGCGGGCCAGGCGCTCGCTCTCAACGACCAGGGCCTCGAACTCTGCTTCGGATTCCGGAGCCGTGTAATCGGAGAGGCGGAAGGCGATCAGAATCGCACCGCCGAAGATCACCGCCACGCCGAGCACGCCTAACGCAATCACCTGGATCAGGTGAAAGGTTGGGTTGATGCTGAAGCCGCCGAGCAAGACCGAAGTTGAGATTCCAGCCGCAAGCGCGACTACCGATGCAACGGCGATGCGGGAGAGCGTTGGCATCGCGACCCCTGCCCTTACCTCATCGCCCGCGAGATCACGATCCGCTGGATCTCGTTGGTTCCCTCGTAGATCTGCGTGATCTTGGCGTCGCGCATCATCCGTTCAACCGGGTACTCGCTGACGTAGCCGTAGCCGCCGAGAACCTGCACGGCTTCGGTAGTAACCCACATCGCAGTGTCGGAGGCGATCAGCTTCGCCATCGAAGTCAGCTTCGCCAGCCCCGGCTCGTCGCGGTCGGAGGCTGCAGCGGCGCGGTAGGTCAGCTCGCGCGCTGCTGCCGTGCGAGCCTCCATCTCAGCCAGCTTGAAGGCGATCCCCTGATGCTCGTGGATCGGCTTGCCAAAGGTGATTCGCTCTTTCGCGTACTCGTTGGCGTAGTTAGTCGCACCCTGGGCGATGCCGACTGCCTGGGCAGCGGCGCCGAGGCGCGTGCGCTCAAGCACGCCAAGCGCAACGCTCAGCCCCTTCTCAGGGTCACCGATCACGTTCTCCTTCGGAATCCGAACCTCGTCGAAGACCGGTGAGCCGGTCGGAGATCCCTTGATCCCCATCTTCTTCTCGAGCTTGCCGATCGAGACCCCTTCGCGGTCGGCTTCAACGATGAATGCGCCGATGCGGCGGTTCTCGCGGTCGGTCGAAGCCATCACAACGTAGAAGTCGGCGACACCAGCGTTGGTGATCCAGTTCTTCGAACCGTTGATTACCCACTCGTCGCCGTCAAGCTTGGCTGTCGTGCGCATCGCGCCCGGGTCGGAGCCGGCCTCAGGCTCGGAGAGCGCGAAGGCCGGTGACTTCTCACCGCTGGCGCAGCTTGGCAGAAAGCGAGCCTTCTGCTCGTCGCTGCCGAAGAGGCGGATTGGCAGCGTTCCAAGATCCTGCACCATCAAGATCAGCGAGGACGAAGCGCAGGACATCGCGATCTGCTCGATCGCAATGTTCAGCATCAGCGCGCCGGTGCCGGTGCCGCCGTATTCGGTGTCGAACGGCAGGCCGAGGATGTCGTTCTCTGCCAGCAGCTTGCGAATATCCCATGGGTATTCAGCGCTGGCATCAATGTCATGCGCGCGCGGCGCGATCTGCTCCTCGGAGATCTGGCGGATCATGTCGCGAAGGTCGATCGACTCCTGCGGGATTGAGTAGGCGTCACTAGCTGTATCGGTCATACCGACAGAGTAGTCAGCGCTCGCGCGTAGCATCACTGCCGTGGATGATCCGATTGTTATTAACGGAGGGCTGGCGATTCCGCTGCGGGAGGTTCAGTTCCGCACGAGCCGCTCGTCAGGCCCCGGTGGCCAGCACGCGAACGTGACCGATTCACGCGTTGAAGCGATCTTTGACGTTCGCGAATCAGAGTCGCTGAGCGAGCGCCAGCGCGAACTGATCACCGAGCGCTGCGGCGGGCCGGTAGTGCGCGCCGTGGCGCAGGACGGGCGCAGCCAGGCGCGCAACCGCGAGCTGGCCGTCGAACGGCTTGCCGAGAAGCTGCGCGAGGGGCTGAAGGTTCGCAAAGGCCGCCGCCCGACGCGCCCGTCGAAGGGCGCGAAGGAACGACGGCTCAAAGAGAAGCGGCAGCGCTCAGAACACAAGCGCGGGCGCAAGCCGCCGCGCGATGACGACTAGCGCTGCTTACAGGCCGCTGGGGTGGCGAATCTTGAAGCCGCTCGAGGAGCGCATCTCGCTCTGCCAGCGTGAGCCGTTGTTGCCGCGACCACTGGTGTCGAAGCGAATGCCGGCAACAACCATGTAGATGTGGCCGGAGTTGGTGTAGAGCGTTACCCACTCGCCCTTGCCGGCCTGGCCGTAGCCAAAGAAGCCATAAGAAGCCTCCGGACTCTTCAGCAGGTTGGCGCCACGCAGCGCGTAGCTGACCGAGCCGGAGCAGTCGTAGCCGCTGTCTTCCCACTTGCCGTGGCCGCCGCCCCAAAGGTAAGGCTTGTAAGCGATCTTGTTGCCGGCAGCGATGATCTTCTGAACGGCGATCGGCGCGTTCTCGGGCGCGATCGCAAGGCCGCTCTTGGTTACGCGAGCCTTGTCGCCAGGAACCAGCGAGGTTGGTACGTCGCCGGCGGCCGGGTCGCCTGAACCACCGGGCGATGCGTCCTGGCCAACTTCGATCCGCAGCGCGTAAACGTCGCCTGCGTCGGCGACGCCGTCGACGGGGCGCTTCTGCTTGGCCTCAAAGCGCTTAAAGGCAGCGACCGTCATCGGGCCAAACTCGCCGGTCGGAACCGGGGCGCGCTTGTCACCGGCGCGGCGCAGGTAGGTCTGCAGCTCGCGCACGTCGCGGCCGCTCATCCCTACGACGACTGGGAGCCGCTTGCCGAGCTTCTTCGTGACGCTCGGGTCGCTGCCAACGTTGGCGCCGCCGCTGCTGTCAACCGAGCGCGGCCCACGGGCTGAGATCAGCAGAGTTTTGATCGTGCCGCTGCTGGCAACGCCGCTGACGGCGATCTGCGCGGCAAACTGGAACTTCTGAACTGCCTTCGTTGTTTCGGCAGCGTAAGTGCCGGTCACGGGGACGGGAATCCCGACGCGGCCGAGGAGCTGCTGGAGCGCAGTTACGTTGGAACCGGTGGCCCCAGCGCGCAAAGTCTTGGTCTGAATCTTCGGTAGCGCCGTTGGCGCTGTTGCTACAGGCTGCGTCGTTGCTGCCGTAGCGCTCGCTGCTGGAACCAGCAGCGTTACTAGGGCGGTGGCAATTAGTTGTTTTCGCTTGTTGTAAATCACGGGGAACCCCCTCTTTTGAGTGCCTGCGGGGTTAGCTGTCGGGCTCGCGCGAAAAAGGGCCGCGCTACATCACACTTCGGTGACGATTCGCCCCGGGCTTATTAGGCCTTTGGTTCCCCCGCTCCCCACACTCCTTGAAGTGCAGAGATTCGGCTTGGTTACTTCGTTCGCGGAAGCATAGCGGACTCCTGCGATGGATTACGTCAACCTAGCCTGAGGGGCTGCTGAGAACTACTTCTAAGAGCGCCAAAACAAGCTCTGAGCGGGGGAAAAGCGAATTTAGCTCGATCTGCTCATCGGGGTGGTGTGAGTGCTCGCCGCAGGGTCCAAGGCCGTCAATTGTGATTTCAATCGCGGCAGCGAAATGGCTCGCGTCGCTCGCTCCTCCCCGTTCGCTGGCGACAATCGGCCGGCCGAGCAGCTCCGATGCGGCTGCCAGCAGCGGCGCGGCCTGCTCGCGCGCGTCCATCCCAGGCCAGGCACGCTGACTCTCAAGCTCGATTGAAGCGCCGCCAATCTGATTGGGAATCGCGGCCTCGATTGCCTCGAGCGCCGCGAGGCTATCGGCGCGCAGGTCGCAGAGCAGATCGCCGCTGGCGGGCACGATGTTGATCGCGTCACCGCTGCGCAGGATCGTCGGCACCGCCGTCAAGCGGTCGGGGCCTTGCGGGTCGCTCAGCGAAGCGACCAGCTGGGCGGCCTCGGCCAGCGCGAGCAGCGCACTCACCCCCTGCTCGGGAGCGCTGCCGCTGTGGGCGGCGCGCCCGCGGGCGGTTAGCTTCAGCGTGCCGGCCGCTTTTCGCCGCACCACTACCGCGTCGTCACCGCTGTCGGTGCGCTCCCCGGCTTCAAAGCAGAGGCAGGCGTCGAAGTCTGCAAAGCGCGCGGTGTGGACGAAAGGGCCGCTGCGCCACTCTTCGTCGTTGACGAGCAGCAGCGCCGCCTCGCCGAGCTCGGGCCGGCCCTCAAGCGCACGAAGCGCACCGAGCGCCAAGGCGACTCCACCCTTCATGTCGGCCGTGCCCGGGCCGACGAGATGATCGCCGCTGCGCCGCGGCGGGAAGAAGGCGTCGTGGGCAATGACCGTGTCGAGATGGCCGACGAGCAGAACCTTCAGCTCGCCCGGTCCGTCAACCGAGATCAGCAGATCGGGCGCGTGCTCAGGCGTTGAGCAGGGAAGCCGCTCAATCCGTGCCCCGGCCGGGGCGAGCGCCGAAGCGACGGCGACGATCTGCTCGGCGGCGGCGGCGTCGCCCGAAGGTGAGGAGACGGCGACGAGCGCTTCGGTCTCGCGTTCGGCGACGGCGGCGATCTGCGCGGCGTGGGTCTCTATCCATTCACGGGCCACTGGCATACTCTCTCACCGATGGCCAACAAAGCGCAGGTCGGTGACTCGGCCCCAGATTTCGAACTGCCTGGCACAGACGGCAACTTCCGCCTCTCCGAGCATCGCGGTGAGCGCGTAGTGCTGCTCTTCTACCCCGGCGACAACACGCCTGTATGCACGAAGCAGTTCTGCTCCTACCGCGATGACAGTGAAGAGATCAAGGCGCTCGGGGCTACGGTCGTTGGGATTTCGCACCAGGATCTCGCCTCGCACGAAGAGTTCATTTCCAGCAACTCGCTGACGATTCCGCTACTGGCCGACGTTGATAAGAAGGTCGCCAAGCTCTACGGCCTAAGCGCGCCGGTGCTGGGAACGCGCCGCGCGGCGCTGATTGTCGACGAGGAGGGCGTGATCCGCTACCGCCACGTGCACGCGCTAGGTCTTAGTTTCCAGAGCGCCGACCAGTTAGGCGAAGCGCTCGCAGCGCTCCCTCCACGCTAGCCTCAGGGTCGTAATGAGCAGCGAAGAGCCAACAACCGAGCCAGAGGCAGCCGCAGTGGCCGAGGCGGTCGCTGCGCCGAGCGAAGAGCCGGCCGCGACCGAGGTTGTCGCCGAGCCGGAAGCCGAGGCCGCCGTCGCCGAGCCGGAAGCGACCGAGGTTGTCGCCGAGCCGGAAGCGACCGAGGTTGTCGCCGAGCCGGAAGCGACCGAGGTTGTCGCCGAGCCGGAAGCCGCGGCGCCTGACGCTGAAACCCCGGCCGAGAAGCCGAAAGCGAAAGCGAAGAAGCCGAAGGGCAAAGGCAAGCCGCGCGGCAAGCGCCCGCCGCCGCCGCCGAAGACGCGCGGCCAACTGCCGATCGAGGAGCTGCGCGCAGCATCGAAGGCGACGATCGACCTGTTCGGCGCTCAGCAGGCGATCCGCGCCTCCTTCGCAGTCTTGGCAACGAAGGAGCGCCAGGACATCTCGGCGCTGATCGCCGCCGATGAAGATCACCGCACGCGCGCGCGGAACGTAGCCAACGGCTCGCTGGGAGCTGGGCGGATCGATAAGGCGATGGCCGCGACGATCGTCGCGATGGCGCCGGCGGAAGACCTTTGGATTGTGACGCTCGACAAGGAGCAGGCCTCTCAGCGGCTCGGCCGCGTGCGCGCCGCCAAGCAGCGTGACCGCGAGCGCGACGAGAAGAAGAAGGAACGCAAGAACAGCTCTGAGCGCGTTAGCCGCGACCAGCTGAAAGCGGCGCAGGACGGCAAGGTCGGCGCGACGATCCGCTTCGTTACCGACGAGGACCGCCGCGAGCGCCGCTCCAAAGACGATCAGAAGAAGGCCGCCAAGAAGAGCGGCTCAGTGCTCGACGAGCTCGGCTACTGAGCTTCGCTAAGAAACTCTGCCTGGTGGGCGGCGATCACGCGGTCGGCGCGCTGGCGGCTTGATCTACCAACCAACCTGCCCACTTTTTCGCGGTTGGCGGCGATCAGGTTGTAGCCGGCATTGACCGGCCGTGATAGCTGGCGCAGCAGCGGCGCAGCGGGCGCGAGCGAAGGGAGCGCGGCGGCGATCGGCGCGGCCGCCTCGCCGCCCGAATAGAGCCTGCCGTCGCTGTCGATCAGGTGCGCGCTTGCAAGCCGAAGCTCGGGCGGGATCGCGACCAGCAGCCGCTCTCCCTCAGGCGACTGGATCGCGATCAAGCGCAGCCGCCGGTCGCGGTCAAAGCGCAGCAGCTTCGCGACCGACCAGCGGCAGTAGCCGCAATCTTCGTCATAGAAGACGAGCAGCGGGGAGTCAGGCGGCAAGGGTCAGCTGAAGGCGGGCGTCGATCGCAGCGGCAACCGCGTCGCGCACCGGCCCCTCTTCGAAGCGCTCGACCAGTGCGTGAAGGAAGCCTTCGATCACGAGCCTGTGCGCGTCAGCCTCGTCGAGTCCGTGTGAGCGCAGGTAGAAGAGCTGCTCAGGGTCAACTTGGGCGATCGCCGCGGCGTGCGTGCAACGGACGTCGTTGGCGAGAATCTCAAGCCCCGGGATCGCGTCGGCATGGGCTTTGCGACTGACCAGCAGGTTGCGTGATTCTTGGAAAGCGTCGGTCCGCTGCGCGCCTTCGTCAACTTGAATCATTCCGCGCCAGACGGCGTGCGAGCGACCGCCGAGAATCCCGCGGAAGGCCAGATCGGAGGTTGTGTCCGGGGCGGCGTGCTCCTGCAACGTGTCGAAGTCGAGGTGCTGACGGCCGCGGGTTGCGTAGGCGCCTGTAACACGCGCGTCTGCGCCGGGGCCGGCGAGCTTCGTCTCAAGGAAGATCTTGCCGTTGGCTGAACCAAAGCCGAGCGTGATCCAGTCGAGAGCCCCGTCGCGCTCAATCACTGCGCGCTGGGAACCAAAGACCCAGCTGCTTTCGCTCAAGGCCTGCGCGTCAACGAAACGTAGATTCGCGCCGGCGCCAACGACGAGCTCAACGACACCGTTGACAAGACCTTCGGCCTCAGCGTCGGCTGAGAGCGTCTGGTGCCAAATCTCGGCCTTGGCTCCCTCCTCGAGGACTACCAGCAGGCGCCAGTGCAGCGCGCTTCCGGCGACTTCGTGAACGGTGTTGACGATGATCGGCTCGCTGAGCTCGACACCCTTCGGGATGTAAACGAGCAGGCCATCGCTCCAGAGCGCCTCGTTGCGTGCAACGAACGGGCTTTCGGCGTCGGAAACGACGCTCCCGAGGTGCTTTTCAACAACCTCCGCGTAGCGCTCGGCAGCGAGCGCCAAAGGCATCACGACTGGCGCGCCGGGGCCGGGATCTTCAGCGGTGGCACGGATCGCGCCTTCGCTTGCGAGCTCAAGCAGCGGCTCAGCGCTTCCCTCGGCGCCGGCCGGCGCCGGTGCGAATGAATCAAGCTCGAGCCCGTCAATCGGCGTGAACTCCCAGCCGGGAACGCCGCGGAAGGAGGGCAGCTCAAGCGCATCGAGCGCCGCAGCAGCAGCGGCGCGGCGGTCGGCGAGAAACGGTGGTTCGACGACGGCCTGCGTCATCCGATCGAGCCTTCCATCTGCAGCTCGATCAGGCGGTTCATCTCAACCGCGTACTCCATCGGTAGTTCCTTGACGATCGGCTCGATGAAGCCGTTGACGATCAGCTTGCCGGCCTCCTCCTCGGAGATGCCGTGGCTCATCAGGTAGAAGAGCTGCTCGTCGCCGACCTTCGAGACGGTCGCTTCGTGGCCTACGTCAACGTCGTCCTCGCCGATGCGGATCGTCGGGTAGGTGTCGGAGCGGCTCTCCTCATCGAGCAGCAGCGCGTCGCAGACAACCTTCGACTTTGAGCCGCCGGCGCCCTTGGCGACCTCGAGTAGGCCGCGGTAGCTTGAGCGCCCGCCGTCCTTGGAGATCGACTTGGCGAAGATGTTCGAGGTTGTGTTCGGCGCGACGTGGACGATCTTGCCGCCCGCATCCTGATGCTGGCCCTTGCCGGCGAACGCGATCGAGAGGATCTCGCCGTGGGCTCGCTCGCCCATCAGGTAGACGCTCGGGTACTTCATCGTCAGCTTCGAACCGAGGTTGCAGTCGACCCACTCAACCGTCGCGTCCTTCTCGGCGACGGCGCGCTTAGTGACCAAGTTGAAGACGTTCTGCGACCAGTTCTGAACGGTCGTGTAACGGATTCGGGCGCCTGGCTTGGCGATCAGCTCAACAACGGCCGAATGCAGCGAATCGCTCGAATACGTGGGAGCGGTGCAGCCTTCGACGTAGTGAACGTATGAGCCCTCGTCGGCGATGATGATCGTCCGCTCGAACTGACCCATGTTCTCGGTGTTGATCCGGAAGTAGGCCTGCAGCGGCATCTCTACCTGAACGCCAGGAGGCACGTAAACGAACGAGCCGCCCGACCAGACTGCGCTGTTGAGCGAAGCGAGCTTGTTGTCGTTGGCGGGAATGATCGTCGCGAAGTACTCGCGCACCAGCTCCTCGTGGTCGCGCAGCGCGCTGTCCATGTCAAGGAAGATCACGCCCTGATCTTCAAGATCCTTGTTGACCTGGTGGTAGACGACCTCTGACTCGTACTGCGCGCCAACGCCGGCGAGGAAGCTGCGCTCGGCCTCAGGAATGCCAAGCCGATCGAAGGTCTTCTTTACGTCGTCGGGGACGTCATCCCATGAGCGCTCGGGCTTCTCCGAAGCGCGCACGAAGTAATGGATGTTGTCGAAGTCGACCTCGGCCAGCATCGGCGAGCCCCACGTGGGCATCTCGCGGGCGAGGAAATGATCGAGCGACTTAAGACGAAACTCGCGCATCCACTGCGGCTCGTTCTTGAACTCCGAGATCTTCTCGACCAGTTCGCGCGTCAGCCCCTTAGGAGCCTTGAAGAGATAGTTCTCAGCGTCGTGGAAGCCGTAGCGCTCGGTGTAGTCGGAGTTGAGGTCCTTGAGGCCCTCTTCTTCGCTCGTTAGCGGGACGCGGGTCTGGTCTGGAGTAGCCATGTTCAGTCAACCTCGATCTTGATTAGTCCGTCTTCAATTACTACGGGAAATGTGTCCACAGGGATGTAAGCGGGGAGCGTCGTTGGGATTCCGCTGCGAAGGTCGAAGATTGCGCCGTGGCGCGGGCATTCGATCGTGCAGCTCTCGGGATCGAGAACACCCTCCGCGAGCGGCGCGCCGTCGTGCGAGCAACGGTCCTCCATCGCAAGGATCTCGCCGTCACAATTGAATACGCCGATCTGGTCACCGTCCCACTCAACGATGCGGCAGCTGCCAGCCTCAAACTCGTCCAGCGGGCAGACCTCAAGTAGCGGGCTCATAGCTGCGCCCCTCCGGCAGGTCGGGCGGCGTCGGCGGTGTCTGGCTCCCAGTCGGCGAGCGTGCCGATCGCGGCGCTCTTGAGCACCTTCAGCGAAAGCAGCGCGCACTTCATCCGCGTTGCCGAGATGTCGATCCCGAGCAGGTCGAGGATCGCGCTGCGGTCGAGCCGCGCGAGGTCATCGAGCTTCATCCCATTGATCTCGTCGGAGATCATCGAGGCTGAGGCCTGGCTTATAGCGCAGCCGTGGCCTTCAAAGCGGACCTCCTCGACGACGTCGTTGTCGTCAACTTTGAGCATCACGCGCAGCTCGTCGCCGCAGAGCGGGTTGGTGTCGAACGATTCGCGATCAGGGTTCTCCATCGGCCCAAAGTTGTGCGGGCGCTTGTAGTGCTCGAGAATCTCTTCGCGGTAGAGGGCGTCGTCCATCAGCTCTCTCCGAAGATTTCGATTACGTTGCCGAGGCTGCCGACAAGCGCGTCAACGTCGTCGGTCGAATTGTGGACTGCGAACGAGGCGCGCGTCGTTGCGCCGAGGCCAAGCTTCTTCATCAGCGGCTGCGTGCAGTGGTGGCCGGCGCGCACACAGACCTGGTCGCGGCCGAGGATCTCAGCGACGTCGTGCGGGTGGGCGCAGTCAAGCGTGAAACTGACGAGGCCGCCGCGCTGCTGGGCCAGTGGCGGGCCTTGAACCGTGAGGCCGGGGATCGCCTGGAGCTGACTGAGCGCGTAAGCCGTGATCGCCTCTTCGTGGGCGCGGACACGATCGATGCCGAGGCCGGAGATGAAATCAACGGCGGCGCCGAGCGCCACCGTCTCGGCGATCGGCGGCGTGCCGGCCTCAAACTTGAATGGCAGCTCGTTGAACGTTGTCGCCTCGAAGCTGACGGTTTTGATCATGTCGCCGCCGGTCAGGAACGGCGGCATCGCCTCGAGCAGCTCGCGGCGGCCGTGCAGCAGGCCGATGCCGGTAGGGCCGTAGGCCTTGTGGCCGGTCCAAACGTAGAAGTCGGCGCCGATCGCATCGACGTTGACGGCCATGTGCGGGACCGCCTGGCTGCCGTCGATCAGGCTCGCTGCGCCGGCGGCGCGGGCTCGCGCTACGACCTCTTCGACCGGATTGATCGTTCCAAGCACGTTTGAGCAGTGCGTGACGGCGACCATCTTGACGCGGCCGTCGGCAAGGAACTCGTCGAGCTGACCGAGGCTGATCATCCCTTCGTCATCAACTTCGAGCCAGCGCAGCTCGGCGCCAACCTCTTCGCAGAGCTGCTGCCAAGGGACGATGTTGGAGTGGTGCTCGGCCTCGGTCAGGACGATTGCGTCGCCTGCGCCAACGTTCTGCGGCCCCCATGAGTAGCGCACAAGGTTGATCGCCTCAGTTGCGTTCTTGGTGATGATCGTCTCGGCCGGCTCAGCGCCGACAAAGGCCGCGATCTGCGCGCGCGCAGCACTGAAGCGGGTGTCGGCGTCGATCGCCAGCGGATAAACGCCGCGGTGGACGTTGGCGTTGTGGTGAGCGAGGAAATCCTCAAGCGCGTCGAGCACGACGCGCGGCTTCTGCGAGGTCGCGGCGCTGTCGAGATAGACCAGCCCCTCCTGCTCCAGGATTGGAAAATCAAGTGCCAGCGCAGTATGCGAGGCGGTCGTCATTAGGCCGACGCCGGCTCCGCGAGTTCGCTGTCGCCGGTGATCCAGCCGTAGCCTTCGCTCTCAAGCTGGTCAACCAGCTCGGGGCCACCCTCTTTGACGATCTTGCCGTCGGAGATGATCGATACTCGGCCTGGCTTGACGAGGTGAAGAATTCGCTGGTAGTGGGTGATGATCAACACGCCCATGCCGCTCTGCGCACTGACCGTGTTGACGCCCTCAGCGACGATGTTGAGCGCGTCGATGTCGAGCCCTGAATCGGTCTCGTCGAGGATCGCCACGTTCGGCTTCTGCAGAGCCATCTGGAGGATCTCAAGCCGCTTCTTCTCGCCGCCGGAGAAACCGTCGTTGAGGTAGCGCTTCGAAAACTCGCGCTTTACCTCTGTCATCTCCATCGCCTCTTCAACAACTTGGCGGAACTCCTTGAGCGAAATCTCATCCTCGCCGCGGGCCTGGCGGTGGGCGTTGATGACCATCCGCAGATACTTCGTGACGGTAACGCCGGGGATTGCGACCGGGTACTGAAAGGCCATGAAAAGCCCGAGCCGCGAGCGCTCATCGGGCGAGGCTTCGGTGATGTCCTCACCGCGGAAGACGATCTTCCCTTCGGTTACGTCGAGCGCCGGATTGCCCATGATCACATTGGCCAGCGTGCTCTTGCCGGAGCCGTTGGGGCCCATCAGGGCATGGACTTCTCCGGCCTCGACGGTCAGGTCGACCCCCTTGAGGATCTCCTTCTCGCCGGCGCTTACGTGCAGATTGCTGATCTCTAGTTCGGGCATGGTCTCCGGTCGTGCTTAGTGGTTTGAACTGTTAAGCGGCGCTGTGCAGCGGCAGAGCGCCGCCCAGCGTTGTAGGTGATTGGGCTACGTCCTGCTTGGCCGAAAAGGCCACAAGTTCGGCTAGCGTGGTGCGGCGCAGCGCCTCTGTTACGCCGCCTTGAACGCGCAGCCAAAGGAACTTCGTTGCGCACGCTTCACCGTCGTCGACGTGAGAGCAGAGAACACGGGCGTCGTCGGATTCATCGACGAAGCAGGACATCGGCGCGACAGCGCCTTCGAGCGCGAAGACAACTTCGTCCATAGTCACGCTCTCCGGGTCGCGGGCAAGGCGGTAACCACCGTGTGCGCCGCGAGTGCTCTCGACGAGATCGGCGCGCTTTAGGAGTGCGACGATCCGCTCAAGATAGGCAAGCGGGAGCTCTTCATTCTCGGCGATCGCTTTCAGCGAGACAGGCGAATCATTTGACTGGCGGCCAAGTTCGACCAACAGCCGCACGCCGTATTCGGCTTTTGTCGTGAAGATCATTGCTTAATCCTACCAATTAGGTAGGAGAAGCTCAGAGGCCAATCTGCCAGCCTCAGGAGGCGACCAGCACGGCGCTGCCGATAAGCAGCGGTTTGACGATCTTCGGCGCCTTTGGGAAGCGCCCAACCTGAGCCTCTTCGACCGTCAAAGGAGAGGCTTTGATCGTTGCCAGCGTGTCACGGTTGCAGTTGCATCCGCCTGAAACTCGGCGCCAGATCGGCGCCCAGCGATCCTGCATCCGGGCGTGGTCGTGATCGGCGCTGCGCACGTGTTCGAGGAAAAGATAATGGCCGCCGGGACGCAGCACGCGGGCGATCTCAGCCAGCGCCGCCGGCGGGCTGTCGGCCTCGCAAAGCACCAGCGTTCCAGTCACAAAGTCGAAGCTGGAATCCTCGAACGGCAGCTGCTCGGCGCTGGCGGCTACGACCTCAACCGCTACCGGCGCTTCTGCGCCGCGCGCCTCAAGCTGGCGGCTCATTGCGGCATTGGGCTCGGTGCAGACCAAGCGTGTGATCCCCTCGCGCGGGTAGGCGGCGAGGTTGAGGCCTGTTCCTGCGCCAATTTCAAGCACCTCGCCGCTCGCCGCAGCCAAGGCCTCACGGCGCTTGTCGGCCAAGCCGGCCTGCTGGCTTGCGCCCATCAGGAAGCGGTCGTACAGCAGCGCGCCAACTCGGTTCATTGAGGCAACCCTAGCGGCAAGCCATCGCGGCGGAGCGGTGCGCTATTGTCGCCAATATGGTGCTCGCAATCAGTAACGCGCTGGCGATCGACATCGGCTTGATCGGCGTCTTCTTCGTCCTCTTCCCGGCGATCGTGACCGTTCTGCTGATCATCGCCGGCGCCGGCGTGTACGTCGAGAAGCAAGAGAACGACGCCTACCTTGAGCAGCATCGCATTCCCGGCAGCGAGCTCTAACTACTGTGGCCAAGCCGGTCGCGCTGATCAGCGGAGGTGCTCGCGGGATCGGATTTGCGACCGCCCGAAGGCTGGCGGTCGACCACCGAATCGCGCTGCTTGATCTCGATCCCGCTGCGCTGGAACAGGCCGCGGCGCGCTGCGGCCCTGACGCGATCACAGCCGTATGCGACATCACCGACCAGGCTCAGGTTGACGCTGCCATTGCGCATGTCGTCGCCGAGGCAGGCGGGATTGACGTCGTCTTCTCAAACGCGGGAATCGGCGGCGGCGGCTCGCTGAGGCTGCTCGACCCCGATGTGCTGGCGGCAATCGTCAACGTCAACCTGATCGGCAACTGGCGCCTTATTCACGCGGCGCTGCCCCACGTGATCGAGCGGCGCGGCTACATCATCGCCAACGCCTCAGCTTCGGCGCTGATGCCGGCAATCGGATTCGGCGCCTACGCCTCCAGCAAGGCGGCGCTTGAGCATCTGATGAACGTTCTGCGCGGCGAGGTTGCCCACCTCGGCGTTGACGTTGGCGTCTCCTACTTCTGGTTCGTCGGCACCGACATGGTTGAGGGCGCGGAGCGGGAAATGGGCCGCCTCGGTGGCCTTCGAAGCGAGATGCCTGGCCCGCTTAGAGGAATCGTCAGCGTTGAGAAGGTCGGCCAACTCCTCGCCACCGGCATCCGCGCACGAGCGCGGCGCGTCGTCGCGCCACGCTGGATCACTCCGATCTTCTTCCTGCGCGGGATGATCGGCAGCCTCGTTGATCGCGGCACGGCCGGGATTGCCGCCGAGCT
>JANRFB010000033.1 GCA_030725785.1 Solirubrobacteraceae bacterium
TCGTGCCGGCTGTCTCGCCGAGCGAGCTGAGCGCCTGCGCGTCCGCGAAGTTGTCGTTGGCCGGTGCAGCTGGCGGGGTTGGTGTTGGTGTTGGTGTTGGCGTTGGCGTTGGCGTTGGTGCAGCGGCCGTGAAGGTCCCCGCCAAGCTGGTCGAGCCGGTCGCGCCTCCGTATCCGTCGATCGCGATTCGGTAGGTCGTTCCAGCCGTAACGGGGAGACTGACGCTGCTCCAGAGCCCGCCGGCCCCGTTGTCGTCATTGCTTGCGATTGGGCTCAGGCCGGAGATGGCGCTGCCGGCGTAGACCGCGAGCAGAGTGTCGAAGCTGCTGGATTGCGTGCTGAGGGCGAGCGTTCCGTCGGCTGCCGCCGTCCAGGAGTACCAAGTTGATGACGCAGAACCGTAAGCCGAGTTGACGTGCGCTGGCTCGCCACTCTCGTGCGTGGCGGCGACGGTTGTTCCAGTAACCGTGGCAAGCGAACTGAGCGCGACCGCGCTAGCGAAGTTGTCATTTGCCGGGGGCGTAGGCGCTGGCGCCGGAGGTGGCTCCGGCGTCGGGTTGGGTGTAGAGCTCTCGCCGGTGTAAAGAAGGCGGTTCGGCGAGCCGGTACCAGCGTCATTAACGACCCCGGTCGTTGCCGCGTTGCCCATCGCAGAAGCGACCTGAGCGGGGGTGCTCGCAGGGCTGGCCGAGAGCAGCAGAGCAGCAGCACCCGCAACGTGAGGTGAAGCCATCGAGGTCCCGGAGATTGTGTTGGTTGCTGTCGACGAAGTGCTCCAAGCTGAAGTGATGCCGCTGCCCGGCGCGAAGATGTCAACGCAGCTTCCCCAGTTGGAGAAGGAGGAGCGGGCATCGCTTGAGGTTGTCGAACCGACCGTCAGTGCGTTCGGCGTCGAGGCAGGCGAGGAGTTGCAGGCGTTGGCGTTCTCGTTCCCGGCGGCAACGGCGAAAGTGATGCCGTCGGCAATTGCGTTCTGCGTTGCGGTGTTGAGTGCCGCTGAGTAACCGCCGCCGAGACTCATGTTGGCGACTGCCGGAACGCCCGCGGCGTGGTTTGCTGTCGCCCAGTTAATCCCTGCGATCACGCCGGAAGTCGAACCCGAGCCGCCGCAGTCGAGGACGCGGATAGCTACTAGCGAGACCTGAGGCGCTACGCCATAGCTTGAGCCGCCGACCGTCCCGGCGACGTGCGTTCCGTGGCCGTTGCAGTCATTCGTGTTCTGGCCATCCCCGATCGCGTCGTAGCCGACCGCCACACGGCCACCGAACTGCGAGTGGTCGGCGCGGATGCCGGTGTCGATGATGTAGGCGGTTACGCCGAATCCGTTCTGGCTGGTCGAGATTTGGCTATTGAGCGGAAGTGTGCGTTGGTCGATGCGGTCGAGGCCCCACGACGATGCGAGCCCGCTGCGCGGCCCTGCACTTAGCGCTTCGACCGGCTTGTCCTTCTCAACTAGGAGCACGCCATCTTGGGCGCGTAGCCGAGCAACGTCGGCCGAGTCGAGTGAGGCAACATAGCCCTTCACGGCGCTGCGGAAGACATCTTGGACGTCGTTGCCGCGAGCTTCCTCGCTAGCCACCTTCTGGGTAAGTCCGGCGCTGCTTTCATAAAGGACGATGTAATCGCTTGAAGTTCCGGCAGCTGCTGCTTGGGCCGGGGCCAACGCGACGATGCCTGCGCACAGAACCGCCAGCGCCAACGTAAGGCGCTGGCACGTGATCTTCGTGCCCTGAATTCGGGAAGCAAACATTGAGATCTCCGGAACTTTAGCGGTTCTTTGCGTGTTTGTGCGTAGCTATGGGGCCGTCACTACTTGGTAACTACACATCGAGACTGCCAAGGTTGCGGTTTGTGACGGAAAGAATTTCAGCCATATCTACTGAGTTCTCAGGCAGAGGTACACTTCGCCCCGTCCGGAGAGGTGGCCGAGCGGCTGAAGGCACTCGCCTGCTAAGCGAGTAACGGGGGTAACCTCGTTCGCGGGTTCGAATCCCGCCCTCTCCGTTATTCGCTGTCGCCTAGCCGGAATTGCAGGCTCAGCTGCCGAAGCGGCTGGGCGGGCTGCGAGAATTGGTGCGGATGGATCCTCGTCTTGAGCGCCGAGAGACTCAGCGCCGCGGAACCGCGCGCCGGCGCCGCATCGCTGCGCTCGCCGCAATCGTGGTCGTTGCTGTCCTCGCAGCGCTGCTGATAATTCCTGCCGTGGGGGGCTCAGGGGCCGGGGAATCGAACGGCTTGGTCGCCGCTGAAGAGCCCACTGCCTCGCCCAAAGCCACTGCTCCGGCGTCAGCGCCAAAACCGGCCGGTCCACCGCCGCAGCAGATTACCGACGCCGTTCCGGGAGAGGCCGAAGTAATAAGCGAGGGGCCGTCCGCTGGCCGCAAGGTGGCGCTGACCTTCGACGACGGCACCTGCGCCGCCTGCGTCGCGAAGATCCTCGACGTCCTCGAGCAGACCGGTGCTGCGGCGACCTTCTTCCCCAATGGCACCTATGGAGCTTCGTGGGAGCCACAAGCAAAACGGATCCGCTCGCTCGTCGCCAGTGGCCAGCTCACGCTCGGGAATCACACCTTCAGCCACGGTGTCTCAACTCAGATCGGCTCGGCTGCCTTCGGCGCCGACCTTCAGCGCAACGAGGATTGGATTCAGAAGACTTTCAAGCTCAGCGGCCGCCCCTGGTTTAGGCCTCCGTTTGGCGATTACGACTCAGGCACAGTCTCAGCGGCCGGCGAGCGCGGGTACCGGAAGGTGGTCATGTGGTCGGGCACCGTCGCCGATTCCGACCTGCGTAGCGAGGCCTACATCCTGAACGCAATTCAGTACTGGGCCAAGCCCGGCAGGATCATTCTGATGCACGCCAACTACGCGCCGACGGCCGAGGTTCTGCCGCGCATTCTGAAGCTTCTGGAGCGCAAGAAGCTGACTCCAGTGACGATCTCCGAGCTGCTCAAAGACGCTTGAGCGGTTAGCCGTTTAGTGCTGCGCGCAGATCGGCGGCAGCTTCGTCGCTGCGCTCGCCAAGTGCCAGCCAACTGACGACGCCGTCGCGGTCGCAGACGATCACCGCGATCTGGTTCGTGTCCGCCAGTCCAAGGCTGTCACGCACCCGCTTGACATCGGTATAGGCCGTGATCGTGCGGGCGCGCGTCTTTGGGTCGGGGATCGCGGCCGTCATTCCGCCGTCGATAAAGCCCCGCGCTGGACCCCAGCGGCGCGAGATCGTCGGCATCTCGTAGGTAACCAGGTCTGAGTGCTCGGCTTCGAGCGCGGCGAAGTCGCCGAGCCAAGTATCGACGGCGTCCTGGTGGTTGCGCTGAAAGGCGACGGCGATCAAGTTGCGCTCGCCGCCAAGATCGCTGGGAAGGCGGTATTCGGTTCCGTCAAGCGCTCGGGCCTCAACAGCAGGCAGCAGGCGAATCTTCTCTCTCATCTCCACGAGGGTAGGAGCCGGCGCGCGAGTCGAAACGAGCCTTTACCGTGTTGGCGGTGAGTTTTCGTGATTCAAAAGTGCTTTGCCTAGCGATCGTGGCAGTGATCGCCGCGACGGTGGCAGCTACGCCGGCCTCGGCCAGCGGCCGCGCCTTCGCCTTCGCGCCCTACGTCGATACTTCGCTCTACCCGCCGCTAAACCTGAAGACGACCGCCCGCGCGACCGGCGTTCGATACTTCTCGCTCGCCTTCGTGCTCAGCGGTGGTGGCTGCAAAGCAAGCTGGGGCGGCGTCACTGCGCTAGCTGACGAGCGCGCGATCGCACCGCAGCTGAAGTCGCTGCGCGCGCTGCGCGGCGACGCGCTGGCCTCGTTCGGCGGCGCCAACGGAACTGAGCTGGCGTTGGCATGCCCCTCGGCTGAAAGCCTTGCCGCTCAGTACCAAGCTGTGATCACTAAGTACAAGCTCCAACGGATCGACTTTGACATTGAGGGAGGCGCGGTCGGCGACAGCAGCGCGAACATCCGCCGCGGCAAGGCGATAGCGATGCTCCAGCGCAGTGCCCGCGCGGCAGGCCGCAAGCTGGCCGTCAGCTTCACGCTGCCAGCTCTGCCCACGGGGCTGACGGCCGAGGGGATCGCGCTGCTGCGCGCGACGATCAAGGTCGGAGCGAAGATTTCAATTGTCAACGCGATGGCGATGGACTACGGCGACGCTGCCGCGCCAAACCCGAAAGGTCGGATGGGCTATTACGCGATCAAGCTCGCCGGCAGCCTCAAGGGGCAGCTCCACCGCCTCTACCCAAAGCTCAGCACGGCGAAGCTGTGGGGGATGGTTGGGGTGACGCCGATGATCGGCGTCAACGACAGCCCAAGCGAGATCTTCATGCCAGCCGACGCCAGCCAGCTCGTGAAGTTCGCTTCCTCCAAGCACCTCGGCATGCTCGCCCTCTGGTCGGCCGGGCGCGACAAGCAATGCCCGGGCGGCGCTAAGGCGTGGGCCCAAGCAACCTGCTCCAGCGTCGCTCAATCGCCTTTTGAGTTCAGCAAGCTGTTCAAGCGCTTCACTGGTTAGCGGTTGCCCGCAGCGCGTAGGATCGCGCTGATGAGCGATTCCCTGAGCAGCACGCCCTCAGCCGACGGCTTCTCGATGCCGCCCGAGTTCGCGCCGCACGAGGGCACCTGGATGCTCTGGCCTCACCGCGCTGATACTTGGAGAGAGCAGGGCGGCCCGGCGCAGCAGGCTTACGCTGACGTGGCGGCGGCAATCGTCGTCGCCGAGCCGCTGAGGATGGGTGTACGCGGGTCGCAGCTTGAGAGTGCCCGCGCGATGCTGCCAGCAAGCGTTGAGATCGTTGAACTCGATAGCGACGATGCTTGGATGCGGGACGTCGGGCCTAGCTTTGTAACCAATGACGATGGCGAGCGACGCGGCGTTGCGTGGCAGTTCAACGCTTGGGGTGGTCATGACGGCGGCCTCTACCCAAACTGGGATTTGGACGCGCAGGTGGCCGCTCAGGTGATCGAGCTCGAAGGTGACGAGTGCTATGGCGCGCCGCTAATTCTCGAAGGCGGCTCGATCCACGTAGATGGCGAAGGCACATGCTTGACGACCGAGGAGTGCCTGCTGAACAAGAACCGCAACCCATTGATGACGCGCGAGCAGATCGAAGGCCACCTCTGCGACTACCTTGGCGTAGAGAAGGTTCTCTGGCTCGGCGCAGGTACCTTCGGTGACGAAACAGACGGGCACGTAGATAACCTCGCTTGCTTCATCCGCCCTGGCGTGGTCGCACTTACTTGGACCGATGACAAGGCGCACCCCCAGCACGCGATCTCACTTGATGCCCGTGCGCGGCTGGAGGCGATGACCGATGCGCGCGGCCGCTCACTTCAGGTCGAACTCTTACCGATGCCATCGGTGGCGCCGATGAGTGAGGCTGAGGCGTCCGGGATCGTCGTTTCCAGTGAAGTTCTGCCTCGTCTTGCCGGCGATGAGCTGGCTGGCTCCTACGTCAACTTCTACATCTGCAACGGCAGGATCGTCGCTCCATTACTTGACGATCGCACCGACGGTGAGGCGATGGCGAAGCTAGCCGAGCTCTTCCCGGATCGCGAAGTGATTGGCGTTCCTGGCCGCGAGATTCTGCTTGGGGGCGGCAACGTTCACTGCATTACTCAGCAGATTCCCGCCGCCTAAACCGCTCAGCGAGCTACTTCTGCTTGCCGCGCTTCAGCCGAGCGAAGATCCCAACGAATGGCAGCAGGATGACGACGCCAATGATCGCGCCGAGCAGGCCGCCGAGGTCGAAGACGTTGCTGTCGCCAATTCCAAGCCCCACGGTGAAGATCAGGTAGCCGAGGATTGCCCCCGCTAGTCCAAGGCAGAGTGAGAAGAGCCACGATTTAGGGCCGCTTAGTTCGCTCCACATGTCGGGAACCAGAAGCCTGCCAATACTTCCGGCAATGAGGCCCAGCAGAATTGCGCCAATCATCTTGTTCTCCTTTTCTGTCTGGAGTAAATCACTCTGCTTGTGAATTCTGACTGAAGCCCCGGCTGGGTTTCGCGTCGCCACGGCGCTGCTCCTGCCACAATGCCACGCGGAGGGGTGGCAGAGTGGTCGAATGCACCGGTCTTGAAAACCGGAGTCCGGTAACCCTGGACCGCGGGTTCGAATCCCGCCCCCTCCGTTCGCGGGTCCCATGGTGATCACGCCAGCTCGAGTCACTCAGTAATCGCTTGGTACTGCCGCACTCGATGAAGGCTCCACGTGGCCTTGCGCACCTTCCTGCGGCGGCCAGTGTTCTTACAATTGACCAATGCGAAAACGGCTCTTGATCACGATCACTTCAGCTCTGCTTGTAGCCGCGCTCGCCCCGGCAGGCGCCTCGGCGTCAATAGCCGGTTTGCGCTCCGCCGATCCAATCGTCGTGACCGGCGCGCGCGTTCCAGCCCTGATCGGTTCAGCGCCGCAGCGGATCATCGCCTACCGCTATTCCGCCAAGCGGTTGCGGCAGGTTCCCGTCCAAGTAGACGAACGCAAGCTCTTTGACGTTGGTAACGCCTATCAGCCAGCGCTGCCGTCGGGCGAGCAGACTCTCGTGTACGCCGACGCTGCGATGTCCGCAGGTGCCGACAATGACCTCGATTTCGACAGCAATGATGAGATAGCGCTACTCGGCTCATCGGTCGGGGGTAAGGCGCCGAGCAACCTTGCGCTACCCAGCACGCTGCGCGGGCGTCCACACCAGTGGCTAAGAGTCCGCGACCCGATCAGCGGCGAGGTCGGTTACCTGCTTCTCGGCGCGGCCCGGCCGGGGATCAAGATCGACCAGGCTGCCGGCAGTCACCCGCTTAAGTACAAGTTTGCGCTCGCGTCAGGCCAGCCCTATTCGAGTTATCGCCGCGCCCAAGGCCCGAACCCTGAGTCGTCGAGTCTTACGACTCCTTTTTATTCGCTCGGCTTCTCCGATCGCTGGATCAAGGATCGGCTCAAAATTCGTGCCAAAGATGCGACGGGGGTAGACATTCTCGATATGCATAAGTCGATGGTTTCGGCTAGGAGCTGCGCTCGCAGCGAGCGGACCTTCTCCGACGGCGAGGGTGCGTTTTTGACTAACCGCGTTGGCCCGGTGCGCGCGATCCGTGACTTCATCGGCGCTAATAGCGGCCCGATGACGGAGCGACGCGAGCTTATGTACCCGGGCCGCGAGGACGTCGAAACTTTTCTCCGCGTTCACGCAATTGGAACCGTCTTTGACTTCCTTGACTACTCGGCGGCCGCCAGCGGGATGACCTACCGCAACAACCTCAACACTGCAGGCGTAACTGTCGATGGGCGCCCAGACGTGCTCGTGCCCGGCCTACCGAAGTGGTCGCAGGTCAGCGGCGACCAAGGAACGCTGACCGTTAGCTACTCGCACCAGACCAACATCGTTGGTCTGCCGATGACCGGGTATTACGTCGATTCGACAACGCCAACTAGCCCGCAGTGCACCGGTGACAGCGCTTCGTACGCGGCCAGCGGCGCGGCCGTTACGTCGGGAATGACCACAACCGAGCCCCGCGAGAGCGGTTACTCCAACTTCTCAACCTCGTGGAAGCTCTACTTTGGCGGCCGCAGCAGCGGTGGGGCGAAGAAGGCAGCGGCGCTGGACCGCCGCGCGCGGCAGCCACTTCAGTCGAGCGTAGTTCGCTGAGCGCAGCTCGCGTAAGTCCACAGCGCCTGAGATAATTTACGAATGATCAAAGAGTTCAGAGACTTCCTGCTGCGCGGCAATGTTGTTGACCTAGCCGTCGCAGTTGTTATCGGCGCGGCCTTCGCGGCGCTCGTCAACTCGCTCGTCGCCGACCTTCTGACGCCAGTCGTTGGCGCGATCATCGGTAAGCCGGACTTTTCAGACCTCAGCTTCACAATCAACGACAGCCAGTTCAACTACGGCAGCTTCCTCAACGCACTGGTTGCCTTCGTCTCGGTCGCGGCGGCAGTCTTCTTTTTCGTCGTCAAACCGATGAACACGGTCAACCGTCTCCGCGGAGCTAGCTCTGAGGAGGTAGCCAGCGAGATCGAACTGTTGACGGAGATCCGCGACGAGCTTCGCTCTCAGCGGGGCGCTAGCTAATCGCGAAGCGCAGACTCTGCCCGGGGCGCAGCTGCCCGGCGGCGTCAAGATCGGCGCTGGCGACGACGGCGACCACGGGGTAGCCGCCGGTAGTCGGGTGGTCGGCGAGAAGAATGATCGGCTGGCCCGAAGCAGGGACCTGAACTGCGCCGTGTGCCATCCCCTCCGAGAGCAGCTGGTGATCGCGCACGCGCGGCAGCTCGGGGCCGATCAGGCGCACGCCGCTGCGATTGGAATCGGACGAAACCTCCCAGCTCGCGGCCGCCAGCAGCTCCAGCGCGTTGGCAGCGAACCAGTCGGCCCGCGGCCCTGCGACTAGGTGAAGTACAGGCTCCTCGCTCGGCGGAGCAATCGGCGCGGCACCGATCGCTGGAACCTCTCCTGCCGGCTCCCCGGCCGTGATCGACTGTCCTGTCTTCAGCGGTGGCGGCCCGAGACCGCTCAGTAGGTCGCTCGATTTGCTGCCCATCATCGGCTCCGCTTCAATCCCACCACGGACCGCGATGTAGCTCCGCAGACCAGCCCTCGTCGTCGCTAGCTCGAGCAGCGCCCCAGCAGCAACGCCAACTGCAGAGTTGAGCGCCACCTCATCGCCGTCCAAGCGGGCCGAGACCTCAGCACCTGTGATCGCGATCAGTGCTTCGTCGCTGAAGCGCAGGCTCGGGCCGATCAGCGTGCACTCCAGAGCCGCGGCTCCCTCAGCATTGCCGACCAATCTGTTTGCCAGCTTCAATGAGCTGCGGTCGGCGGCGCCCGAGCGGGGGATCCCCAGGTGCGCAAACCCTGGCCGTCCGAGATCCTGAACCGTCGTCAGCGCGCCAGGCTTGACGACTTCAATCGCGAGGCTCACTTCGCCACCAGGCGTACGGTCATTCCGGCCGTCAACAGCGCCGGCGGATTCTGCGCGGGATCGAAGATCGGCTCGTCGCAGCTGCCGATCAGGTTCCAACCTCCCGGTGAGCTGCGCGGGTAGACGGCCGAGTAGGGGCCGGCGATCGCGAGCGCGCCGGGCGGCACGCGCGTGCGCGGCTCGGCCAGCCGCGGCGGCTGCAGCGCCGGGTCTCCACCGAGCAGGTAGGCAAAGCCGGGTGAAAAGCCGATGAACCCGACGCGGTAGCTACAGGCGAGGTGGCGGGCAACGAGCTCCTCAGGACTGCAACCGCAGCTCTCCGCGACCGTTCCGAGGTCGGGGCCGTCGTAGTTCACGCTTAGCTCAATCTCGTCGGCCGGCGCCGTCGCCTCGGTGGCGGCATCCGCAGCTGCGATCAGCTCTTCAATCTGGCCGACGGCTGGAGCGGCCGAAGGCCAGACCAGAAGTAGCGTTTCGTGCCCGGGAACAATCTCTTCGAGCTCTGTGCCGCGCCGCGGCTCGAGCCCGGCCGCGAGCCGCTGGACGGCGTCGTTGCCCCCGAGTTCAACTAGCACAGAGCGCTCGCCGGCTTGCCGGATTGCAATCGGCGGACTCAAACGAATGCCTTCAGTTCGATGCCGCCTTCAGTTAGCGCTACTCGAAGTTCGCCTGCCAGTTCGATCGCCCCAGGTCTGTCACCGTGGACGCAGATCGATTCGACGTCGACCGGGATGACTGTCCCGTCGTTGGCGATCACTTCGCCGTCGCTTGCAAGCCGCAGTGCCTGGGCAACCGCCTCCTCGGCGCCGAGAAGGCTTCCCGGCTGATCCCGCGCCACAAGTAGCCCGTCGCTGCCGTAGGCGCGGTCGGCGAAGCCTTCGGCGGCGCAGCGGAGCTTCAGCTCCCGAGCGGCGCCCGCTAGCGCGCCGCTGGCGGGCGCCAGCACTGCCGGAGGGTGGCCGAGCCTGGCGATCAGATCGGCCAGCTCCTGCGCTAGCTCGATGTCGCCTAGCGCACGGTGGTAGAGCGCGCCATGCAGCTTGA
Organism: Solirubrobacteraceae bacterium; assembly: GCA_030725785.1. GTDB lineage: Bacteria > Actinomycetota > Thermoleophilia > Solirubrobacterales > Solirubrobacteraceae > F1-60-MAGs163. The sequence goes on from JANRFB010000033.1 coordinate 9,946, forward strand.
CGTGCGTGACAGCGCCGCCGCTTGAGGCGGCGATTCCCTCCAGCAGTGCGATCTGCTCGGCAACCTGGGTTATGACTTCATCGGTCGCAAGCTCCAGTTCGGCGCGGCCAAAGTTTTCGCGGTCGCGGTAGCCGGGGTGGGCGCCGATCCGCACGCCGCGCTCAAGCGCCGCATCGCACGCGCGGCGCATCGTCTCCGCGTCGCCGGCGTGGCCGCCGCAGGCGATGTTGGCGCTGGTCACTACGTCGAGCAGCGCCGCGTCGGCCGCCCAGCCCTGCGGTCCACTTCCCTCCGCCATGTCGGCGTTGAGGTCCATCCTCGCCGTCAGGCCTCGGCGGGCGGCAGCACGGCCGGGGCGCCGCAGTCAACGAGGCACTGAGGGATCACGACCGAGCCGTCGGACTGCTGCCCATTCTCAAGTAGCGCGATGATCGTGCGGCCAACTGCCACGGCGGTCCCGTTGAGCGTTGCAAGAAGTTCCGGCTTGCCGCCTTCGCGCCGCATCCGGATTGCCAGACGTCGGGCTTGAAAATCGGTTGTGTTCGAGGTTGACGTCAGCTCGCGGTAGCGCCCCTCACTCGGAAGCCAAGCTTCGCAGTCGAACTTGCGCGCCGCAGAGGCGCCGAGGTCGTCGATCGCAATGTCCACAACGCGGTAGGGGAGGCCGAGCGCAGTGAGGATCTGCTCCTCAATTGCCAGCAGCCGCAGGTGCTCCTCCTTCGCCTCCTCGGGCGCCGCGAAGCTGAACATCTCGACCTTGTCGAACTGGTGGACGCGGAAGATGCCGCGCGTGTCGCGCCCGGCCGAACCGGCCTCGCGGCGGAAGCAGGGAGAGAATCCGGCGTAGCGCAGCGGCAGCTTCTCGGCGACGAGAATCTCATCGGCGTGGAGCGAAGCGAGCGCCACTTCGCTGGTTCCTACGAGATAGAGATCATCATCGGCAAGCCGGTAGATCTGCTGCTCGGTGTCGGGCAGGAAGCCGGTGCCGTGCAAGGCCTCCTCGCGCACCAGCACCGGCGGGATTACCGGCTCGAAGCCGTGCTCGCCAAGCAGCTCCAAGGTCCAACGAACCAGAGCCAACTCGAGCATCACGAGCTCGCCGCGCAGATAGGCGAAGCGAGCACCCGAGAGCCTCGCGGCTCGTTCCATGTCGATCCGCTCGCCCGAGAGGTCGAGGTGGTCGCGCGGCTCGAAATCGAACTTCGGTTGCTCACCGCACTCGCGCAGCACGGTGTCCTCGGCCGGAGCATCGTCGTCTGGGAGGTTCGGCAGCAGCGCTAGCGCGCCGTCCAGCTCGGCCTCGGCGATCTGAAGCTCAGCGTCGAGTGCTTTCGCGCGCGCCGCAACATCTTTCATCGCGGCGATTTGCTGATCGGCCGATTCGCCGCTCGCCTTGGCGGCCGAGATCGCCTCGTTGGCCGCGTTCTGTTCGGCGCGCAGCGCCTCCAGCTGTGGAAGCAGAGCGCGCCGCTGCTCGTCAAGCTCGATCACGCGGTCAAGGCCCTCGGCGCCGTCGCGCCGCTCGAGCGCAGCCCTTACGACTTCCGGTTCACTGCGAAGGCGCCTTAGGTCGAGCATCGAGCGCCGAACCGGCCCTGTTAGTCGCCAGCGTTCGCTGGCACGGGCGCGCACTTCGCCGTGCTGCCAGTACCACTCATCGCTTCGCTTCCGGCGTACTTGGCAAGGAATGCGGCGATCTGCTCGCTCTCCTTGCCGACAACGATGTTGGCGGGCATGATCGCCCCTGAGAAGCCACCGTTTTGGATTGCGTAGATCACGTTCTCATAACACTCTTTACGAGTGTTGAAGTTTGGTCCGTTTGTCCTCTGAGCGCTCGAGACCTTCGCCGCAGACCCTTCAGCGCCGACAGCGCTCAGTGTGTGGCAGCCGGAGCAGCGCGCTACGAAGAGCTGACTTCCTGATTCAACCGCGGCAGACTGGCCGCTGACGCTGTTGCCTTCAGAGCCGCAGGCAGCGACGACGAGGCTGGCAGCAGCGATCAGAAGTAATGGCAGTAGGCGGCGAAGCAACATGCGGCTGCCAATAATACGAGAGAGACGCGCGGATCGCTGGCTGCCCAACCAAGTTGGCACGCAAATCACGCTGTTGCGAGTACTCGTAACGCAAGAAAAGCGATCACGAAGCAGGCAATCGCGGCGACCGCGAGCTCACGGTGAGCGATTGTGATGACGATCAGGTGCTGCTCGCTCTGCGGCAGTTCACCGACCGCCTGCGCATCATCGAGGTCGTGCGAGCTGAGCACCGCATCGGCTGACGCGGCCCGGAGCTGCTCGGCGATAATCGAGACTGCGATCGGCAGCAGCATGTAAAGCCAAAATAGACCGCTTGCGGGCTTGTACCCGGCGACAAAAACAATCAGCGCGACGGCCGCGAGCAGCGTTGTCGCAAGCTGCGTGAGGCGCCAGAGAATCCAAAAACCCCGCTCCAGTGATCCTTGCCACCACGCCCAAGCGCCAGCAAGCGTGCCGAGCACGGCGAGGGTCGCGACGAGTAAGGCCGCGATATCCGCTAGTTGTCGCAATTTGAGCTCTTTGTCACTATCTCTGATCGGTAGCCTGCGCGCCGCTCTTAGGTGATACAACAACAGACCGTGCTGTCCACTTACGCCCCTGCCCTGATCTTCATCGCCGTCGGTGCCAGTATCGGCATCGTTTTTGGCTTGCTCAACAAGTTTCTCGGACCGTCGCCGCGGGCCAACAACCACAAGTCTGACCCTTACGAGTCAGGGATGCCATCGGAGATCAAGCAGGGGTTCCGCTTCGGCATCAGCTTTTACATGATCGCGATCCTCTTCCTGCTCTTCGACATCGAAGTCCTTTTCCTCTACCCGATCGCCGTCGAACTGCGCGCCTTTGGAACCTTCGCGCTGCTAGAGACGATCACCTTCATCGGTTTGCTTTTTGTTGGCTTTGGCTACGTCTGGCGCCGCGGAGCGTTGACATGGAAGTAATCCGGCAGAAGGCGACCGACTCGGAAGAGTTCCGTGCTCAGGGGCTGCGCGCGCGCGACATGCTTCGCGGCGACCTTGACGACAAGGACCTCGACGAGTTCGTTCAGGAGCGGGTGCTGACGACGACTCTGGAGAAGGCCTCCGATTGGGCGCGCGGTAACTCATTCTTCCCATTGACCTTCGGCCTTGCCTGCTGCGCGATCGAGATGATGACGGTTGCCGCTTCGCGGCTAGACATTGCCCGCTTCGGTTACGAGGCTTTCCGTGCCTCGCCGCGCCAAGCCGATCTGCTCGTTCTATCGGGCCGCATCTCGATCAAGATGGCACCGGTGATCCGCCGCATTTACGACCAGATGCTGGAGCCCAAGTACGTGATCGCGATGGGTGCTTGTTCCAGCTCGATGGGCGTCTTCAACAACTACGCAATTGTCCCAGCAGACAAGTTCATGCCGGTAGACGTTCACGTGCCCGGTTGCCCGCCACGCCCTGAGGCTCTGATGCACGGCATCCTCGAGCTCCGTTCGATGGTTCATGGCGACCCGACGCTCGGTTGGCGTGAGCGCTACGAGGCCGAAGGAACGGAAGAGGTCTACCCGCTTGCCCCTGCCGACGCGACCGGCGTGAACGTCTTCGGCGCCGGCGGCACGGAGGGAACGAATGCCTGATGCAGCAACGCTGGAGCGCCTCGTTGGCGCGCTGAAAGCAAGCGACGCCGAGAGCGTCATCAACACAGTCGAAAGCCCAGGCCGAGTAGCGATCGAGGTCAAGCCGGAATCAATCGTCGGTTCGCTAGAGGTGCTGCGCACGGCCGGCTACGAGTTCCTCGCAAGCGTTCACGGTGTCGACTATTACCCAAACGAGCCACGGCTCGGCGTTGACTATGAGCTGCTCAGCCGCGAAGCCTGCGACCGCGTCGCCTTGACGCTGCGCGTCTCAATCGAAGATCCGCACCTGCCGTCGGTTACGCCCGCGTGGCCTTGCGCCAACAACCAGGAGCGCGAGGCCTACGACATGTTCGGCCTGATCTTCGACGGCCACCCCGACCTGCGGCGGATCCTCATGCCGGAGGATTACGAAGGCCACCCGCAGCGCCGCGACTTCCCAATCGGTGGCGAGCCGGTTCTCTTCACGCACAACGAGCACAACGTGCCGCGGTGGTTTGAATGAGCACCGTTGATCCCGGAGCACGCCAGCTCAGCGACTACCGCAAGATGGAAGCGAGCGTCACGATCTCGGAGACGACCGAGTTCGAAGGCGACCGTGAGCTGTTGACGCTAAACCTTGGCCCTCACCACCCAGCCACGCACGGCGTGCTGAGGCTCCTAGTAACACTGGACGGTGAAGTAATCCGGCGGCTGCAGCCAATCTACGGCTACCTCCACACGGGAATTGAGAAGACGGCCGAGCAGAAGAGCTACTGGAAGGCAATTCCGGTAGTCGAGCGGATGGATTACGTCTCCTACTACTTCAACGCAATGGCCTACTGCGGCGCAGTCGAGGCGCTGCTCGAAGTTGAGATCCCCAAGCGCGCTCAATACCTGCGCGTGATTCACATGGAACTAAACCGGATCATGAGCCACCTCGTCTTCCTTGGCACCAGCGCGCTCGACCTTGGCGCGATCTCGGTCTGGTGGTACTGCTTCCGCGAGCGCGAAACGCTGCTCGACCTTTTCGAGATGTCGTCCGGTCAGAGGATGCACACGCGCTACTTCCAGATCGGTGGCGTGATCGAGGACATCCCGGAAGGCTGGATCGAACAGGTCCGTAAGTTCTGCGCGATCATGCCCGAGCGCGCCGACATCTACGGCGACCTGCTGAACAAGAACGAGATCTTCCTTCAGCGTCAGCGCGACGTCTGCCCGCTGCCGGCCGAGACGCTGCGCGAGCACGGCGTTACCGGCCCGCTTCTGCGCGCCGCCGGTGACCCGTGGGACCTTCGCAAAGCGATGCCCTACAGCTCCTACGAGGACTTCGATTTTCAGATCCCGGTCGGCACAAAGGGCGACAACTACGACCGTTATCAGGTCCGCTTGGCGGAGGTCAAAGAGTCGATCAAGATCATCGTGCAGGCGCTCGATAATCTCCCTGATGGCCCGACGATCACCGAGGACCGTAAGATTGCGCTGCCGCCGCGACACGAGCTGGCAACTTCGATGGAGGCGCTGATCCATCACTTCAAGCTTGTAACGGAAGGGATGCGCGTGCCGGAGGGAGAGGCCTACTACGCAATCGAGGGCGCCCGCGGCGAGCTTGGTTGCTTTGTTCGCTCCGACGGGTCAAGCAAGCCGGCCCGCGTCCACATGCGCGACCCAAGCATCGTCAACATGCAGGCCGCCCCGGCCGCGACCGAGGGCTGGCTGATCGCCGACATGCTGGCAACGGTCGCGATGTTCGACCCGATTATCGGTGGGGTTGATCGCTGATGGCTGAAGTAAGACGTTTCACGCACGATTCAAGAATCCCGGGCTGGGACCGAGCCGCCGACCTCGATAAAGAGCCGGCCGTTGTTCCCGACGCCGCAACGACCGAAGTGCCGCCTGAGCTGCGGGCGGCAATCGAGGATGGGATGCGCCGCTTTCCGGTTGGCGACTCAGCGTTCATTCCCGCTCTCTACGCCGTCCAAGAGCATTACGGCTGGTGCCCGCCGGAAGGGATTGAGCAGGCCGCCGCAGTGCTCGGCCGCACGCCGGCAGCGCTGTCTGCCGTCGCCACCTTCTACGACATGTTCGAGATGGAGCAGCTCGGTCGCAAGTCGGTTTACGTCTGCACCAACATCTCCTGCTCGCTCTGCGGCGCCGACGAGCTGCTAGCGGCGCTTGAAGGCGAGCTCGGTGAGGACCCGGACGTAAACGTCCGCGGCTTCGAGTGCCTTGGTGCCTGCGATATCGCGCCGATGGCCTCAGTCAACGGTGTTTACGTAGGACCTATAGGGCTCGGCGAAGTGCCCGAGCTTGCACGCCAAATTCGTCAGGGCGACGACCCGCTGCCAGAGCGGCAGCTGCTGAGGCGCCCTAGCGCCGACCCAAAGGTGGCTGAGAAGTGACCGACACACTGCTCTTTAAAAACATCGACGAACCGGGCCTAAACACGATCGACGTCTACATGGCTCATGGCGGCTATACGCAGCTGCCGGTCGCGCTCAAGATGGAGCGCGAAGACTTAATCACCGAGCTGAGCGGCTCCGGGCTGCGCGGCCGTGGCGGCGCCGGCTTCCCGATGGGCAAGAAGGCCTCGTTCATCCCAAAGGGCGACATGCAGAAGTACGTTGTCTGCAACGCCGACGAATCAGAGCCCGGCACATTCAAGGATCGCGAGCTGATTCAGAAGAACCCGCATCAGCTAATCGAAGGCTTGCTGATTGCCGCCTTCGCGGTCGACGCGACGATCAACTACATCTACATCCGCGGTGAGTACGACCAGCAGGCCGACATTTTGGACGCCGCAATTGCTGAGGCCCGGGAGCGCGGCATCATCGGTGAGAACATCTTCGATTCCGGTTTCAGCGTGCAGCTGGAGCTGGCGCGCGGCGCCGGCGCCTACATCTGCGGCGAGGAGACCGGGCTGCTCGACTCGCTCGAAGGCAAGCGCGGCAACCCGCGCCTGAAGCCACCTTTCCCCGCCAATGAGGGGCTCTTCAATGGCCCGACCTTGATTAACAACGTTGAGACGCTCTCTGCGATCCCCAGCATCATCAAGCTCGGTGCCGAGGGCTACGCAGCGATCGGCGTGAAGGACTCAGCCGGCACGAAGCTGGTTTCGATCAGCGGCAACGTCGAGCGCCCCGGCAACTACGAGGTTGCGCTTGGGACCTCGAGCCGCGAGCTGATCTACGGCCTCGCCGGCGGCCCAGTCGACGGCCGCAAGATCAAGTGCTGGTTCCCGGGCGGCTCAAGTACCCCGGTTCTGACCGCCGACGATCTTGACGTCGGCTACGACTACGACTCGATCGAAGCGGCAGGTTCGATGCTCGGCTCGGGCGCGATTATCGTCGTCGACGAAACCCAGTCGGTCGTGGAGCTGGCTTACAAGCTGGCCAAGTTCTACTCGCACGAGTCATGTGGCAAGTGCACTCCGTGCCGCGAGGGGACGCGCTGGACCTTCCACATGGTCGAACGGATCAAAGAGGGCACGGCTACGCCGATGGACCTCGACATCATGGCTGCCGTTCAGGAGCAGATCATCGGCCACTGCCTCTGCGTCCTCGGTGACGCGATGGCGATGCCGATCGGTTCGCTTATCGCCAAGTTCCGCGACGAGTTTGAGGCCGAGATCGAGGCCAACCGCAACGAGCGCGAGCGCAAGCTGGCGGAAGAGTTCGCCGCCGCCGAAGTTGAGATCGAGGGCATCAGCGCCTAATGCCACGGCCGGTAGAAAAGCTCGTCAGCCTGACGATCAACGGCAACGAAGTTCAGGCACCTGCGGGAATGATGCTGGCCGACGCCGCGCTCAAGTACGGCGACGTTGAGATTCCCGTCTTCTGTTACGACGCCAAGATCGGACCGCCGGTCGGCGCCTGCCGGATGTGCCTGGTTGAGATCGAAGGAATTCCAAAGATGCAGGCGGGCTGCTCGGTCGCCGTGACCGACGGAATGGTCGTCCATACCGACACTCCGACAGTCAAAGCGGCTCAGGAAGCGGTGCTGGAATTCATCCTCATTAACCATCCGCTCGACTGCCCGGTCTGCGACAAGGGCGGCGAATGCCCGCTGCAGGACAACGCTTTCGGCTGGGGCGGAGGGCTGTCGCGCTTTGTTGAACCGAAGCGCCACTTCGAGAAGCCGCTCGCGCTTTCGCCACTGATCGCGATCGACCGCGAGCGCTGCATTCTCTGTTATCGCTGCGTTCGTTTCAGCCAAGAGGTTTCAGAAGATGACCAGCTGGTGCTCGAGGAGCGTGGCGCCGACACCTTCGTCACGACCTTCGACGGCCACCCTTACGTGGCGCCGTTCAGTGGCAACATCACTGAGTTTTGCCCGGTCGGCGCGTTGACAAGTCGCCCCTACCGCTTCCGCGCGCGCCCTTGGGACATCGAGCAGGCCGGTTCGGTATGCACGCTCTGCCCGGCGCAGTGCAACGTCAGCTTCTCTGTTCGCGATGAGCGCGTGCTGCGCGTGCTGAGCCGCGAGCACGACGGCGTTGACGACGGCTGGCTCTGCGACAAGGGCCGTTTTGCTTACCAGGCGATTCACGTTGACGCGCGGATCACCGAACCGATGATGCGGGACGGCGGCGAGCTGCGCCCGGTGACGTGGGATCTCGCGATCGAAACGGCGGCGAAGTTGCTCTCACACGCCGGTGCCAACACAGGCGCCCTCGTCGGTGGCGAAACAACGAACGAGGAAGGTGTACTGCTGGCGCACTTGATGCGCGAGGCGCTCGGCTCCAACGACCTTGATTCGCGGCCCGGCGGTGCGCTTGAGATTGAGCTGCTGCGGGCGCTCAGCGCGCCAACGCTTCAGGCTTCGGTTCCCGACCTTCAGTACGCCCACGCCGTGCTCGTGCTCGACTGCGAGCCGGTCGATGACGCGCCGATCCTTGACCTGCGACTGCGCAAGGGTGTTCGCCATCATGGCGTGAAGCTGCTGATCGGCTCAAGTCGCCCGTCGGCGCTCGACGAGCGCGCTGCCCACAGCGCCCGCTTCGCGCCTGGCTGTGGTGAAGCCTTTGCCGCCGCGCTCAGCGCCGAGCTTGCCGGCCAGCCGTCAGCCTCCCTGGCCGCCGCCGCTGGGGCCGATGCCGATGATGTTGGCGCGCTTGCCGCGCAGCTGCGCGAGGCCGGCGACGAGGTAGTGATCCTCTGGGGCGAGCGCCTAACGGCCGGCCCGCGCGGCAACGAGGGTGCCCGCGCGCTGCTCAACCTTGCGGAGCAGCTCGGGCTCGATGGCCGAGATGGCGGCGGCCTGCTGGAGATTCCTTCCGGTACGAATTCGCGCGGGTTGCGCGAGGTTGGCGTGCTGCCGAACGCTTCGATCGGCCTCGCTGACGCCCCGACCGCTGGCCGCGATTCGCAGCAGATCGGTGAGGCGCTGGCTGACGGTGACCTCAGCGCCGTAATCCTGCTCCACAGCGACCCGCTGCTTGATCAGCCCAGCTCGGCGCTCTGGCAGCGCGCGCTCGGCAAGGCCAGCGCCGTGATCGCCCACGCCGCCTTCCTCACCCCGGCCGTGCTTGAACACGCCAACGTCGTCTTCCCGGCCGAGTCTTACGCCGAGAAGGAAGGGACGGTCGTCCACCCCGATAGCCGCGTTCAGCGCCTGCGCCGCTCGATTTCACGCCAAGGCGAGACGCGCGCCGAATGGGCGCTGCTGGCAGAGCTGGCGGCGCGTCTGGGCAGCGACCCGAAGGCTCTGACCTGCTCAATGGTCAGCGCGCGGATGTTTGAGCAGGTGCCGTTCTACGCGGGGCTCTCACTCGATCTGCTCGGCGGCGTCGGAATTCGTTGGAGCGAGCGCGAGGCGGCTGCCTCGTTCCCGAGCGCTCCTGCCGCGCCATTCACGCTTGACGCGCCACCGGCCGCCGCCTCGCCGAACGGGCTGCTGCGGCTTGGCAGCTTCCGCTCGATCTGGGCATCACCTGAAGTTGAGGCATCACCGGCGCTGGCGTTCCTCCATCCACGCCAGCGCGTTGAAATTTCTCCGGCCGACGCCGCGCGGCTCGGAATCAACCACGGTGAGAACGTGACCGTCGCCTCAAACGGCGATTTCGTTGAGGGGCTGGCCCACATTCGCACCAGCGCTCCCGATGGCACGGTCTTCCTACAAACGGCGATTCCGGGCGATAGCGCAGCGCTGCTCGAAGGGCCTCTGGTTGAGGTAAAACGTTCGTGAACATCAACGTGCCGTTCGGGCTGGTCGGCTACATCGAGCCGTGGTGGATGGTCATCATCAAGAGCGTCGTCTTCGCTTTCATCGGCTTGCAGCTGGTGCCGGTGGTGCTGATGATGGAGCGCAAAATCCTCGGCCGCTTCCAGAACCGTTATGGCCCTAACCGCGTTGGTCTCTACGGCGCGATGACCCCGATCGCCGACATCATCAAGCTGCTCAGCAAGGAGCCGTTCCGCCCCAAGACGGCGATCGGCTGGCTCTTTGAGCTGGCGCCGATCCTCTCGATCACGGCCGCCTTCGGAGCCTTGGCGCTGATTCCGTACGGCCCGGTCGTTGACATCTTTGGCACCGCGACCGGTCTTTATGGGATCGATGTCAGCATCGGCCCGCTCTACGTCTTCGCTTTCGGAGCGATCAGCTTCTATTCGGTGATGTTGGGCGGCTGGGCCTCTGGTTCGAAGTACTCGTTCCTCGGTTCGATGCGCGCCGCCGCGCAGCTGATTAGCTACGAGGTGCCGCAAGGGATGGCGCTGATCGGCGTGATCATCACTGCACAGACGATGTCGCTGACGGGCATCGTCGAAGCGCAGCAGGGGATGTGGTACATCGTGCCGCAGTTCTTCGGCTTCATCGTCTTCATGGTCGCCAGCTTCGCTGAGACGAACCGTCCTCCGTTCGACCTAATGGAAGCCGACGCCGAGCTGACTGGCGGCTACAACACTGAGTTCGGCGGCAGCAAGTTCACGCTCTACTTCTTCGCCGAGTACCTCAACATGATCGTCATTTCGGGAATTGCGACGGCGCTATTCCTTGGCGGCTGGCTGTTGCCGTTTGGAATTCATCCGCCACATTGGGTTGACCCGTTCATCGTGATTGGCAAGATGCTTGCCTTCGTCACTTTCTTCATCTGGATCCGCGCGACGCTGCCCCGACTTCGTTACGACCAGCTGATGTCGCTCGGTTGGAAGGTTCTGCTGCCGCTGGCAACGCTAAATGCACTAATAACCGCGATCGTTGTGGTCGCTCTTTAGGAGTTTGAAGATGGCCTGGGACCCAGATAAAGACGTGATCGAAGTAATCCGCGGGCCGCAGAAGGCCGGCGGCGCTGGCGGCCTCTACCGAGCCTTCGGCGAAACCTTGCGCGGCCTCAAAACGACCTTCGGCCAGCTCCGGATGGGCGTTGACACGATTCAGTACCCGGAAGAGAAGATCCCTGTCTACCCACGCTTCCGAGGCCGCCACCAGCTCCACCGCTTCGAGGACACGGGGCTCGAGAAGTGCGTCGGCTGCTCGCTCTGCGCCGCCGCCTGCCCGTCCGACTGCATCCGCGTCGTCGCGGCCGAAAACACGCCTGAGAACCGCGTCTCTGCCGGCGAGCGGTACGCTGCCGTTTACGAGATCAACCTCTCGCGCTGCATCTTCTGCGGCTACTGCGAGATTGCCTGCCCGTTCGACGCGATCACGATGGGCCATGAGTACGAGCTCTCCGATGCCAACCGTTCGGACTTGATCTTCACGAAGGAAATGCTGCTGGCTGAACCGCTCGAGCGCACGCCGCTGAGGGCGGAAGGAGAGTAACCGCAAGCGGCGATGACCTTCCTCTTCTTCTTCATCTTTGCTGGATTCGCGCTGGCCGGAGCGGCCGGAGTAGTCGTGCTGCGCAATCCGTTCTACTGCGTGCTCTCGCTGGTCGTGCACCTGATCTCCCTGGCCTTGCTGTTCCTGCTGCTCGAAGCGCAGTTCGTGGCGGTCGCGCAGATCGTCGTCTACGCCGGTGCCGTGATGGTGCTTTACGTCTTCGTAGTCGCCTACGTCGGCGGTGGCGACAAGCCCGATCAGCTTTGGAGCGCCAGCCCGCGCCAGAAGGCGCTGGCAATCGGCTTTGCTTCGCTGATCTTCATCGAGCTGGCAATTGCGATTCTCGGCACGGCGCTGAGCTCACTCGGAACCGAGGGCGCGGAACTTTCGGCTACCTATGGGACGCCATCCGAGATCGGCGAGCTGCTGCTGACCGATTATCTGCTGGCATTTGAGCTTGCCTCAATGCTGCTGCTGATCGCCGCGATCGGCGCTGTTGCGCTCGCCGGGCGGCGCGGCGGCATCGCCGAAAACGAAGGCAACCTCTCTCCCCGGCACGGCGTCGTCCACACGCCAAGCCCGGCTGCGACCGGTTCGATGGCCGAAGGCGTATCCGGATACGGCGTCACAACGCCACTCCCCGACCCACAGTTTGAGGGCCGCGAGCTGCAGCAGCCGACTCGCGAAACGGCCGAGGACGACCGATGACCGTCAACTGGTACCTAATCGTCTCGGCGATGATCTTTGCGCTCGGCGCCGCTGGCGTGATGATCCGTCGCAACCCGCTCGTGATCCTGCTCTGCCTTGAGCTGATGCTGAACGCCGGCAACTTGGCGCTGATCGGCTTCTCGCGGATGTGGGGCGACGGAGCCGGTGAGATCTTCGCAATCGTCGTAATGGTGATCGCCGCCTGCGAGGTGGCGATCGGCCTTGGCATTATCGTCGCGCTGTACCGCCGCCGCCTGCCGGTCGATGTTGATGAGCTAAGAGAGCTGCACGGATGAGCCTCTCCTTGACCCCATGGCTCGTGCTGGCATGCCCGCTCGCCGGAATGCTGACGATCGCGCTGCTCGGCAAGAAGCTCTCGCCGCGCGCTGCCGGCACGATCGGGACGCTGGCAATCGCGCTGGCCTTCGTCTTCGCCGTACTAACCCTGATCAAGCTGCAAGCGCTGCCTCACGACGCGCGCGTTGAAACTACCTCGCTCTGGGATCTAGTCAACGTTGACGGCGTAAAGATTCAGCTCGGTCTTTACATCGATCCGCTCTCGACTTTCATGATCCTCGTCGTGACTGGCGTCTCGACGCTGATCCACCTCTACTCAGCCGGTTACATGCAGACCGACGCCGGCTACGTTCGCTACTTCTCGTACCTCAACTTCTTCGTCTTCTCGATGCTGCTGCTGGTGCTGGCGGGCAACATGGTGCTGCTGATCATCGGCTGGGCCTTCGTCGGCGCCGCCTCCTACATGCTGGTCTCCTACTGGTACCGCCGCGACACGGCGACAGCAGCCGGCATCAAGGCCTTCGTGATTAACGTCGTCGGTGACATCGGCCTCGTTCTCGGAACGCTCTTCCTCTTTAAGACGATGGGCGTGCTCGACTACGACCAGCTCTTTGCCGGCGCTCACACGGCCTTTGAGAAGGATGCTCCTGAGCTTGTAATCGCGATGCTGCTGATTCTCGTCGGCGCCTTCGCCAAGTCGGCCCAGATCCCGTTTCAAACTTGGCTTCCCGACGCAATGGAAGGGCCAACGCCCGTCAGCTCGCTGATCCACGCGGCGACGATGGTTACGGCAGGCGTCTACCTGATCGGCCGCCTTCACGTGCTCTTCGAGTGGGCACCAACGGCGGCCGCGGTCGGCGCGATCGTCGGTGCTTTGACGCTCTTGATCGCCGGCAGCATCGGCCTTGTGATGACCGACCTCAAACGCGTCATCGCCTACTCGACGATGTCGCAAATCGGCTACATGATTATGGGTGTCAGCGCCGCCGCTTACGTCGGCGGCTTCTTCCACATGATGACTCACGCCTTCTTCAAGGCGCTGCTCTTCATGGCCGCCGGCTCGGTCATCTCAGCGATGGGGGGCAACCAGTCGCTCAACAACATGAGCGGCTTCCGTAAAGCCTTGCCGTTCACGTTCGGCTGCTTCCTCGCCGGCGGGTTCGCGCTCTCGGCCTTCCCGCTCTTCTCCGGCTTCTTCTCGAAGGACACGCTGCTCTTTGAGGTAGGTGCGCGCGGCGGCTGGTACTGGGGGCTCTACGTCGCCGGTTACGTCGGCGCCGCCTTCACCGTCTTCTACACCTGGCGGATGATTTACCGTGCCTTCTGGGGCGCGCCCTGCAAAGAAGCTCAGGTGGTAATCGACACCGGCCACGCCTACCACCCGGCTGAGCACACCAACCCCCACACCGGCGATGAGGATGACCCGTCAACGCAGGAGGTTGAGGATTCCGAGGTTGGCTTCCCGGGCACGGAGCACAAATACGCCGAGAAGACTTGGCAGATGCGCTACGCGATGATTCCGCTGGCGATTCTCGCCGTTATCGCTGGCGTGATTCAGCTTCCGTTCGGTGTTACGAATGTGCTCAGTGGCTTCCTCGAGCCGACCTTTGCTGACACGATCGTCGCCTACGAGCCTGACAACCCAGGCCTTGAGACCTTTGGCCTGATTCTCTCGTCGGTGATCGCGATCGTCAGCCTCGCCTGCGCTTACTGGATCTGGGTCCGCAGGCCGGGAACGTCGGCAGCGATTCAGGCGCGCCTGCCATGGCTGCACAAGCTTTTCATCAACAAGTGGTACTTCGACGAGTTCTACTCATTCTTCGTCGTGAGGCCGGTTATTTGGATCGGTCAATGGGCGCGCGACAGCTTTGAACGCGTCGTAATTGACGGCCTCTTCATCGGTGGCAGCTCGAGCCTCGTCAAGGCGGGCTCGGCCGCCGTGAGGGCGATTCAAACCGGTCTGCTCCGAACTTACGCGGCGGTCGTAATCGGCGGGCTTTCAGTCGTCCTTCTCTACTTCCTGGTGCGTGGCCTGTGACGATCCACCTCTCAATCATCCTCTGGCTCCCTGCCGTTGCCGGGCTGCTCGCGCTGCTGCTGCCGGGCCGCTTTGCGCGCTGGATTTCGCTACTGGGCTCCTTGCTTGTGCTCGCCTATGCGATCACGCTGCTGGTCGACTACGACCGCGCCGCCGGTGGGCTCCAATATGTAACCGACATCGTCTGGATTCGCTCGCTTGGGATCCACTACGCGCTCGGTATCAGCGGCCTCAACCTTGTTCTGCTGGCAACAACCGCCGTGATCTTCACCGCCTCGGCGATCTGGACGCTCGTCGACGAGCCCGACCACGGCAAGCCCGGCATCTACGCGCTGCTGATGGGGCTCGCTCAGACTGCGGTTATGGGCGCATTTCTCGCCCAAGACTTAATTCTGTTCGTCGTCTTCTTCGACCTGATGCTGGTGCCGTTCTACTTCCTGATCGTGATCTGGGGCGGCCCGGACCGCACCAGCGCCGTGCTGAAGCTCTTCATGTACACGCTCGTCGGCTCACTCCTAATGCTCGTTGGCGCGATCACGACGGGAGTGCTGGCGGCCAACGGAGGCGAACCGAGCTTCCTGCTGGCTGACCTTGCGAAGACGCCGCTTGGAAGCACGGCCCAGGGCTGGATCTTCCTCGCCTTTGCGCTCGCCTTCCTGATCAAAATGCCGTCGTTCCCATTCCACGGTTGGATGCCCGACGGTTATTCGAACATGCCGATCGGTGTGCTGGCTGTGTTCACAGCGATCCTCAGCAAGGTTGCCGCCTACGGCTTCCTGCAGATTGCGCTGCCGCTCTTCCCCGACGCCGCCGTGCGCTACCAAGAGCTGATCATGATCGTCGCCGTCGCTTCGATCCTTTACGGCTCGGCGATGGCCTTCACCGTTGACAGCGCTCGTCTTGTGCTTGGTTATTCGTCGATCGCCCAGCTTGGCTTCATCGTTCTTGGAATCTTCGCCTTCGACGGCCGCGGCGCCGATGGCGCGCTGCTGCAGGCAACCAACCACGCGATCGTCGCCGGCGCATTGATCTTTGTTGTGGCGATGCTCGCGCGGCGCGCCGGTGGCAGCGAGAAGCTCTCCGACATGGGTGGAATCGCGAAGGGTGCGCCTGCCTTCGCTGCCGTCTTCCTCGTTTTCAGCTTCGCGCTGCTGGCGATGCCTGGCACCGCCAACTTCGTCGCTGAGTTCATGATTCTGCTCGGCACTTTCGAAAGCAAGATGGTCTTCGCCTTCATCGCCGCGATCGGCGTAGCGCTGGCGGCCTTCTACGCGCTGCGGCTCTACATCAGCGCGATGCACCACCGCGTCGGCGCAAAGGTCAACTCGTTTGAACTGACGCTGCGCGAAGGACTCGTGCTGGTGCCGCTGCTGCTGGTTGTAATCGCGCTTGCCCTATATCCGCAGTTCGCGCTTGATCCAGCAGAGGACGCCACAAGCAGAGCGCTCAGCGCAGCGCAGCAGGTTCAAGCTTCCGGCTCCGAGACCAGCACCACCGCGCAGGGGGCAAAGTGATGAGCTTCCTGCTAGCAGCAGCCACGCCGACTGCGCCGAACATCGATTGGGCCGGGCTTTCACCCCTGCTGGTACTGCTCGGCGGCGCGATTCTTGCTCTGATTGTTGGGCTCGCCGGCTCGCGCGCGATTCGCACCCAGGTCGTGCCGCTCATAAGTCTGGCGACGTTCGGCGCCGCGATCGCTGCCGTGATCTCGCTCTGGGACCAGTCGATCGTGCTGATCGAGGGTGCGCTACAGCTTGACCCGCTGACGCTGATCTTGATGCTCGTGATCTGCGGTGGCGGCGTCGTCGCAACGCTGCTGGCTTGGCGCGACCAAGCTGCCGAAGAGATTGCGCACGGCGAATTTTTCTCGCTGATGCTGCTCGGCTCGGCTGGCATGTTTGTGCTCGTTGCTTCGCGTGATCTGGTCACGACATTCGTTGGGCTTGAGCTGCTCTCGCTACCGCTCTACATCCTCTGCGCAGCACGCGTTCGCGAGGAGCGCTCGCTGGAATCGGGCCTGAAGTACTTGATCATCGGTTCGGTTGGATCGGCAACCGTGCTGTACGGCTTCGCCCTGCTCTACGGCGCCACTGGCCAGACCGGCTACAGCGCGATCGCGGCCGCGATTGAGGCGAGCAATCTGGCGGCCGATCCACTCTTCCTGACAGGCGTCGCGATGTGCACGGTTGGCTTCGCCTTTAAGGCCTCTCTGGCTCCCTTCCACCAGTGGACGCCCGACGTCTACGAGGGCGCGCCGACGCCGGTCACTGCCTTCATGTCGGTTGCGACGAAGGCCGCTGCCTTCGGCGTGATCATCCGCCTCTTTGACGTTGCCGTGCGCCCGGCTGTCGAGGCTTGGCAGCCAATTTGGGTTGCGATTGCGCTGATCACAATGGTCGTTGGTAACGTCGGCGCGCTGCGCCAGGACTCGATGAAACGGATGCTCGCCTACTCATCGATCGCCCAGGCCGGTTACATCCTCGTTGGCTTTGTGATCGTCACCGACCTTGGCGTCCAGGCGATCTGTTCGTACCTCGTGCTCTACAGCCTCGGCAATCTCGCCGCGTTCACGGTAGTCCTCGCGCGCGAGCGCGAAACGGCAGAGGGCGACAACATTTCGGCTCTGCGTGGGCTTGGCACTGAGCGCCCCGTGCTCGCGGTCGTGATGACGATGGCGATGCTGAGCCTCGCCGGCATCCCCGCGACGGCCGGTTTCATGGGCAAGCTGCGCCTCGTTGAGGCCGCCGCCGCAGGCGACTACGCCTGGCTGGTTGCAGTGCTCGTCGTGCTTTCAGTCGTTTCGCTGGCCTATTACCTGCCTGTCGTGGCAACGATCTGGCGCGGTGAGACGCAGCCGGGTACCGACGCTGCCAGCGGCGTTCCGGTGCTTGCCGGTGGCGCCCCCGACGCCGACGCCGCCAACGGCCGCGCTGGCTGGGAGCTGACGCTCGTCGGCGTAGTACTGGCGGCAGCTGTGCTCGTCTTCGGCATCATTCCCCAGCCTGTCTTCAATCTCGTCGCCAGCGCTGCCCGCGGACTCGGTCTTAGTTAAGCGCCGCAGCCCGGCCGCGCCGCTCGGCGCGCTACGGTTCGCTCCCCGTGGACTACCCGATCGAGAGCTTCACCCCGGCCGAAGTGGCCCGCCTAGAGCCACACTTCACGAACCTCGACGGGCCTGTCTTTGCGCTCGTCAACCTGCCCGAAACGGTGAAGGGCGCGCTCTTCGCCCGCTACTCGCGTTACGACGGCACGCTTCGCCGCCTCTTCCTCGACGAGTTCGCAGACTCACTGCCTGAGAGCGCAGGCGACTGGGAGCGCGATGAGGGCAAGCGCGCCTCGGAGCTCTACGACAGGATCTTCCTCGGTTATGGAGACGACTCGGTAGCGCAGCTCGGTGGCGCGCACGTAGCCTGCGAGTGGGTTTCGAACGTAATGACGAAGATTCTCCAGCGCCCGCGGCTGGCCTCCTACCTAGAGCAGTCGACGCGCTATATCCGCTACGACGGCGAGGTGCCGGGGATGGGCTACCGCTATTACCGCGACGCGGCGCTCGGCCCTGAGTACGAGCAGACGATGGACGGCCTCTTCAGTACCTACTCGGCCGCGATACCTGCCGTCGGAGCCTGGGCGGCTGGTCAGTTTCCTGCCGCGGACGGCGTCTCCGAGGGTGCTCACGCGCGAGCAATCGAGGCGAAGGCGCTTGATCTGCTCCGCGGCCTGCTGCCTGCCAGCTCGCTCTCGCACATGGGCATCTTCGCTTCTGGCCAAACCTACGAGCAGCTGATCCTCCATCTGCTTGCCCACCCGCTGCCCGAGGCGCGCAACTACGGCCAGATGCTGCTGGCGACGCTAAAGCAGGTGATGCCGAGCTTCGTCTCACGCGTTGAGCGCCCCGATCGCGGCGGCGAATGGATCGGCTACCTAGAGCAGCGCAGCGCCGCAGGCCACGAGTGGGCGAAGAGGCTGGAACTGAGCGGGGGAGACGACGCCGACGGCGGGCCGTCGGTGAAGCTCACTCACGTCGACGGGACCGAAGAGGATCTTCTCTGCGCGCTGGTCTTCGAGCAGTCGCGCGCTAGTGAGGCTTCGATCCGCGCTGCGGCCCGGCAGCTCAGCGGCGATGAACGGGCAGCGATGCTCAGCGACTTCGTCGGCGCCCGCGCCAACCGCCGCCATCGGCCTGGCCGCGGCTTCGAGGCCGTTCGCTACCGCTTTGAGATCGTCGCCGACTATGGCGCCTTCCGCGACCTTCAGCGCCACCGAATGCTGACCGTGCAGTGGCAGACGCTGGGGCCAGAGCTTGGCGCCGGCGTGCCCGACGAGCTCGAGCAGGCCGGCGTTGCCGACGATTACAAGCGCGGCCTTGAGGCATCGGCGGCCGAGTACCAGCGCCTTGCCGACGGCGGCCAAGCCGACGGTGCGCCTTACGCGCTCTGTCTCGGTTACCGAATCCGTTTCATCCTTGACTGCAACGCGCGCGAAGCGATGCAGCTGATTGAGCTTCGCTCCGGCCGCGAAGGCCACCCGAGTTACCGAGCCGTTGCGCACGAGATGCAGCGGGCAATTGCCCAGCACCACCCTGCGGTCGCTGCATCGATGGTCCACGTCGATGATCAGGCCGAGCCGCGGCTGGAGCGGATCCTCAGCGAGATGCGCACCGAAGCGCGCAGCGGCTAACCGGGCGCTACTTGCCGCTTATTCTGCCGGCCAGTGGCAGAACCAGCGAGCGAGGGGCAATCCGGCCGAGCAGCGCCTGAACTTGGTTCGCCATCCCTGGGATTGCCGTCCGGCTGCCGCTCTCCATCGCGTTGATCGCTTGGCGGGCAACCTCTTCGGCTGAGACGAGCGTGAAGTCTGGAAGTGAATCCTCCATCATTGTGCTGCCAGCGACGGTCGCAAATTCGGTCTTGACTGGGCCGGGGCAGAGCGCTGAGCAGCTCACGCCGGTTCCTGAAAGCTCAGCGTTCAAGGCCTCTGAGAATGAGAGCACGAAGGCCTTCGTTGCGGCATAGCTTGCGAAGCCTGGGAGCGGCTGGAAGGCGGCGGTAGAGGCGACGTTGAGGATCGCGCCGGTGCCACGCTCGATCATCCCTGGTAGAACGCGAACGGTGAGGTCGTGGACGGCCACAACATTCAGTTCGATCATCTGCCGCTCGCGGTCGGCGTCGTTAGTTGCGAGCTTCCCGCTGATGCCGTAGCCGGCGTTATTGCAGAGCCCGGCCAAAGCAGGACCAGCGCGCAGCCCGTCGATCAGTTCGGCGCGGGCGATCGGGTCGCCAAGGTCGCAGGGGATAACGGTCGCCGTGATCTTGTGGTTCTCGGCGAGCTCAGCGGCGAGCTCTTCAAGCCGGTCGGCGCGGCGCGCGACCAGCGTGACGCTGTGCCCGCGCGAAGCGAGCTGACGGGCCATCTCAGAGCCGATGCCCGACGAGGCGCCGGTGATCAGGACTGTCGTTGAGGCGGAAGCAGTTTCTAGAGCCATTGCGCCAGCCTAGCCGAGCAAGCGCGGCTACTGCTTACGCTTGCGCTTCTTGCGTAGCTGCCCAGCGGCGTCAGTGTCGCCGCTGCCGTTACTGGCCGCGGGCGGCAGCGTCGGCGCGGGGGCCGATGCAGGCGGCTCGCCGGCCGTCTTTTGTGCCCGCGCAGCGGCCATGCTCGGCCACGGCTCCGGCTTGCCGGTGATCCATGCTGGCGGGATTTTTCCGCCGGGCCAGCGCAGGATGAAAATGAAGCCGACCGTCGCCAGCCAGAAGGCGCGCAGGACGCCTTGCTGGTCGAGCGGCAGGATGAAGGTTGCGCCCACGATCATTCCCAAAACTCCCATGAACCTAGTCAGCAGCCCAACGCGCATGGCGTTGAGGCCAAGCATGATAAAGGCGAAGCCGATTGCGAAAGCACCGAGCTGCCAGAGGATCTGACCAACTACGAACGGGCCTCCGGTTAGAGCTTCGGTGGCCTGCAGGTTGTTGCCGCCGTCAAAGCTCGCGATTCCGAAGTAGTAGCTCAGCTGCG
>JANRFB010000034.1:0-3277 GCA_030725785.1 Solirubrobacteraceae bacterium
AGCGGATGAGCGCTGTCTTGGACGCTGCGGTCATCGTTGAGCAATTTGGGCGCGACTAGCGCCCTACCCGCGCGGGCAGCCTCTGCAAGGCGAACGATGCCGCCATCGATCAAGAGCGAATCGGGGTTGAGCAGAACCGTCACTTCTTCGCTCACCAGCTCAAGTGCAGCGTTGTTGGCTGCGCCGTAACCAGGGTTTCCGTCCATTACGACGACTTCGGCGCCCCATTCGCGCGCCACGTCGGCGCCCTCGTCGCTCGAGCCGCTGTCGGCACAGATCACCTGCGGCCGGAACGCGAGATGGGCGTCAATCGACTCGAGCAGCGCCGTCAGCTCGCGCGCCGAGTTGTGCAGGACGATCACTGCGGCGAATCTCATTGCGCTTCCCCGGCGGCCTCGGAGAGTACGGCGCGCAGCGATGCTGCCGCGCTCGCCCAGCTCAGGTTGTCGACAGCGAGCCGTGCCTCTTCGCCTACACGAGCGCGCAGCGCCGAATCGCCGCTAATCAGCACAAGCGCTCTTGCCAGTGCCTCGGCATCGCCAACGGGAAAGGTCAACGCCGCGTTGCCAAGCGTTTCGCGAAAGACCGGCAGATCACTAATTACGCTAGGCACGCCGTGCGCAGCTGCCTCAACAGGTGGCAGGCCGAATCCTTCAAGGCGCGACGGCATAACGAGAGCCAGCGCGCCTGCGTAAAGCTGGGCCAGTTGCTCGTCGCTTTGACGGCCAAGCAGACGGACGCCCGCCACCGCTTCCATCTCGCTGGCCAGTCGCCCTTCGCCGACGACCAGTAGCGGCGCGGTCAGTCCGGAGCGCCGCGCGATCGCCGTCGCTTCGGCAAGCG
The DNA here is from genome assembly GCA_030725785.1 of Solirubrobacteraceae bacterium. Taxonomy (GTDB): domain Bacteria; phylum Actinomycetota; class Thermoleophilia; order Solirubrobacterales; family Solirubrobacteraceae; genus F1-60-MAGs163. The sequence continues at coordinate 844 of JANRFB010000034.1, forward strand.
TGTCCAAACCCTTGCGGGGCTCCAAGGCTCCAACGTAAAGCAGGTAGCCGCTGCGGCTGTCAGCGTCTTGGCCTGCGTGTTCGAGCAGCGCCGCCGATGGCGCAGCCCGAATTACAGTCAGCTTTGCAGCGTCGACCGCCCACCCGGCTTCGATTAGATCGGTCGCCGTCGCTTCGCTGTCGACGACTACGCGGGCCGCGCGCTGCGCAAGGCGACGCGGGCGCGCAGCTTTAAGCCAGCGCCGCTCATAAGCGGTGAAGTCTTCCGGGCGAAGCTCAAACGAGAGATCGTGAATCGTCAGCACATAAGGCGTCCGCCTTCCGCAGGCAACCGGAGCCGGGGCGGGAAGCCAAGTCACGTCGGCGCCGCCAGCGAGCTTTTCAAGTCGTGGCTTGCCGGTCAGCGCTGCCGCTGCGAACAGCGGTTTCGAGTTCCAGCGGGTGCGACGGAGCTCAACACCGATTGGAACGGAGACCTCTCGATCACCCGGCACCACAGCTACCCACTCGTCGTCAGGGAAGCCCGCGGCCAGCGCGGTCAGCATCTCTTCTAGATATCGCGCTATCCCGCGGCCTTGGCCGAGGTGGCGCGCGTCAATTGCCACTCGCATCAAGAGAGCAAGTTAGATCATCGGCCGCGGGCAGCCGCATTCCACTTCGCGCAGTCAGTCGATGTAATGTGCGTGGGGCGATGTACGCAACTCCTGCCACAGAGAACCTTCGCGTTGCGCTGGTTCACGATTTTCTGCTCGATCTGCGCGGCGCAGAGCGCGTCTTCCTGCAGCTCTGCGGCATGTTTCCAGAGGCCGACATCTTCACCGCTGTCTACGACCCGGTAGGTACGCAGGGGCGCTTCGAGGATCGCAATGTGATCACCTCGGGCTTGCAGAAGCTGCGGCCAACGGCGCGTAACTTCCGCCCACTGCTGCCGTTCTACCCTGCGGCAATCGAATCGCTCGACCTGCGTGGCTACGACCTCGTGATCTCCAGTTCCTCGGCCTGGGCGCACGGCGTGATTCCCGACGAGAATGCCGTCCACGTCAGCTATTGCCACAACCCGTTCCGCTACGCATGGACAGAGCGTGAGGCGACGCTTGATGCCCGCAACGCGGTCGTGAGGCCAGTTCTCTCTCGAGTGATGCACCGCTGGCGCCAGTGGGATTTCATCGCCGCGCAGCGAGTCGATGCATACGTCGCAAATTCGAAGACAACGCAGCACCGGATCGAGCGCTACTTCTCGCGCGATTCGACCGTCATTTACCCACCGGTCGAAATCGAGCGCTTTTCGCCAGGGCCGGTCGAGGATTATCACCTCGTTCTATCGGAGCTGATCGCTCACAAGCGGATCGAGGTCGTGGTGCGCGCCTTCAGTCGCCTCGGACTTCCTCTGGTTGTGGCTGGTGATGGTCCCGACGCGCGCCGGCTGCAGCGGCTCGCGGGACCGTCGGTTCGGTTCGCCGGACGTGTCAGCGACCACGAGGCCGAGGCTCTGCTCCGGGGCGCGCAGTCGATGGTCGTCGCCGCGACGGAAGAATTCGGGATCGCCGCTGTCGAGGCCCAGGCCTCGGGGCGGCCAGTGATCGCGCTGCGCGCTGGTGGGCTCGTCGAAACCGTTGTCGAAGGGAAAACGGGACTTTTCTTCGAGCGGCCCGACCCGGCTTCGCTCTGCGCCGTGCTCGAGCAGTTCGACGCGGGCGATTTCGCAACCGGAGACTGCGTCGCCCAGGCGCAGCGCTTCAGCCCTGAAAGGTTCAGCCAAGAGTTTTCAGCTGTCGTCGAGAAGACGCTCAGTGAAGGTCCGGTCCGTTCCGCTGCTTCGAGCCACCGGGCTCCAGCGCGGCGCGCACGCGGCCGCGGACTGGCTCGTCAGAGCCGGCTTCGCTCTTAGCGCTAGCGCGCAGACGGCTGTTTGATGCCATCGAGCTGAGCTGCTCGTTGAAAGGCGCGCGCGGAAGCACTCGGGTCTTCGCCACGGAGCCAGTTACCAAGTAGCAGCCAGCCGGTGCGGTTTTCCGGTTCGCTTCGCAAGAGCCGTTCGAGACTGGCAACTGCTCGAGCACGATCGCCGTCTAGGAACAGCACGGAAGCTTCGAACGCATCTGGCTGCAGGCTCGCGTTGAGAAGCTTTGCCGCGCGGAAACTCTCGAGCGCTTCAGCCGTCTGTGGTGGCTGGCGCTCAAGCAGGACTATTCCTTGAGTCTGGAGACGGTCGTCATTCCAGCTAATTACCAGCCAAGCAATGATTACGGTTGCCAGCAGCGACAGCAGGAGCCTCGCGCCGTAAGCCGCTTGAGTTGAGCTAATGGCCACGGCGCGATGGTAGGTGATTCCCGCAGGGAAGCCGCAGCTTTCACTACGCTCGCGGCCGATGGCTGGAGCACTCCGCTTATCTGCCGCCGCTCTGCTGCTGGCAGTCCCGACCGTGCTGGCCTTCT
>JANRFB010000034.1:3377-5888 GCA_030725785.1 Solirubrobacteraceae bacterium
CTGCTGGTGACGCTTTACGCGCTTGCGGCGCGCGTCCTGCCCGGTCTCGTCGACGAAGCGGCCAGCCAATCTGCTGCCGGCCGGCTTGAACAGCCGCTGACCTACTGGAACGCGAGCGGGATACTGGCCGCCGTTGGGTTGATCCTGCTGCTGCGCGTAGCGGCCGACCCGAGCCGGGCCGGCTGGCTACGTAGCTTCGCTCTTGGCGCCGTTGTACCGCTGGGCGTCGGGGTCTACCTGACGTTCTCTCGCGGCGCCCTCGTCGCCGTTGCGGTCGGCGCAATCCTTCTGATCGTCTTCTGCCGCGAGCGCCGTCAGCTCAGGGTGATCGTTGTTGGTGTCGGTGGCGCCGTCGCCGCATCAATCGTGGCGGCTCTGCTGCCCGCCGCACGCACTCTTCAAGGCTCGCTCGCAACTCGCGAGCGGGAGGGGCTGATCCTGCTGGCGGGAATCTTGATCGTCTTCGCTGCAACCATCCTCCTCGCGCGGCGCTGGGCCGACAGAGCAAGCGGGAAGCCTCTCTCCTCGTCGCGCGTACTTGTGGCGAGCCTTGCGGCCGTAATCGTGCTCGGCTTCATTGCCGCCGCGGCAGGCAACGGCAGTAGCGCCGGCCAGCCCCGCTATGGAGCCGACACTCGCCGCCTCGCTTCGTTTGAGAGCAATCGCTATGCCTACTGGAAGGTCGCCGGCGGAATGTTTGTTGCTGCGCCGCTCGTAGGCGATGGCGCCGGCTCGTTCCGCGTCGTTTGGCGCCGCGAGCGGACGATCCTTGACCCTGCCCTTGACGCGCACTCGCTGTACATCGAAACGGCAGCGGAGCTGGGGCTGCTTGGACTCCTTTCTCTCGCGCTCTTCATTGGCGGTGTTGCTTGGAGCGGTAGGAACGTCCTGCGCGGTCGCCGCGCTGAGGCGGGCGGCACGCTGGCGGCCCTCGGTGCGCTCGCCGTCCATGCAGGGCTCGACTGGGACTGGGAGATGCCGGCTGTTGCGTTGGTTGGCTTGCTGCTTTCCGGCGCGGTAGTTGCGGCCAACGAAGAGCTTTCGGACGCTGCTACTTCTCAGCGCTGAGAGAAGACCCCGCACTCGCCGCGATCACAACCGCAAAGCCGTTGCCGACTTTCTTGTCGGGGTCTTCGGTTTCGATGACGCTGAGGCCAATCCGTTGGCACAGCTCTACAAACGATTCGCAGCTCCAGACCGACCAGTGCCTGTCCTCGTCGGAGCTGAAGCCGCTCGCATGGCGCTCAATCAGTTCGTCAACCGGCGTCAGCTCTCGATCCGAGTCGAATGTGCGGTCGCGGTGGGGCACAACGAGGAATATGTATCTACTGGCGACGCGCTCCCACTCGAGCAGCGCCTTGACTGGATCAGGGAAGTGTTCGATCACGTGTGAGGCAAGCACGAAGTCGACCGACTTGTCCTCGAGCGGCAGATCATCGCCGGGCGCGACGATGTCAACGGCGAGTGCGCGGCGCGCCAGACGCCGTTCCTCGTCTTTGTACTCCGTGTCCATCTCGCCGAAGCGATCGATGTTGATTGCGTCAACAGGGAAGCGGTTGTGGGCGCCGCCGCCGATCTCGACGCCGCTTAGTCCGCCGAGGTAGCGGACGGCTAGCTCGTACTCTCCGCGCTGCGCAAGCCACCATCTGAGGCGAAGAGGAAGGGCGGCAACTGTGCGGTCTCGGATCACTCCCATGGCGTTCGTTCTACCAGCGCGCGTAGGCTTGGTGCGGTGCGGACCGCCCAGCGAAATATCAGCGCCAGCGTAATCACAGCGCTGATCGGCATTGCCGCCGCGTTGATCGCGACGCCGATGATCATCGATTACGTTGGCAAAGCTGCCTATGGCGTCTGGACGGTCTCGATGGCAATCGTGATCTACATCGGCATCATTGAAGCGGGGATGGCGCCTGCGGTCCAGCGCTATATAGCGGTAGCGCGAGGCGCCGATGACCACGCGGGGGCGGCGCGCGTGTTCTGGTCTACGCTCACGTTCTATCTCGGCATCGGGATTCTCGCGGCGCTGATAATCGAGCTGCTTGCGCCGCAGATCGCAGCGCTCTTCGACTTTCCCCGCGGCCTTGAGGAGCAGGCGACGGAGCTGCTCCGAATCGTCGGTCTCGCCGTTCCGCTCGGTCTGGCGATGGCGGCGCTCGCAAATCTGCTTCAAGGTCAGGGCCGCTTCACGTCGATTGCCGTCACGGCTGCTCTGGGATCGGTTGGCTACCTGACCGCCGTGATCTGGCTCGTCGGCTCTGGGGCGACCCTCGCGCAGCTCGGTTGGGCCGTGATCGCCCAACAATCCGTCTTGCTCGTTAGCCGCGCGGTTCTTGCCGCTGGCAGCCTGCGCGTGCGGCCAGGGCTCGTTAGCGGCGAGGAGGCGGTCGCGATCGCCGGATTGTCGGCAAGGCTTCAGCTTTCGGTTGCATCTCTAATCATTAACGGCCAGAGTGACCGCGTCGTGACCGCCCTCGTAGCGCCGCCGGCGGTAGTTGCCGAGGTCGGCATCGC